>CALFVD010000187.1 GCA_937928005.1 uncultured Neomegalonema sp. | reverse complement strand
TTCGCAGCATGGGTCTTCGCAAGGCTCGGAGGATGGAATTGCTACTACGGCAAACCCGGACCCATCGTCATGTTCAACGGACTCATCCGATATCACAACCTCAAACAAGGATGGACACTCCGAGATGTGTGAATCCAGTAGAATCGAGTCCGGGGCTGCAAGTCGTCGATAGGGCGCAGCGATATTGTAGAGAAAAAAGACGATGCATCCTTAGATGGGGTGCATTTTTTATCGGGTCAGCGACAATCCAGCGGCCAGCGATACGGTGCAGATTGCGATGCCCGCAAGGCGAATGGCACCCTTTGATCGCCAGAGCAGCAAAGGCAAAACGATGCCGAGTTCGATGGCGAGGTTGCGCCAGAAATAAGGGTTGAACGGATCGGGATGCCCTGCGCTTGGCAAGATTCCGACCGGCGAAGCGAAGGTTTGCATCGTGATCGGGTAAAGCAGCGGATTAGCATGGACACCCACGAGCCAATCCATCACCAGATGCGATAAACCCGCCAGCCAGCACAGAACCGCAGCATGCCGCCATGATGACCATTGCACGGCCCTGAATACCAGCGCCGCCAACCCCGCCGCCAATGTCACAAAACCGATGGAATGAGTCAGGCGCGGCTCAATCTCGACCCCGGCACCCCATAGCAGCGCGTAATCCATATCGGGCAGCAATGCGAAAACGGCACAGGCAACGAGGACAGCGCGGCCCTGCCCCCGTCCAACGCCATATCCGGCAAGCGCATGCGCAACGAAGGATGACATCAGGGCGTGCGCTTCAAATGCGCAATGGCATTCGCATAATAGGCGAGCAGATCCTCTTCCGCAGGGCTAGCGACGAGCAAGCCATCTTCCTCGACCACCAGATTCCGTAGCCGCATCATGCGTAGGCCAACCTCAACCGCATAGTCATCATCCTCGCGCGGGATATGGGCATGGGCACCGGCGGCAATGAGCGCGTGCATCAGAGCTTGTGTGCGGGCTTTCACCTCCAGCGGGCTGAGCGGACCATCCGCCTCGCGCATAACCGTCGCCACGAGGCTGACCGGTAGGACAGGGATAACCGCACCAACCCGCCGCATCAATTCATCGCCAAGCGCGGCGACATCGACCGGATCGCCTTGCGCAAAATCCGACAGCATCAGGGGTTTGCCAAAGCTGACACATGCATAGCCGAAACGGTGCATCCGACCCGTCAGGCGCAGCCATGACAGCCGCGCGAGGAAGCGGATCGACACCCAAGGGCTGACTTTAAAGCGTTTATCCTCGCCGCGTTCGGTTAGAATACGGTCTTCCAGCACACGGTCGTAATTCAGGCCCACGGGGATGAAGGCGACATCGCGGCAGGTGGCCGGATCGTAACCCTCGGCCATATAGGCAAGCAGGCCCAGTTTAGCGGGTTGTAGATTGCCATCGCAGCTAAGGCATCCTTCGGGGAAGACCGCTTGCGTCACGCCGCCCTCGGTGGCCATCGCAACATAGCGAGACAATACCTTGCGATAGAGCGCGTTCCGCGATTTTCGACGGATGAAATAAGCACCCATCGAGCGGATTAGGCTTTGCAATCCCCAAATTCTGGCCCATTCGCCGACTGCATAGCTCAAAGCACTGCGTTTGGCGGCGAGGTATGTAACCAACAGATAATCCATATTAGAGCGATGGTTCATCACAAAGACGACCGTGGCGGCGGGATCTATGCGCGCCAGGGCGGCATTGTCGATATAGCCCAGCCTCACCCGGAACAAAGCACAGCTAACCAAACGCGCCACCCGCGCGCCAAAGGAAAAATAGGCAAAAGCGGAGAAGGACGGCACCGTTTCACGGGCATATCGCTCAACTCGCTCTACCGCCACCTCACGGGGCACACCCTCCTCGCGCACATGTTCATCAAGGGCGGCCATGACTTCGGGATCGTAGATGAGGCGGTCGATCAGAACTTTGCGCTTGGTCAGCTTGAAAGGTTGGATTTTCAGGGATAATCGCTCGTTGAGATCATCAATGGCGCGGTTAACGCGCTTGTGGAAGAACCAGCGCAGGGATGGGCCAACAATCCGGTCAACCAGCCCCGCCACGCCGAGCATACCGACGAGGACGGCGAGCCAGACGGGGATTTCGAGCGTGCCGGTCATGCGCCAGACGCTAGGGGGTGAGCGGATGCAGGTCTACCCCAAAGCCTCGCGCGCCCGGTAATACCACATGCCTAAGGACAGCATCGCCTGTCCCGTCCGCTCGCCGAAAGGATTGCGGGTATGGGGGACGGAGGCGAAGAGGTCGAACCGCTCCATCGTGCCCGCGACCACCTCGGCCATGATGCCCGCAACGATATGGGAGGTGGCGATGCCGTGGCCGGAATAGCCCTGCGCGTAGAAGACATTGGGCGAGACGCGGCCCAGCATCGGCACGCGGTTAGGGACGATCCCGGCTTGGCCAGACCATGCGAATTCTACGTCGATCCCGGCGAGGCGGGGGAATGTGCGCTCCATGGCGGGGCGCAGGCTCGCCTCGATATCGGGGCTGGCCTTGCCGGAATAATTGGCACCACCGCCAAAGAGGAGGCGGTTATCGGCGGTCAATCGGTAGTAATCCAAGACAAAGCGGGTGTCGTAGACGGCGAGGTTTTCGGGGTTCAGGGTGCGGGCCTCGGCATCAGTCAACGGGATGGTGGCCATATTGCCAAGCGCCGCCGGGAAGAGTTTTCCGCCCAAAGCACCCTGTTCAAGCCGGTGATACGCGCCGCCCGCGAGAATGACGGTATCGGCGGTCACGCGGCCCGCTGTCGTCTCGACGACCGGGCGCTCGCCGTGGTGGATATTGGTAACGGCGGTTTGTTCAAAGATGCGGGTGCTTTGGTCCTGCGCAGCGCGGGCCTCAGCGCGGCAAAGGTTTAGGGGGTGTAGGTGCATATTGCGGCGATTGAGGAGGCCGCCATGGTAGAGGGGGGTGTCGAGGCGGGCGTGGATTTCGGTCTTGTCCAGCAAGGCAATATCGGCCCCCATGCCGCGCCGCTCGGCCTCAGCCGCGAAGGCGCGTAGCTCGGCCATATGACCGGGTTTCCATGCGGTATGAAGATGGCCGTGGCGCAGGTCACATTCGATGGCATAGCGGGCAATGCGGGCGCGGATGGTGTCGTGGCCCTGCCAGCGCAGGTTCCAGACGAAATCGGCGGCCTCGCTGCCCATCGTCTTGCTCAGGTGTTTCTGCAACGCGGTATCGCCGGAGAGGGAACCCGTCACCTGCCCCCCGTTGCGCCCGGTTGCGCCCCAGCCGATGCGCTGCGCTTCGAGGAGGACGACCGAATACCCCCGCTCGGCCAGCTCCAGCGCGGTGTTGACCCCGGTAAACCCCCCACCAACCACAACGATATCCGCCCCGATATCGCCTTGCAGCGCAGGATATGGCGCATAATCGCGCGCGGTGGCGGCGTAGTAGGTTTGATCGGTCATGGGCGCATGAGAAGGGGGACGAGGGTGGAATGTCAATGTGGAGCGTTCTGCGCCCGCGCCGAAGCGATGGCGAGGCCGTCGGTTACGGCGGTGAAGACGTTGGACATGGAATGCTGGGCGTCGGGGAAGGCAGATTTCATCGTGTCGGATACCATCGACATCATGCTGGACCCACCGACATAGATCACCCGGTCCACCTGTGCGGCGTCAACATTCGCCAGATGCAGCGTCTCAGCCACGCCTTTGGCTAACTGTGCCGCGTAGGGGGCGAGGATGCGGGTGACGGCTTCGGGTAGCAAAGGACAAGACAGCCCCCGCTCAATCAGACCAAGGGCTATTTCGGGGTGTTCCTCGCCGGTATTGGCGGCGATCTTGCCCCGCTCTACGGCGAAGGCCAGTTCATGGCCCAACTCATCCTCCAGCACGGCAGCGAGACGACCTAGCTTTTCAGGTTCACGCGCTAGCCGTACCATCTCATGCACCATACGGCGGTTCTGGGCGGTGTAGAGGAACGGAATCATCTCCCATGTTGCCAGATCGTTGAAGATGGCGGCGGGGGTGTCGGTACTGCCCGGCCCCATAATCTTGCGCAATGCGGTGCGCTTACCCAGCATCGGCATTACCCGGTCGATGCTGATGGCGCGGTCAAAATCGGTGCCGCCGATGCGGACCCCGTGATTGGCGAGGATCGTAACCCCCTCCACCCCCGACCGGAACAGCGAAAAATCCGAGGTGCCGCCACCAATATCGACGATCAGCCCTGTCTTGTCCGCCTGCTCCAGCGCGCCGCTGGCGATGGCGGCGGCTTCGGGCTCGGGCATGAAATCCACCGCCTCAAACCCCGCCGCCAGATAGCAGGCGCGCAAATCCGCTTCCGCCTGCGCCTCGCGCGGGTCGTCGATACCGTGAAAGACGACCGGACGGCCCGACAGGGCGCGGTCGAAGGTTAGCCCCGTCTCGGCCTCCGCGCGCGCCTTTATCTGGCGCAGAAAGCTGCCAATAATATCAACGAAGGTCATGGGCCGGGTGAGGATGCGCCGTTCTTCATGCATCAATTCCGTGCCCAGAACGCGCTTGAGCGCCCGCATGAAGCGCCCCTCGGCCCCATCCAGCAATGCCTCATTCGCCGGATCGCCCATCAATGTCTGCCGCGTCTCGTAATCGAAGAAGAACGTCGTGGGCAGAGTCGTCCGGCCCGGTGCCATCTCGATCAGCCGGGGCCGCCCGTCGACCATATAGCCAGCGGCGGAATTGGAGGTGCCGAAATCGACCCCCAGAATATTGGATTGCCGCGCCATACCCGACCTTTCCGATTCCAGAATGAGAGAAGCATCTATAGCGATTTACGAAAAACCTCAGCCATATTTCACGCCAAGAGCTGCACGAAACATGGCGCAACTGTTGGTTGATAATGACGGAAGGACGGTGAGCAAGGGGCGCGAAGGGACGATCTATGCTTGCCGGGTGTGGAATTGGGCGCATGAATCGGCGGGGTGGTGTTTTTGCAAGTTATTGAAATTGCTTACTTTCAACCTTTAGGAGAGTTTTAGAAATTGAGATCGCCTCAATGTTTCACGTGAAACACCAAGATTTTTGCCTCGAAAGCCCGGAAAACGGGACTTGCGGGTGATGGTTGAGGCATCAAGCAGCAAAAGCGAGGGTGTGTCGTGAGTTCGCCAAAATGGTGGGGGCGGTCAGGGCACCATCTCGCCCTCGATCACCACGGCTTTTTCGCCGAACAGGCGGGCTTCGGTACGGGCGCGGGCGACTTTGAAGCAATCCTCGACATGCTTATGGCCGATATGACGCATGAGCCAAAAGCTGATCGAGGCGGCAGTCGCTTGGCCGACGATGGGGGCATATTTGGCAACGGATTTACTGGCCACTTTGCCGCCCATGCGGGCGAGGATGGCCATCAGCATCCGTTGCGTCACCATCTTGCCGACGAAACTATCACCCAGCGATTTGATCGTCGTATAGACGACAGCGCGGGATTCGGGGTCGAGGCGCTCGATCTCCTGTGGGGTGAGGCCGAATTCGGAGCTAATCTTAGGCAATAAGCGCATGAGCAGGCCCAGATCAGCGGCAGCATCGATCATCGGCAGAGGCAACGCCGCGACAACGCCGGACATGGCAGCCCGGCGGTTAACCTGACGGCGGCATTCCATGCGGATCGCATCAAGGTCGGCAAGGGTTAAGGGCGCGGTGTCCATAATCTTGATATGTGGCCAACTGGCGCGCGGTTCAAGTCAGCGGGCGAGGCGCGCCTTGAGCGCCGATAGTTGATTTTCGGCTTCGGCGAGCTGTCCGGCGTCGAGTTCGCGCTCCAACGCCTGCGCCCAATCCGACTTGTCGCCGTATTCAGCGGCAAGGCGAAACCATGCCAAGGCCAGCGCAGGATCGGGCGCGATGCCCTCGCCTTCGGCGTATAACTCGCCCAAGCGCCGCTGCGCATCGGACTCACCCTGTAGCGCGGCGCGGCGATACCAATGGACGGCACGGGCGATATCCTTGGTCACACCATTGCCGGTTTCCAGCTTGAGAGCGAGGTTGTATTGGCCCGTCGCATCGCCGCCGCTGGCCGCGCGTTTGTACCAAGCAACCGCCGCCTCCGCATCAACCGGCACCCCCTGTCCCGCATCGAACAGATAGCCGAGATTGGTCATCGACAACACCTCACCCCGCGCCGCCGCCGCCAGATGCCAGCGAATCGCCGCAGGAATGTCGATCCCCGCTTCGGCGTTGAACTGATGCAGGAGGGCGAGGCGAAGTTGGGCATCGCGGTCGCCCGCTTCCGCCGCGCGGGTGTACCAATGTTGCGCGGCATCCAGATCTTTCTCGCCGCCAACACCGTTTTCGTTCATCCAGCCAGTGTTATATTGGCCAACAACATGCCCGCCCTTTGCGGCCTGTTCATACCATTGGCGGGCGCGGGCCTTATCCTCCGGCACGCCCTGTCCCTGATCATAGAGCCAGCCGAGGCTGAACTGCGCCGCCGTGTAGCCGCTTTCGGCAGCGCGGGTGTACCACATGATGGCGCGGGCCAGATCGCGCGGGGTGCCCGCCCCATCCTGATAACGACGCGCGAGGTTGTTCTGGGCCTCCACATCCCCCGCAGCAGCAGCGAGGCGGTAATGGCGCACGGCCTGCTCATCGCTTTTCTCGACGCCTTCACCGAGCGCATACATAACGCCAAGATTATTGAGCGCGCCCGCATGGCCCTTTGCCGCCGCCGCGCGGTAGAGGCGCACGGCCTCGACATTATTTTCGGGGGTGCCGCCGCCAGTATCATGGGCCAAGGCCAGCGCGTAGATCGCGTCGCTACCACCGCCCTGTGCAGCTTCCTTCAACCAGAAAAACGCCGTTTCACGGTCTTTCGGGATGCCAGTACCCCTGTCAAACTTGAGGGCAAGATTATATTGCGCATGGTGATGGCCGCGCCCTGCAGCGGCGAGATACCAGCGGATTTCCTGATTATCATTCTTCGCCACGCCCTCGCCGGTCGCGTACATCAGGGCGAGATTATATTGGGCGGAGGCATCACCCTGTTGGGCCGCTTTTTCATACCAAAAAGCCGCACCCGCATCGTCTTCATCGATGCCGACACCCTGATCAAGGGCATAGGCAACGGCGAATTGCGCGTTGCGATTCCCTTCTTCGGCACGAAACAATAGGCCGAGGCTAAAGGCATCGGCGCGCCCACCCTTGACCCGCTCCGGCATGGGCAGAACGCTGCCAGGCCGCGCCGTCTCTACCCCGCGCGTGCCTTCAGGGATGCGCCCCGCTTCGGCAGGCATGGCGCAAAACAGGGCAGCGAGCGAAAAAGGCAGAGCAGAAAAGCGCATAGCGCACCTCGTTTCATCCGTAACGGGCTTTAAGCTAAGCGCAAATCGGGCCAATCGTGCAAGGGGATAAAATTGGGAAGCATTGCCGCTACACGTTATGGATTAGTGCGCCTGCGCCGCCATACGCGGATTCTTACGGGCGCGCTCCGTCTCGGATTTAAGCTGTCCACAGGCGGCCATGATGTCCTCGCCGCGCGGACGACGGACGGGGCTGGCATAGCCCGCGCGCATGACGATACCCGCAAAGCTCTCGATCCGGTCCCAGTCAGAACGCTCATAGGGCGAGCCGGGCCATGGGTTGAAGGGGATCAGGTTGACCTTGGCGGGGATGCCGTCGAGCAGCTTTACGAGGCGTTTGGCCGCCGCATCGCTATCATTGATGCCCTTGAGCATGACATATTCAAAAGTGATCCGCTCGGCATTCGACAGGCGCGCGTAGTTTTTGCACGATTCAAGCAACGCCTCGATATTCCACTTCTTGTTGATCGGCACCAGCCGGTCGCGGACGTTATCGGTCGTCGCGTGCAACGATATCGCCAGAAGCGTGCCGATCTCCTCGCCCGCACGCTCGATCAGCGGTACGACGCCAGAGGTGGATAGCGTGATGCGGCGGCGCGAGAGGCTGATTCCCTCAGGGTCCATCGCAATTTTCATCGCATCACGCACATTATCGAAATTGTAGAGCGGCTCGCCCATGCCCATCAGCACGATGTTAGATAACAGGCGCGTCTCGTCCTTTGGCCCGCGTTCGGGCCATTCACCCAGATCGTCGCGGGCGACAAGGATTTGCCCCACAATCTCGGCGGCGGTTAGGTTGCGCACCAAAGTCTGCGTGCCCGTGTGGCAGAATGAGCAGGTGAGCGTGCAGCCCACTTGCGACGAGATGCAGAGCGTGCCGCGATTCTCTTCGGGGATATAGACCGTCTCAACCTCATGCCCGCCCTCGATGCGCAACAAGTATTTGCGTGTACCATCGGCGCTGACCTGCTTGGTTACGATCTCTGGGCGTTCGATGGAAAATTCAGCGGCGAGCATCTTGCGGAGGTCTTTGGAGACGTTGGTCATCACCGCAAAATCAGTCACACCCCAGCAATAGAGCCACGCCCATACCTGCCCAACGCGCATCTTCGCCTGTTTTTCGGGAATACCGCGCTCGATAAACGCTTCGCGCATCTCTGCGCGGGTCATGCCGATCAGGTTCGGCAATCCAGCGGTCTTGCGCGGCAGGGCGAGCAAATCGGGGGTAATGGCGGTCTGGGTCATGGCGACAGGGTTCCCCCACAAGCACGAAAGGCCGCCCCGGCGGGGGCGGCATCGCAGTTCATATAGCGATTGCGTGGCTTAACGCCAAGCGTAGCCGATGATCAGCCGCAAGCTTTCTTTGCGGCGTTGTACGCAGCGGTGAAGCCAAGCAGCGAGAACGTGTCGGTAGAGCGGCCACCGCTATCGGAATAGCCTGTCACGGTTGCTTTTGCGCCCCTGCGCATGGCGGTCACGATCTGCTTTTCTTCATTTCGCGTCTCAAGCCATGCGCCATCTTTGACGGCGAAGAATGAGAAGGTCTGGCTGCCAATCTTGGCCTGTACAGTGCGCGACTCGTCGTACTGATAGCCGGACAGAACGCTAACTTCGCTGTCAACATCTGTTCCGGGATAGATCGTCACCATCAGGAAGATGTCGCCCCGGTCTCCGCCGCTATATTCCTTGTCACTGGGCTTGGTTGCCGCCCAGCAGACTTTGCCTTCGGGGCGCTGCGAGGTGAAGGCGCTCCAGAATTTGAACGCACCGATGCGTTCCTGATCCTGGGCCGCAGCCACGCCCGATGCACCGGCGGCCCCCATCATGGCCAAACCTGCGGCGCAAAGCGTCATGCGGTTCATTTCTGTCTCTCCTGGAATTGCTCGTTGCCTACATCGAATCACGTCGGGTTACAGGGCGATAGAAACACCCTTCCCGCTTCGCCGTTGATACGCAAACAGGGTTAACAGAAGTTATTCATATACTCAAATGCAACATACGTCGCACAATCAGTCCCTTCCAAGGCGAGTCTCATGGATTATTTTTCGCTTTCCGTGCGCAAGCCATGGCCATTTCTAATGGCACACCATCAATAAAGGTGAAGCGCCAACGAATCGATCTGTGTGCCGCCCACGCAAATGTCATCCACGCAACTTTCCAGCGTAGAATAAGGTAAAAACAGACCAGAACGGCGTAAAATCCAACTTTCTGTATATCCAAGTCGCCTGAAACGCTTCCCCTTTGGCGGTTTATTAAACCGATAGCGTTACCGTCCTCTCCAACAGGGAAAAGGACAGTGCGGCATGGGCCGCATCTCGCCCCTCATTCAGACATCGGCAACAGTATGGCCCAACAACCTACTGAAACCGAAACGTAAAATCCGGGGTGTGACGCGCGAATGATCGACAGCGTTCGCACTTTCATAACTCCCCCATGCCTACGATGGGGCTTGAATTCGTGTTGAAGGAGAATCGCGATGCGCAGCGTGAGAATTTTAATCCTGGCTTGCGCCTCCGTGGCGGCGATGGCCGCCATGTGGCTGATGCGTGGCGCGATCGAAAGCCGGGCCAATGCACCGGTGGCCGTAGCCGCCACCCCGAAAGCCACAGAAACGGCGGTCAAAGAACCCGAAACCATCGATGTCCTCGTCGCTGCACGCGACGTGTCTACCGGTGCGACCTTCACCGCTGAGGACGTTCGTTGGCAGACCTTCCCGATCGACAGCGTTTCCGATTATTTCTACGTAAAACCGGAAGATCCTTCCGCGATTGAAGAAGTAACCGGTTCCGCTTCGCGTACCACAGTTCGCAAAGGCGAGCCCTTAAGCACCGAGAAGGTCATCGACCTGAACGGATCAGGCATGATGGCCTCGCTGTTGCGCAAAGGGATGCGCGCCGCTGCTGTTCCAATTTCGGATCTTACTGGGGCAGGGGGCTTCATTCTGCCGGGTGACTACGTTGATATCGTGCTGACTCGTCAGATCGTAATCGAGGAACTTAACCCAGTAACCGGTGAGATTGATCGTACGACAACCCACAGTCAGACCGATACTGTCATGGAAACGGTGCGCGTGCTCGCCATCGACCAGCGTCTAAGCGAAGACGAAGGGGACAGTGCAAGTGCTATCGGCAGCACCGCCACGGTCGAGCTAACGCCTGATCAGGTCGAATTGATCGCCCTCGCTCGCCACATCGCCAAGCAGGAACGTGGCTTCCTGAGTCTATCTTTGCGTAGCTTCGTCGAACTCGTCGAAAAATACAAAGATGAGATCGAGAATATCCGGCCCCGGACGGTTCTTGATCTTCAGGCTCTTGCTCGCGCCAAGGTCGAGCGCGCCAAAGAACTGCGCAAGCTCTCTGAAGAATACAAGAAAGAGCAGGCCATGATCGCTGAACTTGAGAAACAGCGCCTTGCCGAAGAAGCGGATCGCCTGCGCGCCGAAGAAGTCGCAGAAAATCGGGCCAAGCGTGCAGCAGCCTCCGCCGCCGCCAAAGCCGCCGCCGTCAACGCCATGGCCGCTCCGGCCAAAGAATCCAAGGAAGATGGCATCGTCCTCATCCGCAACGGCGCACCAATCGTCGTGCGCACGGTGAACGGTCAACAGGAAGGCACGCAGTGATGCGAAGAGCAAGAACAGTGCCCCAGGGCCAAACTCGACAAAGCAAGATCGCACCGGGAGAATCCAGAATGCGTCGCCCCGTCTCAAAGACAGCCGCCACCCTGACCGCTATCGGTCTTGCCCTATCGGCTACCGTGCCCACCACCGCACAGGATGCGAGATTGGATGCGCCGGTTGATCTGATCAATCGGGGTGCGGATGTCTCCATCCGCTCCTCCGAGGCCGCCGCACCATCAGGTTACTTCGTCGCCGAAGACGGTTCGATTCAATACGGCGATGCCCCGGCACCCACGCCGACCATTACGGCCACGCCAGTTATGGAACCCGCTCCGGCACCGATGTCCGTCGAGGTTAGCGATACTTTCGCTGCCGATACGATGGTCACGCAGCCGTTTAATGCCGATGTTTTCGACGCGGCCCCTATGCCATCCGAGAATACGGTCACGCTCGAAAGCCTGAACACAGCCTTCGGCACCAATACCATTGTAGAATCGGCTCCGATTGATCCGATCTTCGATGAGATGGCGCTCGAAGATGTCAGCATCGACGCTTCAGCGTCAGCGGGTGGGTATTATTCCGGCGCTCCAACGCAGGCGGCGCCGATGGTGGAGACACGTGCAGCGTCTGGCACTTATGATTATTCGCTCCAGAACGGTATCGTTCAGGAGGCTGGCACTTATGGCATAGCCCAGCCTGCGACAGTCGAGCCTTTCATGACCGCACCCATGGTCACAGAGACCGTCGAAACCTATCAAATGCCAGTAACACAGCCTATTCTAGAGGTCAGCCCTGCTCCCTACGCGCCAGCAGAACCGACCTTTGGCGAGACTTTTGCTGCCCCGGCCTATACGGAGCCGATGGTCGCAGAAACAGTCTTCCAAGCCGAGCCTGCGCCCTTCGTGGCTGCGCCAGTCATGGCCGAACCAATCTTCGCAGAGCCAGCCTACACGCCAGCACCGGTTAGCATCACTACGATGCCCGCCGCGCCGGTCGTCGACAGCTATGCCAGCCTAGATCCTACACCTTTCGCCGCACCATCAGGCCGTTCTTTCGCGGCGCGTGGTGATGGCTCTTACGGTCAATCGACCTTAAAAAATCCTGGTGATGGTCCTGCCAATCAGGGCTCGGAAATCTATGTCGGCAAGTCGACAATCATCGAACTGCCCACTGAAGCCCACGAAATTCTTGTCTCCGACCCCACGAAGGTCCGCGCAGTCCTACGCACGGCTCGCCAGATGGTCTTAATTGGCCAGGGAGTGGGCCAGACCAACGTTACGGTCTTCGACGAGAGTGGCAAACAGATCCTCAATCTCTCAACGGCGGTCAACTATGATCTGCGCGAGCTGCGCACCGCGCTGGCCCGTACCTTCCCCGGACGGAATATCGAGATTGAGTCGGTATTCGGCGAAGTCGTCGTTAAGGGTGCGACGGGCGGTCCCGCCGAAGCAGAAGCTATTCGCGGGCTTGTGCGCCGGTATATCTATGCAGCCAAGATCAGTGCGGGCGTTCAGACCAGCATTGGCGAAATCGAGTTCGTTGATCGTCTGACGACTTCCACCGACGATCAGATCCTCGTAAAAGTCCGCATCGCCGAGATGCGCCGTTCGGTCATTAAACAGTTCGGCGTCGACTTCAACCTCGCCGCCGATGCCGCCATTGCTGGCGCAACGGGGGGTGCCTTTAGCCCATTGACCAATTTCGGTTCGATAACGAACAGCTTTGGTGTCAACGGCGCGGCGCTGGGTGGGATTGCGGCGAATATCGCAGGCTCCTTCGAGAATGTGAATTTCGGCGCATTGGTACAAGCCTTTGAGCGACACAACGTTATGCGCGTGCTGGCGGAGCCAACCTTGACTGCCGTATCCGGCGAGACGGCCAGTTTCCTAGCGGGCGGCCAGTTCCCCTATCCTACATCCCTTGATGACGGCGAGATTGGCTTTTCCTTCCGTGACTTCGGCGTGGCACTTGAATTCACTCCGGTCGTGGTGGGCGATGGTCGCATTAGCCTAACGGTCGCGACGGAAATCTCGGAGCTAACCACGGAAGGCGCGCTCTCCACAGGCGATCTCTCGATCCCTGGTATCTCTGTGCGCCGCGCAAATACGACGGTCGAGCTGCCTTCGGGTGGAACGATGTCGATTGCCGGAATGCTACTCCAACGCGACTCAAACTCGCACCAAGGTCTACCGGGCCTGAAGAACGTGCCAGTCCTTGGCCAGCTCTTCTCGTCTAGTGACTACCAGAAGCAGGAAACTGAACTCGTGATCCTCGTGACGCCCTATGTCGTCAAGCCGGGTCAGGAAAAAGACTTCCGCCTGCCGACCGATGGTTTTGCCCCGGCCAGCGACTTTGACTTCTTCGTGCTCGGACGTCTGCACAAAGTCTACGGCGCAGGCGATCCCCACATGGCGAGTGCCAAGGAGGCGCTGAAAGCCCCCTTCGGCTTCATCCTGGAATAAGAGGTCCGAGAGAGATGAAAAGCATCAATAACACTACCCGCACTCTTGCGGTCCTGTCGGCCCTCACCGTCCTTCAGGCCTGCTCCCAGAAGCCCCAAGAGAACGTATTCTACGATCCGTTTGACCAATACCAGCTCGGCAAGGTCTATGATTGTGGTGACATTCAGGTGCCGGATATCCGCCTTAATACCCAAAATGCGGCAACGCCGGGGTTCGGATGCTCTCACCAGAGCAACATGGCCGTGATGGTTGACGATCCCGCTGACCTGTCCCGCCCGCGCGTGATGACCCCCGCCGACGAGGTTGCCCGCGTCCGCGTCCTGAATGCTTACCGCGAAGGCCAAGCCACCAGTACCGCACCTGACGCCGAAGGCACGCGCGGACTGATCGAGTGATAATGCCGAAGAAGGAGTAAGGCCATGCCATCTACGGCACAAAACCAAGGGTTTGACGAAGGCTTCAGCGGCCCGATCGAAACCCTCATCCCCCGGATCGACATCGAGTCGTTCTGCACCACCTCGGCCATGGCCACGGCGGTACAGGAATCGGCCTATGATCGACGGATGGCGCGTACCTCCATCGCCGTTGCGATGGGTGGTATCAAGCGCGCCATCGAGATCTACGAGGAATCGGCAACGCCGCATCTCCTGATCGTCGAGACGAAGGAAACGGGTCTTGAAGTCTTCGACGAGCTCGAAGGCCTCGCCAATGTCTGCGATCCCGATACTAAGGTGATCGTTTGTGGCCCATCCAACGACGTGACCCTCTACCGCGAGCTGAAGCGTCAGGGTGTGGACGAATACATCGTCTCCCCCGCCGCACCGATCCAGATCATCGAGGCCATCGCGACCGTCTTCGCCGAACCGGGCGAGGCACCCATGGCCCGCACCATCGGCTTCGTCGGGGTCAAGGGCGGTTGTGGCTCCTCTACGCTTGCGCATAACGCAGCATGGAAGATCAGCCGCACCGAGGAAAAAGAAGTCATGCTCGTCGATATGGACGTACAATTCGGCACCGCCGGATTGGACTTCAACCGCGAATCGACCCGCACGATCCTCGACGCCCTGACCGGAGCGGACGAGTTGGACGATGTCAAACTTCAGCGGTTGCTGATCGAATATGACGATTATCTCTCGATTCTTGCCGCGCCTTCCTCGCTGGATGTGGAGACCGAATTCGACGAGAACGCTGTCATCGACATGATCCAGACGATCCGCGCGGCAACCGATTACGCCGTTTTCGACATTCCGCATACTTGGACCCCATGGGTCCAGCGCAGCGTGTTGCAGATGGAAGAGATCGTATTGGTCGCAACGCCTGAATTGGCGAGCTTGCGCAACCTTAAATCTTTCTACGATCTTCTATCCGCAAGACGACCCAACGACAATGCGCCCCGGATCGTACTGAACCAAGTCGGCGTACCCAAACGCCCCGAAATCGCCGCGAAGGATGTCGCCGAGATTATCGGGCGCGATGTGGACCTCATCATTCCTTACGATCCCACGCTCTTTGGTGCGGCATCGAATAACGGTCAGATGATCGAGGAAGTCAACGCCAAGCATGAGGCAGTCACCAACCTATCGGCCCTCTGCGATAGCGTGACCGCCAGCCGCACGTCGCTGAAGAAAGCGAGCAAGGCGAATGCTGGGGGTAAGGGCGCTGCTCTGAAGAACCTCAATCTCGGCAAATTCACCGGGATGCTCAAGAAGAAAAAGGCTGCCAAAGCCGCAAAGAAGGAAAGCTCGGAAGGCTAACCTTCCTCGCCTTCCAGGGCGCTGTGCGATCAAGTGGAACGCATGACGCTCTGACACCGCTCCCGGACGCGCCGATATGCGCGTCCGGCCCCGACGACAGAAGTTCACGGCGGAAAGACATCGATGTTCAGCAAGAAGAACGAACCATCGTCCCCCGGCGCTGCCGGTGATAACGCATCGCTGCCTGCCACGACACCGGGCGCAGCCAACCGTCCCGGCGGTCCGCGCAAGGCACCGCCGCCACCGCCGCCCCGTCCAGGGGCCGCAGGCGGCGCGCGCCCCACACCCAATGTCAAATCCAAGCCGACCGACTCGCTTAACGTCGATCTGTCGAAATCCAAGGCACCGCCTCGTCCGAGTGCAGGCTTGGGTGCAAAGAAATCGATCATCGAAACGGCATCCGAGGAACGCGCATCTGTAAAGATGGCCGAGAAGCGTAAGGCCGCCGAAGACAAGCAGGTTCCAGCCGATATGAGCCGTGGCGGCCTGCGCCGCGAAGGCACAGACGATGCCGCGAAAAAGCCGCTGGGTGTCGAGGATCAGCGCGAAGGCAGTTCGGGCTTCGGCGCGAACCGAGGCCGTAGCAAAACAAAAAAGAACGAGCCAGAAAAACCCGCCGCAAAGGCGGAGCCGGAACGTCCGACCCATGACCAAGCCTATTACGATCTCAAGGCCGAAATCTTCGCCTCCCTAATCGATGCGATGGACATGAGCCGGATCGTCGCGCTCGCCCGCTCCGAGGCCGAAGGCGAAATTACGCAGATCGTCAACGAGATCATCGGCGTCAAGGGCCATCTGATGTCCATCACCGAGCAAAAACGCTTGGTCGAGGATATCTGCGATGACGTTCTGGGTTATGGTCCGCTGGAGCCTTTGCTGGCCCGCGATGACATCGCCGATATCATGGTCAACGGCGCCGAGCAGGTCTATATCGAGGTCAACGGCAAGATCGAACTAACGAATATCCGTTTCAAGGATAACGCGCAGCTTCTCGAAATCTGCCAACGCATGGTGCAAAAGGTCGGTCGTCGCGTCGATGACAGCTCGCCAATCTGTGATGCGCGCTTGCTTGATGGCTCTCGTGTAAACGTGATCGCTCCGCCGCTCGCCATCGATGGTGCAACGCTCACCATTCGTAAGTTTAAGAAAGACAAGCTCAAGATGAGCGACCTGATCAAATTCGGGGCGCTTACCGAAGAGGCCGCGAAAGTAGTACAGATCGCTGCGGCTTGTCGCTGTAACATCCTGATTTCCGGCGGTACGGGTTCGGGCAAGACAACCCTACTCAACTGTCTGTCTGGTTTTGCGGGCGATGATGAACGCATCATCACCTGCGAAGACTCGGCGGAACTGCAACTGCAACAGCCCCATGTGGTCCGGCTAGAAACGCGCCCGCCAAAGCTGGAAGGTGGCGGCGAAGTTTCGATGCGCGATCTCGTAAAAAACTGCCTGCGTATGCGTCCTGAACGGATTATCGTGGGTGAGGTGCGTGGCCCCGAAGCATTCGATTTGCTTCAGGCCATGAACACAGGCCACGACGGATCAATGGGCACGCTCCACGCCAACACCCCGCGCGAGGGTCTTTCCCGTGTGGAATCCATGATCACGATGGGGGGATTCTCACTGCCATCGAAGACCATCCGCGAGATGATGTGCGCGGCGATTAACGTCGTCGTTCAGGCCCAGCGCCTGCGCGACGGCTCGCGCCGTATCACCCATGTCTCCGAAGTGCTGGGGATGGAGGGTGACACGATCGTGACGCAGGATCTCGTCCGCTACAAGATCACGGGCGAGGACAAGAACGGCAAGCTGATCGGCAAGCACGTCTCGACCGGCATTGGCCAACCTGCGTTCTACGACCGGGCGCGCGGCTACAATATGGATGTCGAGTTGCAGGATGCGCTCGCATCGATGGAAGAAGACGCAAGCTGATCCGTCCGCTGCGAGACAACCCGAAGGGGCACGCGCTCCTACACCGATTATCAGGCATTGTCCGTTACACTCGGACGGCGTCTGACAAGGAGACTGACTAGATGTTCGAGGCAATCAGCACGGCCCTGGGTACGACCGCCACCATCTGGCTGACCGGAGGGCTGGCCTTCCTGTCCGTTTCCCTGTTCATGTACGCGATATGGGGCATCGAGACCGCTACCGGTGGTATCTCCCGCCTCAACATCGCGGCGGGCGGTAAGGAAAAAGGCAAGGCAAACATCGCCGATCGCCGCAAGGAAATCCAAGACCAGCTTCGCAAGCAAGAAGAACAACAACGCAAAAACAACAAGGCGTCGTTGGAAATGATGCTGATCCGGGCGCGCATGGAAATCTCGGCATTTAAACTGCGGGTTATCTGTGGTGGTATCGGCCTTGGTATCGTTTCCCTGCTGGTTTTGCAGGGCACTCCGCCCCTTTTCGCCATGGCCTTACTGCCGGTTTTCATCTTCCTCGTCCCGAACAAGATCGCAAAATTCCGCGTTGGACGGCTTCAGAAGAAGTTCATCGCTTACTTCCCGGATGCTATCGATGTTCTGGTCCGTGGCGTCCGTACCGGCCTGCCGGTCGGTGAGGGGATGCGCCTTGTCGCCCGTGAAATGCCCGAACCTGTCGCCCGGGAATTCAAGCTGCTGACCGATGCAACGGCGGTCGGCGTAACGCTCGAAGATGCCCTGACCCGGATGTTCAACCGGATGCCACTGCCCGAAGTCAACTTCTTCAATATCGTCCTCGCGATTCAGAAGCAGACGGGTGGTAACTTGTCCGAAGCCTTGGGTAACCTCTCGAATACCCTGCGCGAACGCAAGAAACTCAAGCTCAAGATCAAGGCATTGTCCTCCGAGGCCAAAGCATCGGCGATGATTATTGGCTCCTTGCCCTTCGTTCTCGCCTGCGTTTTGTTTGCTGTTGCTCCTGATTACTTGGGACTGCTGTTCAACACGGAAATGGGTAATATGATGCTAGCGGGTGGCGCGTTCTGGATGAGTATCGGCATCTTCGCGATGTACTCCATGATCGACATCGAAATTTGACCCGGAGAAAAAGCAATGAACGCTATCCTTGAAGCCGCTGGGTTGAACTTCACGATCCTTGCCCAAATCTTCGCTGCCCTCGCCGCCTTCCTTGGCATCGTTGCCTTCTTGCCCGCTGCTGGGCCGACCAAAGTGCTAAAATCGCGCATGGTCGCGGCAACAAATCGCAAGGAAGCGATGAAGAGCCGGGTCATGGTCGATGACAAGAAGAAGAAAAAGGGCCAGATCGACGACAGCACCATCACGGTGATGCGCAAGACCGTCGAAAAGTTCCGTATGCAAGACATGATGGAGAATACCGAGCTGCGCATGAAGCTTGCGCGCGCGGGATTCCGTGGCCAGAAAGCCCCCATCATATTCCTGTTCTTCCGCATCGTCGCTCCGATCCTTATGTCTTTGGCTGCGTTGATCTATTTCAGCGTCTTCTACGCGGGTGAATTTGATACGACCCGCCACCCGATGATCGCCATCGGCGTCTTGATCGTGGGCTATAAGATGCCCGATATCGTACTCAAGAACATGACCGACAAGCGCGGGGTCAAGATGCAGCGGGCCTTTCCCGATGCCCTCGATTTGACCGTGATCTGCGTGGAATCGGGCATGTCGATCGAGAAATCCTTTCACAAGGTCGCCGAAGAAATCGCCGCACAGGGACCGGAACTGGCCAGCGAGATCGCCCTAACCAATGCCGAACTGTCCTATCTTGGCGACCGGGCAACCGCCTACGAAAACTTCTCGCGCCGTACGGGGATGCAGGCGGTCAAGGCGCTGACCAGTGCGCTGGTTCAGGCTGAACGCTACGGTACGCCCATCGCCTCGGCCCTGCGCGTTCTGTCCGAAGAAAGCCGTGGCGAGCGCATGTCGCTGGCCGAGCGCAAAGCCGCCGCTCTGCCTGCAAAGCTGACCGTGCCGATGATCGTGTTCTTCCTGCCGGTCCTCTTCATCGTCATTATCGGCCCCGCCGTCATTCAGGTCATGGCGGACGGATAAAACCTCTTTTCTATCAGTTTCGCCGATTCTACCTCTCTCCTCTTGTGGGAGAGGGGTTCCACCCACCCACACCAAAGCGCCCCCCGCCT
>CALFVD010000186.1 GCA_937928005.1 uncultured Neomegalonema sp. | reverse complement strand
GAAAAGGTCGATCCCGATGATCCCACCCGCTACCGCACGCCCGATGGGTGGCAACCGTTCGAGACACGGACGGAGACGATCCAAATACGCTCGGCCCGGCCCGTTTCGCTGACTTTGCAGGAAACGCGGCATGGGCCGGTGATGCCGATCACTGTCGCCGGGCTGGCCGCCGTGACGCCGCGTGACCATGTGCCAGCACTGGCATGGACCGCATTGACCAGCGAGGATACCAGCTTCGAGGCATTGGTTGCGCTAAACCAATCGGCGAGCGTTGCCGAGGCTTTGCGCGCCGCCGATGGCTACATTGCGCCTGCGCTCAATCTCGTGGTCGCGGATGGGGAGACGGTCGGCATGGGGCTGGCGGGGCGCGTGCCGCTGCGCCGCTTGACGAGCCGGATACAGGGGCGGGTTCCGTCGCCGGGGTGGAATGATGACCATGACTGGGTCGGTTGGGTTGAGCGATCGGCCTTGCCGCGTATTATCAACCCGGCGAGCGGGGCGGTGGCCAACGCCAATAACCGCGTTGGAAATGCTGATTTCCCCCGACATCTCTCCTTTGATTGGGATGCGCCGTATCGCCTGAACCGCATTCTCAAGCAGCTCGGTGCGCGCGAAGCCCATAGCGTCGAGAGTTTCCGTGCATTGCAGATGGACTCGATATCGGAGATGGCCCGTGCCATTGCGCCGCTGGTCGGAGCGGATATCTGGGAAAGCGGTGCCGATGAGGGGGCGCATCGTTTGCGTGCCGATGCGCTGGCGTTACTGCGCAACTGGACTGGCGCGATGGATGAAGACCGTCCCGAAGCGTTGATCTTCACCGCATGGCTTGACGCGCTGGTTACGCGCGTAACGGGCGATGAATTGGGCGAGCTGGTCGAATATTATCAAGGGCCGCGCCCGCTGTTCATCGAGCGGGTCTATCGCGATTTGGACGAGGCGGGGCGCTGGTGTGATGATACAACGACCGAGGCCACCGAGGATTGCGCGGTGATGGCGGCGCTGGCGCTGGACGATGCGCTGGATGCCCTGTCCGAGCGTTATGGGCGCAAGATTGCCGCATGGCGTTGGGGCGAAGCGCATCGGGCGACCCACAAACACCGCACCCTTGGGGATGTCGGCACCACACTCTTCGGGATCAAATTGTCGCTGGGACCGGTCGTTAATATCGAGCATGAAACGAGCGGCGGTGACTACACGCTGAACCGGGGCGCATCGAGCCATATTGGCCCTGACCCCTATGCGAATATTCATGCTTCGGGCCTGCGCGCTGTGTTTGATCTGGCTGATTTGGACCGTTCGCAATTCATCGTATCGACCGGGGCCAGCGGGCATCCATTGTCGCAGCATTACGGCAACCTTGCGCCGCTATGGCGTCGGGGCGAGTTGGTGCCGATGGCAACGGATCGGGAGGCGGTGGATTCAGGCGCGCTGGGCACCCTCATCCTAACGCCGGATCAAGACGCAGTATCCCCGATATTGCCATAGCCGCCTTGGTAATACAGCAGTGGGCGCGCGTTTTCGCGCCAGCCGGTTTCGACCACGCGCCCCACCAAAATCCGGTGATCCCCGCCGCCATGCACATCATGCAGCACGCAATCGGCCACCGCGAGCGCGCCGTTGAGGATCGGTGCGCCAGACTGCCATGCTGCGCCGAAATCGCCATCAATGAGCGCGTGGTCGCGGGCATAGCGGTCAGAAATCACTTGGCTTTCTTCGGTCAGAAAGTTTAACGCGAAATGCCCTGCGCGCAAAAACGAGGCGATGGTAGCGGATGTTTCTTCGAGGCAGAACAGCGTTAGCGCCGGGTCCAGCGAGACAGACGCCACCGAATTGACGGTAATGGCTGTGCCTTTCTCGCCCTCGGCCCGGCAACTCGCCACGGCTACCCCGGTTGCAAAGCGGCCAAAAGTCGAGCGAAAGGCTCCATTTTCTGCCCCGTTGCCGCGCGTCATCGGGGCGTGTTCGTCGCTCGTCGTCATATTGGCCAGTCCCTTTGTTCAAGGTGCTATATGCGATGGCTGAACTGTTTCACAAGCAGCGCGGCATGACCTTAGAGCGGTACACGATTAAGGTGGATCAGGAATTGCGCTTAGATCGCGTATTTCCTGACACCCTATGGCTTAAAGCGAATTGCGATTATCCTGAATCACCAAGCGCCATATTTTGCGCGGCTCTTGGCACAAAACATGGCTCAGGTTTATCGCAAATCGTTATAATCTGATCGTGTTTCACTGTAGCCAATCGCTCGCATAACCTCTCTTTTTCTTACCTGCCGCTGATTAATATATGAAATATGTCACATAATACATAGATGAATTAGCAACAGACACAATAAATCGCCCCCGCCCATCGACGAAGCCCTCAAACCCTTATCCAGAAGCCTGCCCCCTCACGGCGGCGCTTTCGCTTCGGCCAGTGCCATCAACGCAAGCTGATGACAATCGGCCAGCAGCAGATCAATGGGCCGCTTCCCCCGGTCGCAGAATCCCGGCGGCCTACCCGGACGCATCGCCCGCA
>CALFVD010000185.1 GCA_937928005.1 uncultured Neomegalonema sp. | reverse complement strand
TGGTCGCCACCATGAAGGCCGCGCCGGGGTCGATTTATCTGACCAGGGACGCGGACCTCCATGCGGATCGCGATTTCCACTATGATCTGATGCATGGTCGGGATGCGGTCGGCATCCAGATCAAGGAATTCTCCTCTCGCACCGGCAAGGTAATCGTGAAGTTTCAGGGAACGCTGCCAGAAGCCGCCATCGAATTCGGTGTTGCAGGTGAGAACGTTGAAGATGACCGAAGCAATGCAGACATTCTGGCGAGCGAACCCAAAACCCGCGCCGACCTAATGCGGCTTCCAGGATTTTCCGACCTCACGACCGATACCTCCGGCAATCCCAATGTCTGGCAGAATTTCTACGACTGCGGCTGCGGCTGCTCATGGGACGATACGTGGTCATGTCAGGTCGATGATGAGTGTCCACGTTGTGACGATACCTGCAGTTCCAATGAAAGTTTCTGGATCGGACCACCCGAGCATCGGGAACTCTGGGATACGCTGCCGGAAGCAGGAGCGAGCGGATACGATGATCGGTAAGTCTGGCTACCCGGCTAATCCCCTCGACACTCTTCGTCCTCAGAGCATACAAGACAGCGAAACATGCCTTTTGGAAGCACAAATATTTGACATTTATACAACAAAAACAATACTCTAAATTGTCAATCTACGTGCCTGAGATCTCCGAATATGGATGGTTCCAGTCCTGATCGACCATGCTCTTTCCCGGCTTTGTCTTCTGATCTCCAGCCAGCTGCCCGCATGTCGCGGTCAGCTTCAACTGGAGATCACACTAATGACGGACCTTCCGATTACCTTGCTCATCAGCAACAGCATCCCGCCAGAGGCAGATGCGCTTGTCGTCCGAGAGGGCGATCCGTTCGCGGAAAACTGCCCGATCGTCGATCATCCCTTTGAGCGGTGTGATGTCGCGAAGTTCCATGAGTTCGGCACGCTCAAGATCACACGCGACATTAAGTTCATCGCGTTCCTCGTCAAAGGCACCGAGCCAGACCGCTATGATATGCCCCAATCTCACTGGGGCGCAGTCGTCTCCGTCGAGCATAGCTGCCGCGACGGGTTGCGGCTTATCACGCTTGATGGGCACTATTATGATGTGGGGGCGCTCAGTGGGATCGGCCTTCCGAAATTCATCCAGCCCGAAGAACTGGGGCTGGAATCCTATCCGTATTGGCGCGAGGAAACCGTCAATGCAGGTGCGTTTCCAGGAGATGAGGAGGTGTGAGTATGACATGCGATCCCGCCAACTTCGGTTGGCGGGGCGCTTTTTCTGCACGCCTCTATGCCTCATACAGCACCCACTTGTGCAAAGCTGGGCGTATTCCCAAACAGGCATAGACTGGGAATTATACTGGGTCGCACCCAACTCCCTCATCATCTTTCATGAAGCCTCGACTTGCTTGGTACAACGAGATCGATCCTTACGCCGCCGAATGGCTGCGCCAACTGATCCGGGCCGGACATATTGCACCGGGGGTGGTGGATGAGCGCGATATCCGAACCATTTCTGCCGATGACCTCAAACCCTATACCCAACTCCATTTCTTCGCCGGAATCGGCGGCTGGTCGCTTGCCTTGCGCCAAAGCGGCTGGCCGGATGATCGTCCGGTCTGGACGGGTTCGTGCCCCTGCCAGCCCTTCTCAAACTCTGGCAAACACAAAGCCTTCGACGACGAGCGGCACCTCTGGCCCTTCTGGTTTGCCCTCGTCAAAGCGGCGCGACCTGCAACACTCTTTGGAGAACAGGTTGCATCAAAGCCTGCCCTTGAATGGCTCGACCTTGTATCGGTTGACCTGGAAGGAGCGGGTTACACCGTCGGGGCGGCGGATCTGTGCGCTGCGAGCGTTGGCGCCCCGCATATCCGACAACGGCTCTGGTTCGGAGCGACGCGCCGGTTGGCGAACGCCAATGGCACAAATGGCGCGAAACGGCTGCCGGACCTATGCCCAATTCGAGAAACGAATGGCAGCGAGACTGCAAATCGGGCTGCAGGATCAGGCCATCCTGACAGGCTGGCCGACACCGACGGCACGCGATCACAAGGATGGCCGGGAATGCTCGGTGCCGGTCAACGGTCTCCTTGGCAGGATGGTCTGGCTCAGCGCTCTCCCTGGTCAGACGTTCGTTGGCTTTGGTGCCGCGACGGTCGTTGGCGACCGTCTGAATCCGACCTTTGCCCGTTGGCTGATGGGATACCCGACCGCGTGGGACGATTGCGCGCCTATGGGAACGCCATCGTGCCGCAAGTCGCGGCGCGTTTCATCCGCGCCTTTGAAGACGAAAACGTGATTTTGCAGGCAAGATAGGCTGTCGCTCTATTTTCGCCGCCCGCGTTTTCGGTTGATCTTGTTCTGCTTGCGGGCCTTGGCGAGTTTGGCGACAGCGGCCTGCTTCTCTGTCTTGCGGTGCAGTTCTGCACCGGAGCGAACCGGAGATATCTGGAATCTTGCAAGATGGGTTTTGAGGCGCTGGAAATCAGGCGTATCCTCGCGGTGTTCCCAGATAAAATCGGATGCGGCCTGAGCGGCGGCTTCATTGAGGTGGCCACTCGCTGGGTCGACCAGACCCAGTTCACGCAGATTGAGATTCCACATCAAATTCTCCTGTCGGATCGGACCGCTCGCGCCACCGCGTTTAAGCCAGCGCAGGGCGATCTCGAACTGCCCGTCTTCGAGGATTCTCGAACCGTCCCGGCATTCGGGCGGGAGCAAGAGCTTTCCGAGCTTCAACCGGTCATCATCGCAGGGTAGATCCCGATATCGATAGAACGCCACGAGACGCTTTTCGATCAGGGCCAGATCATCGGTCTTCTCGAACAGGCGGTCGAGCAAGCCCAGTTCCGGATTCTCGAGCCGGAACCTAGCGATCAGCGCAACGATCTCCCGGACACGTGCGGGGGCGATGTTTTCATCCGTATCGACCATTCCGTAATGGACGAGGTCGATTGGCGGCAACGTGGATTCCAGCGGGTTCGACTTTGAATGCCCCTTGGCACGGCGCATCTGATTACGAAAGAAAGTAGCAGGCGCGAGCCAGTAGCTAATGAGCTTGACGAATTCGATGGCCTCTTTCGGTTCCTGCGCCTGACCACGACATTCAGATGGCATGACATCTTCGATCAGGACGCCGGGGAACCGCTCGCCATCAGGTTTTTCAAACTGCAGGAAGGCACCATATCCCCCGCTTTCCAGCTTGTCCCAATAGACGTTTAGGTAGGCTTTCATGTCAGTAATAGCGTATCCGGAACATCAGGATCGGCAACTCGATCTTCTCTAATCCAGGGTGAATATCTTGACTGCTGGCCAAGAATTTGTATGATAATGTCATACAAATAATTCATCTGCCATGGACTTTGCAATGCCGGCTACGCCCCCAGTGATCAGCGTCCGCGTCTCAACAAATGAGCGCCGACTGCTCGAAGATGCTTCTGCCCTACGCGGAGTAAAGCTCAGCGATTTCGTGCGCCGGCAAGCGATTGAAGCCGCTGAGATCGAGCTGCTTGAGCGTCGCACTGTCGAAATCCCTGCCAAGGCTTGGGAGAAGGTCGAGGCTTTTCTGAAAGCTCCGGCGAGGGAAACTCCGGCCCTGAGTGAACTTGCTCTCTCCAAACCTACATGGGAGCAGTAAGTCCGCCCCGGCCGCTTCAAGAAGATGATGATCGCGACAGTTTCGATTGCGGGCGTGCCTCACTCAACAGCTGGTTTCGCCGCCATGCCTGGCGCAACCATGCTGGCGGGGTATCGCGTGTGATGGTCCTCACTGAGCGGGAAACGGACACCATAGTCGGTTACATCTCGCTCTCAAGCGCCAGTATCGAACGCGCCTACCTGCCCAGAAAAGATCAACGCAATCGATCTGATCCGGTTCCGGCGACCTTGCTAGGGCAGCTTGCAGTCGATCATCGCCACCAAGGGCAAGGGCATTCGCGGTCTTTGCTGCAACACGCCCTCAAGACGGCACTGCTGCTTTCAAAAAGCATCGGCAGCGTTGGTGTGGTTACCCACCCGATCAATGATGAGATCCGCGCCTTTTATGAGGGATGGGGCTTTGTCGATCTGCCCGGCGATCCCAAGCGCGCCATGATTGTGCGGATGAAGGATCTGGAGGCCAGTGGATTCAATATATCTTCCTTCTGAAGCAATTCATTTGTAATCGGCTTCTAATCGGCTATCATTCGGCTATGTCATGGTCCCCTAAATTCACTATCCGGCCTCGCCTTCTAAGGATAACCCGAGAGATCGGAGAAACACTCGGCGCGATCAGATCAAACGATATGTCCGAGCGCGGACTTGAAGGTCTGGCACTTGAAGCCCGGATGCTTTCAACGTTTGCTTCAACCAGCATTGAGGGCAATCCTCTTCCGCTCACCGATGTGAAAAGGCTTCTCAAAGAAGCACCAAGGCAAATCCGCGATACGGAGCGCGAGATTTTGAATTACAATGATGCGCTGGAAACCATTTACGCACAGGTTGCAGGTGGAAAGCTCAAACTCACGACCAGGAGTTTTGAGCGGATACAGGGCAAGGTCGTTACCGGTCTGATGGAAAACCGGTCGGATATCGGCAAACTCAGACAAAAGCCTGTGGTTATTCGCGACCCTTTAAAGCCGGACCGCATTGTTTTTATGCCTCCCGATCACGGCGACGTGCCCGCACTATGCGATGAATTGATGGCCTATATCCGAAAGAACCCCGATGAACTCGACCCGATCCTGCTCGCGGGAGTCTTTCACAAGCAGGCCGTGATCATTCATCCCTTCATGGATGGAAATGGTCGATCAACACGATTGATGACAACGGCTATTCTCGGGCATGAAGGGCTGGATATCTTCCCGATTTTCAGCTTCGAGGCCTACTATAACCGCAATGTCACCCGTTATTTTCGGATGGTCGGCGAAACGGGCGATTATTACGACCTCAAGGACCAGATCGATTTCACGGATTGGCTCGAGTATTTTGCGGAAGGCATCCTTGACGAGCTCAAGCGTGTGCAAAAAACACTACCACGAACGGTGCAACGGCTCGAAGATCATCACCGCACCATCCTGGACTTTCTGGACACGAACGACACGATCACACAGCGCGAGTACGGAAAACTGTCAGCCCGATCGCTTGCCGCTCGAAAGGCCGATTTCAATTACCTACTCAATCTTGGATTGATTGAACGCCATGGATCAGGCCGCAGTGTGTGGTACAGCAAGCTATAGGTCGATAATCAGCTGCTAAGCGGCCATCAATTGGCTATCCGGTTTTGGTGGCTCCACAAATTGTGGGAAATCCTGACACGCATCGCGCAAGGCGTCAGCTTCCCAACGGCTGCGGCCCAGAAGGCTCTGGATGTGCGAAGGACGATCAAAACCCGCCTGCTCTCACAGCATCCAACCCGTCTTGCGCGACACTCCGGACAAAAGACTGTCCAGAAATGCACCGCCCGTCGCCCGAACCTCGCGCCGACCGAAAACCGGCCCAAGCCGATCCCTCAAGCCGCGAAGCTCGTCATCCCAACCAAGCAGCGCACCGGACCAGTCATCTCACAGGGAAATTATAGGCACTCCAAAAAAACGAAACTATAGTATTTGACGCTGAATCTGCGCGCTCCGAATTCAGAATGATTTTCATTTTGAGAATCGATTTGGGAGTATGTCGTCCGTGGCGACGAACGTCAAAATTGCGATCGTTGGAGCCGAACTGGAATCATCAATAATAATACATATATTTCAACATGATATAGGTCTTTCGAACTGCAAGCGCACTAAATGGTGTAGCAATTGCTTTCAGCGTAAGGACTAGTTCTGATATGAGGAATTGCGCGTGATGGCGAGCGGATTGCATGACGTCAAGAACACCGAACCGAGCGAAATGTTTGCGGCTGCGCAGGAGATGATCCAAGGCTGCGCGATGCATCTTCAGACCTGTAAAGACATTACCAGCGCAATGGCGGCATCCACATCGTCCTCATATCCCGAAGTGTCCGAGCGATTTCAGGCGATTAGCATGCGATTGGCTACGAAAGTACACACCGGATAGAGCTTTTGGCATAACCGGTTCGGTGGAGTATAGCGCCACCCTTGCCTTTGCCCTGCCGATCTTACCGCAAGGCTGTCCTGCGTATTAGCCAAACCGTAGATCACCTCTTCTGCAAGGTTCTAGCGATTTGCGATAAACCTGAGCCATGTTTCGCGCCAAGGGTTGCGCAAAACATGGCGTTTGGTGATTCAGGATAATCGCAATTCTTTAGCGGCCATTTGCCCTGAGAGCACGAGCGACAAGTCGGCTAGAATGGGCGCTCGACAATTGCAAATCGTGCCGAGTAATCGCAAGCGGATGGAGTGTCCAGCGCAGGCGAGTTATTACAAGAAAATGCACTCAATTTCAAGGTGGTAGCATTTGCATGACACACCTTCAGCTTGAACCCAAAACTTTCGTAAATCCTGTTGTTAAACTTAACCAATCGTTTGTATTCCGAACCTACCAAAGTCTTATAGTTTTTATGTGAGACGACAATGCTCAATACCCGATTGAACTGCGCTATCATTGATGACGACCCGCAAGACGCCCGTCTTGTAGCCCGGTACATTGACAAAGCATCCACCGGGATGTGGCGTGCGGACTGCTTCTACACTCTCGATGAAGGCAAGGATGCGCTGGCCAGTGCAGAATTCGACGTCGCCCTGGTCGACCTTCATCTGGGACCCGATTCCGGCATTCAGTTGGTGAAGGAATTCGACCGCAAACGAGGTGGGACCCCCATCATCATGATGAGCGGTGGCGCCGATGTCGATATCGAGGATACGGCGCTCACCCTTGGCGCATATGACTTCTTGTCCAAGGACAGCCTCGATGCACGGACATTGCGCCGAGCGGTGAACCATGTGTACTCCGCCCATGCGATCGAAGAGGCATTGCGGCGCAGTGCCGAACTTGCACAGACATCCAACGAGGCGAAAAGCTCGTTTATGGCGTGTATGAGCCATGATCTGCGCACCCCATTGAACGCCATCATCGGCTTTTCCGACGCCCTGTTGATGGCACCGGAAGGCTCGATACGCGAAGAAGTGGTGCGCGAGTATTCCGGCTATATCAACCAGAGCGGAAAGCACCTGCTCGAAATCATCAACACCATCCTTGACCTGTCAAAAATCGAACAACAGGAATTCGAACTTCAGAAAGAATGGGTTGATATCTCAGAGCTGATCGAACTTCAGCTCGCAGTTTTACGTCCTATTGCAGAAAGCAGAAACGTCACCCTTAGCGCGATGTTCCGTCACAATGGGGAGTTGCTTCTCGTCGATGCACGGGCGACGCGGCAAATGCTGACCAATCTTTTATCGAACGCCATCAAGTTTAACCAATCCGGCAAGAACGTGATGGTATCGACCTCTCTCGATCAAAGTGGTCTTGAAGTGCGTGTCTCGGACGAAGGCTGCGGCATGACTGGCCCCGAACTTAAACTCGCGATGATGCCCTTCGGCCAGGTCACGAATGACCCCATGCTCGCTCGTCAAGGTACTGGCCTCGGCTTGACCATCGTTCAGTCCTTGATGGAACAGCATGGTGGCGAATTGACCTTAGACAGCCGCAAGGGCGTTGGCACATCGGCGCGGATGCTGTTCCCATCAAGCTGCGTCAGTGATCACATCATGCAAGCGAAGGCTTGATGGAAACCATCATCAAGCCTGTAAAGCTCGCGGCAAAGCAACCACGAAGCTAGAACCATCCGAAGAGGTGGTCAGCAACTCAATCGATCCGCCATGCTTAGCCACGATGCTGTCACATAGAGCTAAGCCCATGCCACTGCCATCGAGATTCTTCCCGCATTGCACGAAAGGCTCGAAAATTCGGCTTACGTATTCGCGGTCGATGCCCGGTCCGTTATCCTGAACCAAGATTCTCGCCATTTTCGAATCCGAACTCTCAAGTTCCCGAATGTTGATTTCAATGGGTCGCCGACCATCTGAATGAATCAAAGCATTTCTGATGAGGTTGCCGAACAGAATTTCCAATAGCCTACGATCACTGTGAAGCTGTGGCAGGGGCGCAATGTCGACCTTGGCGTTTTTTGCTTCGATCAGGCTAGAGCTGTCGACGAGAACATGTTCCAGAACCGTCTCTAGATCGGTTCTTGATTGCTCTGGAATATCCCGCTCCAGCCATGCCAATTCTAGGACGCTGTCCATGATCTCACGCAGGCGTTCGGAACAGCGATATATCACGCCCAGAATGTCCGCCCCATCCTCACCTAGAGCCTCACTGTGATCTTCAATTAGGATATCGGCGTATTTCTTGATCTTCCGGACCGGCGCTTTCATCTCATGCGACGCTCCCGCCGCGAAGATTTCGAGGGTTCGATTCATCTTGGCCAGATCAGCGGTCCTCGCATTCAACGCCACCTCGGCCTCTTGATGCGCGCGCAGGTCTGCTAGCAGCAGAAGGGCATGATCAGTATTCGTTGGATCGGTCGCAACCGTGATGCTGATGGGGATCAACGCCCCAGCACGATCGATCAGCGATGTCGTAATCGAATACGGTCGAGTCCCCGCTTCCGGTGATCGGATATGCTGAAGAAAATCATCACTATCCCAATTCGTGAAGAGCGATGCGAGGCCAACCTGATGCAATGTCAGGCTGGAATATCCGCTGAGATCAACAAGCGCCCGCGAGACCAATTTAGGTTTCAGGGATTTGAGCGAGACGAGCGCACAGGGCGTCGAGGAGTTTACGAGGCCCCGCCCGACAATCGTTTCCGCACTGGTGACCAGCTTCAATTCGTTGAGAAGCGAGGAAAGATCACGGACTTGCACGACCACGCCCTGAACGTCACCATCGCCTGCTCGATGGGGTTCATAGGTGATCGAGGCAAGCATCGCGTCACCGGAAAGACCATTCCCACGCACGCGCTGCTCAGAGCGATTCCCAGCAAGGGAGCGTTCTATATGCGTTACGTGAAGATTATAGGCTTCGACATCGAGAACATCTTTTAGCGGTTTTCCGACCGCCTCGCGGCTTTCAATCTCGTTCGCATCCTGCCACGGTCGGTTCACATATTGAACGACCATATCTCGATTTACATAGAGCAATGGCGCTTGGTTGGCATGAAGAACAGCCTCCAAGAATTGCTCACTGGCCCGCACCACCTGTCCGGACTGCACGGTATTTTCAACGTCGATGATGACGCTCGACCAGCCAGAATGTTTTCCATCGGCATCGTCGTCCCGTTGGCAAATCATATGGAAATGGCGAGTTGGGGTCTTGGAATCTTTGACAGGCACTCGGAAGAGAAACTCTACCGAAACGGGCTTATCTCGTATCGCGGCCTCTATCTCATTGCCAATGCGCCCCCGATCCGCCTCTACGATTATGTCGAGCCACCCCAGGCCCATTGCGTCTTCAGCATCCTGCGAGACGGCGGTGGTCCAGCTTTCTTGGCGTGATGTGAAGTGAAATTCTGGATCATGGGTGATCGCGTGCGCGCCGAGCAATTCACCCACGATACGCATGGCGTTCGAGCGTTCCGTTAGCTCGATCTCCGTCTTTTTCACCGACGAAATATCATAGAAAGTGATGACGACGCCGTCGGCTCGCCCTTTCGCCGGACGCATCGGATTGATTCTGATTTCCCACCAGCGCCCGTCATTTGCCACCCGTTCTGCGGAGAATGGCTTACGATTATGCAAGCTTTTCAGAACCATGGTCGGAAGATCGGTATCGACAAAAGAATGCGTGATATCCTTCAGGCTGCGCCCGATATCCTGCGCAATGAAATTCACGACTTGCGTTGCGGCTGACGTAAATCTTTTTAGTTGCAAGCGATCATCGACGAACACAACGCCGATATTCGTCGCTGACATCAGGTTTTCGACCTGATTTGTCAGATCGACCAGCTCGTCATTCTTTTGCTGATACTCGGAGTTGACGGTGTAAAGTTCCTCATTGACCGATTGCAATTCCTCGTTTGTTGACTGCAGTTCTTCGTTTGCAGCCATCAACTCTTCGTTTGTCGATTGAAGCTCTTCGTTTGAAGTCTCCACTTCCTCGATGGTCGATTGTAAGTTTTCTCGCGTCGAATCCAGATCGTGCTGCAACGCCTCGACCCGTTCCGTCGCAAAGGAATCGCCCTCGATGACGATAGGTGGCGACATGGCGAGTGACAGCGTTGGCGTGTCCGGGGCCTTGGCATCGGCCAAGGTAACGAGGAAATTGCGCGGCTCTGTCGAACCTTGGCTACTAAGCGGAACGACCTTGATCGCCATCGCCAAATCGGCAGGACCGGCAATGTTCGGGAACTCCACGACCCGGTTGTCGCTTGCGGCCTTTTCCAGTGCTGTCGAAAGGGCGATCCGAATCTGAGGCGGGACCATGCCCAGAATATCATTGCTCATGGCCCCGACGGCGGGCTGTAGGAATGCCCCCGAAGAACCAAAAACATGCACGACATCACGATCCCGATTGACCAATATCCCTTCAGGAACGGCATGTTCCAGCAAGGTCGCATAGGCAGGCGGCAAGCGTGTCATTGTGCGTCTTGGGGGCGTGACGACTTCACTGTTACCACGGGCAAACTGGCGTTGCGTTACCTGACGGGGCCGCCCAAGGGACTGCAGCGATGCCGCCGTGCTTCCGATCTTTCGAAAGATACGCCAACGTCGGTCGATGGTTTCGAAATCGTCCTGCTGCGAGCCAATGCTTTCACTCGGCCCCAAGAACATATCGCCCTTATGACGCAGCCCGAAATTGAACAGTGACAAAGCACGCTGCTGCGCTTCGACCTCAAGATAGATCAGCGCGTTGCGACAAGAGATCAAATCCATACGTGTAAAGGGCGGATCATCGAGGAAGTTATGCCGGGAGAAAACGATCCAGCGGCGGATATTGGGGACAATCCGCAAATGGTCGCCTTCAAAACTCTCGAAACACCTGTCGACGATTTCTGGGTCGAACGCCGCCAAGTCAGCTTTCGGATACACCCCCCGCGCGGCGTGGTCGATGGAACGCCCACTCAGATCGGTGGCGAATATCTGCGGCTCAATCGAAACGCCCTGACTGCGGGCCTCTAAATGCAGCAGGCAAGCAATCGAATAGGCCTCTTCGCCGCTGGCGCAACCCGGAACCCAGACACGAATCGCCCGCCGGTCTTCGACATCGGCCACAAGGGGCGCGATGACTTTTTCCCTCAGCAGCTTGAACGCTTCCGGGTCACGGAAAAATTCGGTCACATTGATCAACAGATCATTGGACAGGATTTTCTGCTCGTCTGGATCAGACCTCAGATCCTCGATATATTCGCTGAGTGTTTCGCGTTTGAGTGCCGTCATCCGGCGCAGGATGCGCCTGTAGATCGTATTGACCTTGTAGAGCGAGAAATCGACATGGGTGGTGCCATGCGTGATTTCGAGGATTTCCTGAATCTCTTCGTTACGACGATCAAGCGGCCCTGGTTCGGGGGCGGTTTCTTTCTGACCAACCCCGTCACTGGTTCGTCCGACTATGATCTTTCCGATTTCAGATGCCGCCGCCTTCAGCGATACGGCCTCGGTTGCCAACGCCGCTTTTGGCATACCGTCAAACTTCGCATCTTTAGGGTCCTGAACAATGGTCAAACCACCATATTCATGCACCTTTTTGATGGCGTCCGAGCCATCACTACCCGTTCCCGAAAGAATCACGGCAATCGCCGATGCCCCGTATTCCCGCGCCAGAGAATTGAAGAACACATCAATCGGCAGGGGTTGCGCGATTGCCCGATCACGGTCTTTCAGAAAGATGCGGCCCGAGGCAATGACCATCTCGACTTTTGGCGGGATAATATAGACGCAAGCGGGGCGTATCTGCTTGCCATGCTCCGCAATTTCCACGGTCATCTTCGTGTGCCGCTGCAGCAACTCGTCCAGCAAACTTTTGAAATCCGGTGACAGGTGCGTGACGACGAAGAATGCGCAATTGTTGATGATCGGAGTGCCGTCGAACAATAGCTCAAGCGCCTCCAAGCCCCCGGCGGACGCACCGATTCCGACTGCAAACTGTGGGTTTTTCGGCTGTTGACTTAGACTGGGGGGATCAAGATCCATGTGCAGTTCTCCGCAACGCCTCAAGGACGAGGATATCCATGACCGGGTGCCCCCAAACGATCATACCTTCGACGTTAAGTTGGCATAGCGTACGGATCAAATCTGGTAAAGTTTTATTGTCCGCTTACCGGTTCAAAACCTCCGTCTTCCAGACGGAAAAGAAAACTCAAGAGTGCGCCGGAGGCGCTCATTTAAGAAAAGGCGATTTCAATCGCCTCTTGAGAACCCACCGGCTTTAGCCGGTGGTGGTTC
>CALFVD010000184.1 GCA_937928005.1 uncultured Neomegalonema sp. | reverse complement strand
GCAGATCGCCGTCGTCTTGAGACTCACATCCAGTCCAACATAATATCCCATCACTGCTCTCCTTTCGGTCTAACCGCCAGAGAGCTTCTCAACTCTCAGGGGGAGCAGCAACCTCATGAGTCATGTATGGGATGTATAATGCCTATTCACTCCACTCTATCTATTCAATATGAAACATATTTCATAAAAAAACGAAGACAAGAAGTCTGTAGAGTTGTAGAATGCGAAGATAAAAACCCGTAGATCAGGCCGCAACACGTCAAAAACACCCACGCCTAGACGTGTTGCCCGCCATTGATCTCGATTTCAACGCCGGTCACATAACTGCTTTCCGCCGTACACAGATAGTAAATCGTGCGGGCGACCTCTTCTGGCCGTCCCAACCGCCGCATCGGAATATCGGCCACGATCTCCTCTGTCCCCGGAGACAGGATTGCCGTCTCGATCTCCCCCGGCGCAATCGCATTGACCCGCACCCCATGCGGCCCAAAATCGGCGGCCATTTCACGGGTTAGCGCCGCCAATGCCGCCTTTGACGTGGCATAGGCAACCCCCGCAAATGGATGCACCCGCGCCCCCGCGATGGAGGTCACATTCACCACCGCCCCCTGCGCCGCCTTCAATTCATCAAACAACCCGCGCGCCAGCACAACAGATGAAAAGAAATTGACGTGGAACACCTTACCCCAGTCCCGTAGGCTGGTATTCAGCGTGTTCAGCCGTTCGCCTTCCGGCCCTTTCGGCGAAATCCCCGCATTATTGACAAGGGCATTGAGATGCCCATTCGGCCCCAACCGCTCTTTAATCTCATCAATCGCCCGGATCGTATCGTCAGGGCTACTCAGATCGACCTGAACATGGTCTTCCGGCCCTGCCTCCCAAGGGCAATCCTCAGGAAAAGCATTGCGTGAGCAGGAGATAACCCGCCACCCGGCGGAGGAGAACCGCTTAACGGTCGCATGTCCGATACCCCGGCTTGCCCCGGTCAGCAGCAGAGTCCGTTTGGAAGATTGCTCTGGCATCGGCTTCGCTCCGGTTTAAGGATAAAGGCGTTTCACAATCCATTCGCTGGAGGATGGCGTATCGCGAGTCCAGCGGAATCGATCATGGATACGATGGTCGCCCTCGGCCCAGAACTCAATCTCGACGGGCCGGATGCGATATCCTCCCCAATTTGCGGGTCGTTTAGGGTCGCCCCCTGTCGCCTCGGCCACCGCCGCTGTCTCATCCAGCATAGCTTGCCGTGAGGCCAACGGGCGCGATTGCTGCGACGCAATGGCACCTGCCCGGCTTTGGGGATGGCGGGTTGCGAAATACGCATCCGATTGCGCATCGCCCACAATTTCGACCGGCCCCCGAAAGCGCACCTGCTGCCGCACACTTTTCCAGTGCAGCACGCCAGCCGCCTTCGCGATGGCGGCAAGGTTCTGGCCCTTCGCGCTGTCACGATTCGTATAAAACACGAACCCGCCCCCCGGCTGCTCAGAAGTATCGAACCCTTCGATATCTTTCAGCAAAACGACCCGAACATTCGGCAACCCATCGCCATCGACCGTGGCGAGTGCCATCGCATTCGCATCGTTTACCTCCACATCCCAAGCCGCTTTTTGCCACCGCATCGCAATATCAAACGGGTCAGAGCCAGCGAATAACCCCGCGCGCTCCTCATCACGACCATCCGCATCTTCACGTATAATCAATCGTTCAATCCTTTAATATGCGTTATCAGGTTCGTGCCATGATCGGCCACAAAGTCGTCTTGTGTGGGGTATATCGTGGAAGACTTCCGAAGCAAATCGCGCCGGAGCGTACGGATCGTCGATACCGAGTTCATTGGCAGGAGAGCCATAATGTTTTGCTACAAAAAAATCGCCGCACCATTGGTCGCGGTCGCCTTTCTAACCGCAGGTTGTCAAAATGGTGGTGGTCAGCCGCTTGTGACCAATCAAGCCATCGGCGGCGCATTGGGTGCCGCTGCCGGTGGCTTGCTCGGTACGCAAGTCGGTAGCGGTCGGGGCAGAACCGCTGCAATCATCGGCGGTGCGGTCCTTGGCGGCCTTGTCGGTACAGCCGTCGCCGCGCGCCTCTCGCCACAGGGTCAGCAGGTCGTCGTGAATACCACGCAGCAGAGCCTCAGCACCGCCCCCGTGGGCCAGCCCGCGTCATGGCGCGATCCTGTCAACCCACAGATCCACGGCACCGTAACGCCTACGAGCGCGCCATATTACGTTCAGGTTCCCGCCGACCAGTATCTCGGCCCAGTTCAGACCCAGCAGCAAGCCTATGCTCCCGCACAGCAATATGGCCAGCAGGTCTATGCACAACCTCAGCCTCAATACCAGCGGCCACAAGTCGTCGCCAGCAGTCAGGGCATCGAATGCCGTGATTATCAGACCGCTGTATTCTCGGGTGGACAGCCCGAAACCCTAACCGGGACCATGTGCCGCAACGGACCTGGACAGCCTTGGCGTCCCCGCAACGGCTGATGACGCATCCCGATTGATCTTGAAAGCGGAGCTTCGGCTCCGCTTTTTTATGCCGGGGCGGGCGTGCCAATCAACGCGAGCCGAACCCGCTCGAACACATCTGCGCCTGCACCGTACAGCATGTCGGGCGTCACACTGTCGATCTTTGGCGCGCCAAAGTCCCGCAACACGCTCGCCGCCGCATAAGCCTGCGCCTTAGGCGCGCCCACGGTCGCTGTGCTTTGCTCCAGCGAGATCAACGACACATCAATCGTATCCAAGGCCATCGCCAACGCCGCATGGTCTGCATTCGGCACCGCACAGCGCAGCACGACCCGCCCTTTCGCCGCCTCACGCGCTTCGACCTGCTCGATCAGATTACGCAGGGTTGCCAGCGTCTCCCCCGGCCAATGCGCCGCAATTGATGCCCGCAACTGCGCCTCCGACCGTACGATTGGCTCACCGCCAATGATCTTCAGATGGTTCGCGCGTAGCGTTTCGCCCGATGACGTAATATCGACCACAATCTCCGCTGCCCCAGCCGCAGGCGCACCCTCAGTCGCCCCGTCGCTCAGCACAAGGCGATAATTCGCCAAGCCTTGCTCGCGAAAATGGCGGCGCGTCAGGTTCAGGTACTTCGTCGCCACGCGCATCGGAAAACCATGCCGCGCCCGAAACGCCGCCGCCGCATCATCGAGATCAGCCAGCGTTTCCACATCTATCCAGCTTTGCGGCACCGCCACCACCAGATCAGCGCGGCCATAGCCCAGCTTACGCACGAGAACGGTTTTCGCTGGCCCATCGGGCAGTTTCTCACGGATCAAATCCTCACCCGTGACCCCTAGATGCACGGCCCCACTGCCCAGCACGCTAGGTACCTCGCCTGCCTGCAAAAACGCGATTTCAATCCCGTCGATCCCCTTGGCCGAGGCCGCATAAGCCCGCGTATTACCTGTCTTTTTGATCGTCAGGCCCGCTTCGGCAAAATAGCGCAATGTATCATCCAATAACCGCCCCTTGGACGGCAGGGCGAGCCGCAGCGCGCTCATGCTGCTGCCCTCAGCCCAAGAATGTCACGCGCTTGTATGGGGGTTGCCACGGGCCGCGCATATTTCTCGCACAGCTCAACACATCGTCCGACCAGCGCCGCATTCGATGGTGCAAGCGTCGCCCGATCCCAACGCACATTATCCTCTAGCCCAGTTCGCGTATGCCCCCCGGCGGCAATCGCCCATTCGTTCACGATCACCTGCCCTGCCCCGATACCGGCGGCGCACCATTCGGCATCGGGCAGTAACCGCTTCACCGTCTCGATGTAGAAATCGAAGGTCGGCTGATCCACCGGCATCGCGTTCTTCACCCCCATCACAAATTGCACATAGAGCGCGCCGGGGATGCGCCCGTCCCGATTCATCGCCGCCGCCTGATGGATATGGCTCAGGTCAAATGCCTCAATCTCCGGCTTGATCTCATAAGTCCGCATCTCCCCCGCCAGCCAATCGACCAAATCAGGCGGGTTTTCATAAACGCGCGTAGGAAAGTTGTTCGACCCCACTGACAACGATGCCATATCAGGCCGCAGCGGCAGCATCCCGCCCCGCTCGGCCCCCGCACCAGAGCGTCCACCCGTTGAAAGCTGCACGATCATGCCGGGGCAATGCGTCTCGATCCCCTCTTTCAACCGCGCAAAACGATCCGGGTCAGAGGTCGGCTTGCCTTCATCATCGCGCACATGGCAATGGGCGATGGATGCCCCCGCCTCAAACGCCGCATGGGTGCTTTCGACCTGTTCGGTTACTGTAACCGGCACCGCCGGATTGTCTGCCTTGGTTGGCACCGAGCCAGTAATCGCAACGCAAATGATGCAGGGTTTAGCCATGATTCGCCCCAGAATGAATGTGACGCACAGTGTCTTCCCACTAGGCGCATAATGCAATTACAGGTCGACGCCCATCTCCGCATAGGTCGCCTTGGCCACCTTCATTGCATGGTTCGCCGCCGGAACCCCGGCATAGACCGCCACATGCAGCAGCGCCTCGCGCACCTCTTCGGGGGTTGCGCCCGTATTGGCCGTCGCGCGGATATGCATGGCAACTTCGTCCCAATGTCCGCCCGCCGCCAGCAAGGCCAGCGTCACCAGTGACCGTTCGCGCGGCGACAGCCCGTCTCGCGACCAGACCGATCCCCACGCCCCTTCAGTGATAAAGGTCTGGAAAGGTTCATCGAAAGCCGTCTTCGCCGCCTCCGCCCGATTCACATGGGCATCGCCCAGCACAGCGCGGCGCGTCTTCATGCCTTTGTCGTGCTTATCGGTCATGGGTTTGCCGTCATGCAAAGAAATATAGAAAAAGCGTATCCCCGGACCTCGATCCGGGAATGCGTGATCCGAATATCCTTCACGCCTCCCTAATCGTCTTCGAGCCGGGTAATAAACACCACCGTCTCAGGCTTCTTGCCCCACAACCGGTTTGCCTTGCGACGCGCCGTCTGCGAAACCAGATCCTCCAGCGCATTATCATCATGGCGCTTTTTGCGGGGCATCCCTTCAATCGCTTCGTCAATCGCCTGCGCGATTTGCTCCTCGAAGGTGCCGCCCTTACGGCCCACCTTCTTCGGCGCACCGGTCGCCCGCACATCCGACTCCACGACCAACTCGCCATTGTCATCCATGATGACCGATACCGCGATATGCCCGTTCAGCGCCATGCGCTTACGATCACGCACCACGCCATCCTGCGCGCCTACAACCAGATCACCATCGCGATATAGGCGACCCGTCGGCACTTCATCTACCTTGCGCGGCCCATTCGCCGCGATGTGCAGCATCTCGCCATTGGTGACGACAAAAGACTGCGCGGCCCCCCATTTCAGCGCCGACTCGGCGTGTTCAGCCAAGTGACGCGGCTCGCCATGCATCGGGATCGCGTATTTCGGCTTGAGGAGTGTATACATCTCCTCCATCTCGTCGCGGCAGGCATGGCCAGAGACATGGATATCCGCCATGCTGGAATCGATCACCTCAACGCCGCGCTCGACCAGCTTGTTATAGATGCGCGCAACTTCGACCTCGTTGCCGGGAATGGTCTTTGATGAGAAGATCGCCGTATCCCCACGGTCCAGCGTCACCACCGGATGCGTGCCGCCCGCGATACGCGCCATCGCCGCGCGCCCCTCGCCTTGCGAACCAGTGACGAGATAGAATAGATTCCCATCTGGCAAATCACGCGCCTGATCCTCGGATACGGTATCAGGAAAATCCGCCGCTGCCCCGCTCTGCTCGCCCGCCGCAATCATGCGCACCATCGCCCGGCCCGCGACAACCACGGCCCGTTCGTTCGCGGTCGCGGCATCCGCCAGCGTCTTCAACCGCGCGACGTTCGACGCAAAAGTCGTGGCCGCAACCTTGCCTTTGCATCCGGCGATGACCTTTTTCAGCGACTCTTCGATGGTCTTTTCGCCGCCCGCGCGCCCCGGCTCAAACACGTTGGTACTGTCACAAACGAGGGCCAACACCCCTTCTTCGCCCAGCTTACGCAGGGCTTCCTTATCCATCGCCTCGCCATAGACAGGGTCGGGATCAATCTTGAAATCGGCGGTATGAAAGACCGTGCCGACCGGCGTGCGGATAATCAGCGCGCTCGTCTCCGGCACCGAATGGGTCATAGGGAAAAACGTGATCTCGAAATCGCCGATGCTCACAGGCATATTTGGCTCGGTGATTTTGATGTTCTTTGGGCTATGCCCCGCTTCTTCCATCTTCCGTCGCCCGATTTCGGCGGGGAAGGCGGTACAATAGATCGGCGCTTTCAGCTTGTCATACAGCGTGCCAATAGCGCCGATATGATCCTCATGCGCATGTGTGATAATAATCGCGTCCAAACGGTCCCGCTGATCGGCGATCCATTCAGGATCCGGGGTCATCGTCTCGACGCCCGGCGCAACCCCCTCATCGGGAAAGCCGATACCGCAATCGACCATGATCCAGCGTTGATTGCCCTCTTGGCCATAGCCATAGAGGTACATATTCATGCCGATTTCGTCCGTGCCGCCCAGCGGCAGGTAATAGAGGCCGTTCATTATGTCTCCTGGCGCGCTCCGTTTGCATTACGCGCATAAATCTCCACAAGCCCCCGCATCGTGAGGCTGTCATCGACGTGATCCACCACGTCCGTTCCTTTGGCGAAGAGCGGCGAAAGCCCACCGGTCGCAATAACCGTCATAGGGGTCGCCCGCTCGTCTTTGATCCTGTTGCAGACACCCTCTATCAGCCCGACATAGCCCCAGTATATACCCGATTGCATCGCCGAGACGGTATCCGTGCCGATTGCCCGCTCTGGTCGTTCAACGGCAATCCGGGGTAACTTCGCTGCGGCTTGATTTAAGGCGTCGAGCGAGAGATTCACCCCCGGCGCAATCACACCGCCAATATAAGCGCCCTCATCATCCACAACATCGAATGTCGTTCCCGTGCCAAAATCGAGAATGATAAGATTCGGGCCATAGGTGGTTAGGGCCGCGCGTGCATTCACCACGCGATCAGCGCCCACTTCTTGCGGGCGGGGTAGTTTAACGGCAATCCCGATATCACAATCGGCCTGCCCGATGACGAGCGGGTCAGCGTTGAAATACTTACGCGACAGGGTTTTCAGATTGAACAGCGTCTGCGGCGCGACCGTTGCGATAACCGCCCCCTTGATGTTCTTGCGCCCGATATCGTTCAATTTCATCAAATGGTCGAGCCAGACAAAATACTCATCCGCCGTGCGCTGCGCATCGGTCGCGATACGCCATTCTGCTTTCTGGTCGTTATCCTCGTAGAAAGCAAAGACCGTATTTGTATTCCCAACATCAATCGCCAGCAGCATCCGCACCCCCTGGAAAATACACATCCGCCGCACTTATGCGCCGCACCCCTGTTCCGGTTTGCAACAACATCGTGCCATCTGCGTCAAGCGTCTCAAAGATACCAGTGATCGTTTCATGGGGTAGGCGCGCCTCGACATTCTGGCCCAGACGCGCCGCGCGGGCGAGCCATGCCGTGCGAATAATATCAAAGCCCTTCGCCCCAAAATCTCGCTCACGCTGCTCGAAAGCCTTAGCAAGAATATCGAGTGCCGCTTTCGGCGTTGGCGCATTCCTACCGGTTGCAAGCGCAATACTGGTCGTCGGCCATCGGTTAGTTTTGGGCGCATGGGTGAGGTTGATGCCGATACCGACCGATAGCCACCGTCCCGCCGCATTAATCCCGGATTCCAGCAGCACCCCGGCAACTTTCCGCCCATCGAGCAAAGCATCATTAGGCCATTTCAATGTCACACGCTCAGGCGCGCCGATCAGGGCATCCAATGTTTCAGCCACCGCCAAACAAGCAACGAAGGAGCGTAATCCCGCCGCCGCAGGATCATTCTTCACGGGCATCAATAGCGTCGCAAATAAATTACCGAGCGGCGAGGTCCAATCGCGCCCCGCTCGTCCCCGGCCAGCGGTCTGCTTATCCGCGCGTAGCCAAACCGGTCCACGATTGCCGGAAGCGGCGCGGCGCGAAGCCTCCAGACTGGTGCTGTCGATGGTGCCGAAATGCTCGACCCGGATCACCGGTAGATAGAGGCCGCGTCCGCCGCCATTTCGGTGACGCCCAAGCCCCCGATCACGAATAACAGCATGATCGCCGCCGAGATGCCGAGAACCACCCGGAACTCGCTACCCATAGGGCCGTCAAATTCCTCAACCGGATCATCGAAAAGCATGATCTTAACGAGGCGTAGGTAATAGAATGCGCTGATAACGGCGGCGATGGTCGCAATGACCAGCAACCAGACCAGCTTGCCTTCTTCTACCGCTATCGCCGCGCCGAAAGTATAGAACTTCGCCCAAAACCCGGCCAGCGGCGGAATACCCGCAAGGCTGAACATCAGCGCCGTCAAGCATAGCGCCGAAAAGCTGTCCCGCTGCCACAGGCCCGACAAATCACTGATCTTCGTCATCGCCACGCCATTGCGCCGCATTGTCAAGATATAGGCAAAAACACCGAGATTCATCACCATATAAACGGCCAGATAGACCAAAACCGATTCCGCACCGGCTTCTGTTCCGGCGGCCATGCCGACCAGCGCAAAACCCATATGCCCGATGGAGGAATACGCCATCAGACGCTTGATATCCGTCTGCCCGATTGCCGCGATGGACCCCACTAGCATTGATGCGGCGGCAAGGAATGCAACGATCAACTGCCAGTCATCGACCGCCCCTACTCCGAACCCGTCATAGAGCACACGCACCATAAGAACGGCAGCGGCCATCTTCGGCGCAGTGGCAAAGAATGCCGTCACCGGCGTTGGCGCACCCTCATAGACATCGGGCGTCCACATATGGAATGGCGCGGCGGAGATCTTGAAGGCCAGCCCCGCCAACACGAAGGCCAACCCAATAACCATGCCCACATTTATCTCGCCCTGCGCCACCACTTCGGCGATACGGGTAAATTCGGTGCTAACCGCTGCGCCATAAACGAAGGATGATCCGAACAGCAGCAGGCCAGACGACAGCGCACCGAGGACAAAATATTTCAGCCCCGCCTCGGTCGATTTCACCGAATCCCGCCGGAACGATGCCAGCACATATAGCGCCAGTGATTGCAGCTCTAACCCCATATACAGTGAGATCAGGTCCGCCGCCGACACCATCATCGCCATGCCAAGCGCGGCCAGCGCGACAAGCACGGGGAATTCAAAAATCAACAGGTTCGCGCGCATCAGATATGTGCGCGACAGGATCAGCGTCACCGCCGTGCCAAAGAAAATGAACACCTTCGCAAAGCGCGATACACCATCCGACACGAACACGCCGCCAAAGGCATATTGTACGTCCGTCCCACCGATAAAGGCAACGAAACCGGCCAGAACGAGTAGCGCAATGGTCAGCCACAGCACCAAAGTCGCCCCGGCTTGATTTTGCCGGAAAACCCCTAGCATCAGCAGAGCCAGCGCCCCGATAGCGAGGATCATCTCCGGCGCGGCGGCGAGAAGGTTGAGCGGTCCTTGATTCACGGGTGTCATATCATCCCTCCCCGGTCAGTGCGCTTTGGCTGGAGCAGCTATGGGAGCCTCTCCACCGGGTTGAATGATGAGGCTATCGGGCTGGCCAACGGCAGCGCGATACCCTTCGAGCATGTCGGAAACCGTGGGGCTGAACACATCGATCATCGCCGAAGCGTTGATGCCGAAATAGAGCGTCGCAACGATCAACGGCACCATAATGGCAATCTCGCGTGTGTTCATATCCTCGATTGTTTCCAGTGCGGGGTTCGTAATCACCCCAAACACGACCCGGCGATAAAGCCACAATGCATAACCCGCCGACAGGATCACGCCGGTTGCGGCGACAAAAGCAACGAAGGTATTCGCCTTGAACGCCCCCATCATCGTCAGGAACTCACCGACGAAGCCGGATGTACCGGGCAGACCCACATTCGCCATCGTGAACAACAAGAAGATCGTCGCATAAACGGGCATCCGCGTGACTAGCCCGCCATAGGCCGCAATCTCGCGCGTATGCATCCGGTCGTAGATTACACCCACCGACAGGAACAGCGCGCCAGAGATGAACCCGTGGCTGATCATCTGAAAGATTGCCCCATCCACGCCCTGCTGGTTCGCCGCAAAAATCCCCATCGTCACAAAGCCCATATGGGCCACCGATGAATAGGCGATCAGCTTCTTAATATCCGTCTGCACCAACGCGACCAGCGACGTATAGACAATGGCGATAACGCTGAGAGCAAAGACGAAATTGGCGAGTTGATCCGATGCAATCGGGAACATCGGCAAGTTAAAGCGAATAAAGCCATAGCCCCCCAGCTTCAACAGGATGGCCGCCAGCACCACTGATCCTGCGGTTGGCGCCTCTACGTGGGCATCGGGCAACCACGTATGCACAGGCCACATCGGCATCTTTACGGCAAAGCTGGCGAAGAACGCAAACCACAGCAATGTCTGTGTACCAGCACCAATCTCGAAACCCAAAATCTCAAACGGTTCCGACGGGAACTCATGGGTCAGAAGGAACTCAATATCCGTCGATTGCGCAAAATTGGCCATCCACAACATCGCGATCAGCATCAAGATTGATCCGAGCAATGTGTAGAGGAAGAACTTGAAGCTGGCATAGACGCGCCGCCCGCCGCCCCACACCCCGATGATGATAAACATCGGGATCAGGCCCGCCTCGAAGAACAGGTAGAACAGGAACAGGTCGAGCGCAACGAAGACGCCAATCATCAGCGTTTCAAGAATGAGAAACGCGGCGAGATACTGCGCCACTCGCTTATCAACATCCCAACTCGCCAGGATCACCAGCGGCATAATGCCGGTCGTCAGTAGGACGAACAGGATCGAAATCCCATCAACGCCCAGCTTGTATTTCAGGCCCGCCAGCCATTCGACATCGGTAACGAACTGAAATCCGCTATCGGTCGGCTCAAACCCCATAAAGACGATGAGCGACAATAGGAACGTGACAACGGTAATGGCCAGCGACCACTTACGCGCCGCCTGACGTTCCGCCTCGCGTCCACCACCCATCCACAACAGGATCAGCCCGCCAAACAGCGGTAGCCAAAGGACGAGGTTGAGCAAAAATCCTTCGCTTGTCATCGGATCAGCCCCCCGCCACGGCAAATGTCACGAGTGCGGCAACACCAACAAACATCGCCAGCGCATAATGGAACACGTATCCACTTTGCGCCCGCGCATAAAGCGCCGTTACCGCCGGGATCACCCCCATCGACAACCCATCAATTGCGCCATCAATGGTCTTGCCATCGCCCTTCTTCCAGAAGAGCCGACCGAGAGCCATAGCGGGGCGCACGAAAATCGTCTGGTACAGCTCATCGAAATACCACTTGTTGAGCAGGAAGTCGTACACGCCCGGACTAGCCTTGCGCGTCCGCTCCGCCAGCCCCGGATGCAGGATATACATATAGAAGGCCAACGCCGTACCCGCGAGCATGGCAAAAAACGGTGCCGCCTTCACCCAGAACGGCACGTAATGCGCGGCATGGACGATATCGTACATCTTGTCGTATTTCTCGACATAGACGTAGTTCTGCGACGCATGGACGATAGAATGACCCCAGAAATCATGGGCACCATCGCCGACGAAATACTCGTAGAACACGCCGCCCGCTACAATCGAGCCAATGAACAATACCCCCATCGGGATCAGCATGACGGGCGGGCTTTCATGGATATGGGCATAGGCTTCGGGGTCGCCATTGCGCGGCCCATGGAACACCTTAAAGATCAAACGCCACGAATAGAACGCCGTCATCGCCGCGACGAGAATACCAAGCGCAAAGGCATAGGTGCCACTTGTCGAATGCGCCGCATGCGCAACCTCGATCACCATGTCCTTCGAGAAGAACCCGGCAAAGGGCGGCACGCCCGTCAGCGCCATCGTCCCAACGATCATCAACATATAGGTCGGGATGATCATCGACCATAACCCGCCCATCTTGCGGATATCCTGCTCATCCTGCATCGCGTGGATCACCGAACCACAGCCTAAGAACAGCAGCGCCTTGAAGAAAGCATGCGTGAACAAGTGGAACATCGCCGCTTCATACGCGCCAACGCCAGCGGCGAAGAACATATAGCCAAGCTGAGAACAGGTCGAATAGGCAACGATGCGCTTGATATCGTTCTGCACCAGACCAACCGTTGCTGCGAACAGCGCAGTCGTTGCACCGATATAGGTGATGAAGGTTGAGGCGGCAGGCGCAAACTCATAGAGCGGCGACATGCGGCAGACGAGGAAGACCCCCGCCGTCACCATCGTCGCGGCGTGGATCAATGCCGATACGGGCGTCGGCCCCTCCATCGCGTCTGGCAGCCATGTATGCAGGAAGAACTGCGCCGATTTCCCCATCGCCCCCACGAAAAGCAGGAAACCGATGGTATTCAGCACACCCATCTCATAGCCGAGGAAAGAGAATGTCGCGCCGATCTTGTTGGGAATTTCAGCGAAGACGACACCGAAATCGAGCGAGCCAAAAATAGCGAAGATGGCAAAAATACCCAGTGCCAGCCCAAAATCACCAACGCGATTGACGATAAACGCCTTCATCGACGCCGCATTCGCGCTGTCCTTGTGATGCCAAAACCCGATCAGCAGATAGGAGGCAAGGCCCACCCCTTCCCAACCGAAAAACAACTGCACAAAGTTATCCGCCGTCACCAGCATCAGCATCGCAAAGGTGAACAACGACAGATAAGCAAAGAAGCGCGGCTTCGACGGATCGTGGCTCATATAGCCCATCGAATAGACATGCACGATGGCCGAGACGGTCGTCACCACGATCAGCATCACGCCTGTTAGCGTATCAAGCCGAATCCCCCAATCGACGGCCAGCGCACCCGATTCCATCCAGCGGAACCAAGTAATATGCTCCGGGTCGGCGGCGATAGCACCGGGCAACCCCACCCATGACATCAATGCGACCAGAACGAGGATGGCGCTTGGGATAACCTGCGCCATGCGGTCCCCGATCCAGCGCGCCCCGAAACCAGCAATCAACGCGCCGAGCAACGGCAACAGGACGATCAGCGAATAATACATGCGGCGTCCCTCAGCCCTTCATCATCGCGACATCTTCGACCGCAATCGTACCCCGGTTGCGGTGGAAGCAGACCAGAATAGCCAACCCGATGGCCGCTTCCGCAGCGGCGACCGTCAGGACGAACATGGTAAAGACCTGTCCGCCCAAATCGTTGAGATGCGTCGAGAAGGCGACAAAATTGATATTCACGGCCAACAGCATAAGCTCGATGGACATGAGAATGATGATGACGTTCTTGCGGTTCAGGAAAATCCCGAAGATGCCGACGATGAACAGGATCGAGGCGACCGTCAGGTAATGCGTCAGTCCGATTTCCATGATTCCCCTCTCGCGCTCCCTTACAAACTCTGTCCGGGGCGCACGTCTTTCAGTTCGACCGCCGTCTTCGGATCACGCTGCATCTGCGCCCATACATCCTGTTTGCGCACGCCCTCGCGCGTGCGCAGCGTCAGGACGATAGCCCCGATCATCGCGACCAGCAGGATCAAACCCGCCGCCTGAAAAGCATAGACATATTTGGTGTAGACCACCGCGCCGAGGGCGTGGGCATTGGTTGTGCCATAGACTGCGCTCGCTTCGATAGCGTCCCGCTCCAGCCCAGTCCATGCTGCAAAACCAACGGTCAATTCGACCATCAGAACCACGCCGATAGCAAGACCAAGCGGCAGGTATTGTGCAACAGACCCGCGCAACTCAGCAAAGTCGATATCGAGCATCATCACGACGAACAAAAACAATACCGCGACCGCACCAACGTAGATGATCATCAGCAGCATCGCGAGGAACTCGGCCCCCATCAGCACGAACAGACCCGCCGTCGAGAAAAACGCAAGGATCAGCCACAGCACTGAATGAACCGGGTTTTTCGCGAACACCACAAGCGTACCTGCGATTACTGCGACGGTGGAAAACAGATAAAAGGCAATGGCTTGCATAATTCCGCTCCCTTACCGATACGCTGCATCAAGTTCGAGATTGCGTGCGATGACGCCCTCCCAACGGTCGCCATTATCGAGCAGCTTTTCTTTGTTATAGAACAGTTCCTCGCGCGTTTCGGTGGCGAACTCGAAATTCGGCCCTTCGACGATGGCATCGACGGGGCAAGCCTCCTGACAGAAACCGCAATAGATGCATTTCGTCATATCGATGTCATAGCGTGTCGTGCGGCGCGAACCGTCTTCGCGCGGTTCGGCATCGATATGAATGGCCTGCGCCGGACAAATCGCCTCGCACAGCTTGCAGGCGATGCAGCGTTCCTCGCCATTCGGATAGCGGCGAAGCGCATGTTCGCCCCGAAAACGCGGGCTTTGCGGCCCTTTCTCATAGGGATAGTTGATCGTCGCTTTCGGCTTGAAGAAGTATTTCATGCCAACGCGGAAGCCACTGACGAAATCCATCATGGCGAAATACCACCCGGCACGTGCCCAATCGGTCGCCATGTCAGGAATCCTCCGTCTTTGTGGCGGCGGGCGCTTCGATAATCATCGCCCCACGACCCATTTCATGCGCTTTCTCGGTATAGGCCCAAGGCTGAATATCGAATATTTTCATCCAACCGGCGGTCAACACCACGAAAGCCAGCGAAAGCGGCAGAAACACCTTCCAGCCAAGGCGCATAAGCTGATCGTAGCGATAACGCGGCACAATGGCCTTCACCATCGCAAACATGAAGAAGCAGAACACCACCTTCAGCACGAACCAGAACAACCCGTGCCCAACCCCGATGGGCGAAAGCCAGCCACCGAGGAACAAGATCGTCGTCAGCGCACACATCATCACGATGTTCATGTACTCACCGATCATAAACAACAGATACGGCGTGGAAGAATACTCGACCTGATACCCGGCCACGAGTTCAGATTCGGCCTCCGGCAGATCAAAAGGAGGCCGGTTCGTCTCGGCTAATGCCGAGATGAAGAAGACGATGAACATCACTGGCTGCTTGAGGAAAAACCACGAGAGAACGCCTGCCCCCGCCTGCGCATGAACGATATCCGACAGGTTCAGCGAGCCAACCATCAACAGGACGCAGACGATCACGAACCCGATTGAAACCTCGTAAGAAACCATCTGCGCCGCCGAACGCAACCCGCCAAGGAACGGGTATTTCGAGTTCCCGGCCCAGCCGCCCATGATAACGCCATAGACGCCAAGCGATGAAATCGCGAAGAGGTAGAGGATACCGACATTCATGTCGGAGATGACCCAACCTTCGGCGAAGGGAATGGCAACCCAGGCGATGGAGGCCAGCACGAAGGTCAGCATCGGCGCAAGCAGAAATACCGTGCGATCCGCCCCGGCGGGAATCACGATTTCCTTCATCACGAATTTCAGGAAGTCAGCGAAGGATTGCAGCAGGCCGAACGGGCCAACCACGTTCGGCCCCTTGCGCAACTGAACCGCCGCCCAAACCTTGCGGTCCATATAGAGCAGGAAGGCCAGCGAAATCAGCACGGCGATCATTACCGCGAGGCATTGGCCGAGGATAATCAGGAATGTCCAAAAACCGTCATTCATGCGGTGCGATCCGTTTCGTTGCAGTGCAACAGGTTTGTTTGCGGCATCTCTAAGGCGGTTCGCCGGTCAGCGCCACAGTAAATTGGTAGCACGCTCATTGTTAAACCGTCCGAAACGGGTCGGAAACCAAGATCGAATCGTGAAAAGGAAACTCGATCGGCTGATCCCAATTATGACGAGAGATACTCTTGTATCCTTCTGGATGCGGCTCGCAAAAAACATGCACTACGCCATCAGCGGGATCGATAATCCAATATTCAGAGATATTACTATTTGAATACTCATCAATTTTTTCGCGCAGTACGCTATCGATACCACTCTCCGCAACATCAATGATCAGCCAAATATCATCTCTATTTGAAACAACTTCGTCCTCATTCTCACCCGGTTCTTCAAAAGTATCCCCCATAAAAACAAATGAAGTATACTTTTTTCCATTTGCTGTAAGCAACGTCACATTTTCTATGATAGAACAACTGCCTTGATGAAGGTTATCCAGCACCTCCAAAAAGGCCCCTACGTCTAGCTTCGGCACTTCTGCCTCCATCACTCAGCCGCTATCGGCACGCCCGAACGCTCCTCGTGGAGTTTCGAGCATTCGGCCATCGTCTCGCTTGCCCGACAAATAGGGTTGGTGAAGTAGAAATCGTCGATAACCGGCTCGAATGGCGCACCACCGATCCCGCCACCCTGCTCCGCCCGCCACTCGGCAGGTGTGATGACATCCAGTGTCGCCAGATGCGGCACCGCCTCGAAAACCGCCTTGCGCACCTGCTCAATAGTATCGAAAGGTAGCGGCTCGCCCATGCGTTCGGACAGCGCCCGTAGGATGGCCCAGTCTTCCTTGGCCTCACCGGGGGCGGATGCCGCGCGGCTTGCGAGTTGCGGGCGGCCCTCCAGATTGACATAGATGCCCGATTGCTCGGCCCATGCGGCGGCGGGCAATATCACATCCGCCCGATGCGCACCCCGGTCGCCGTGATGCCCCTGATAGATCACAAATGGCCCATCCGGCACCTTCACCTCATCCGCGCCGAGCAGGTAGACCACATCCAATCCATCGGCCAGCATCGCGGCGGCATCCTTGCCGCCTTCGCCCGGAACGAACCCGATCTCCATACCGCCGACCCGACTCGCCGCGCTATGCAGCACGCCAAAACCTGTCCAACCCTCGGAAATCGCGCCAATGGAATCGGCCAGCGCCATTGCCTCGCCAATGATTGCGGCGGCATCCGTATGTGTCAGCGCCGAACCGCCAAGCACGATCATCGGGCGCTCCGCCTTCGACAACACAGCGAAGAAATCACTATCCTTAATCGACGCCAGCGCCCCAGCATCCAAACCGATATGGTCGTAGCTATAGGTAAGATCCACCGCCGTACCAATCAGGCCAATCTCCGTCCCGGCCAGCCATGCCTTGCGGATGCGGGCATTCAGCACCGCGCTTTCCATGCGCGGATTCGCACCGATCAGTAGGATCGCATCCGCGTCCTCGATCCCCTGTACCGTTGGATTGAACAGCCACGCAGCGCGATTATCAGCCGGTAGACGCGCGCCATCCTGACGGCAATCCAGATTAGTCGAACCAAGTTGACCCATAAAGCCTTTCAGCGCCCACATCGCCTCAACAGAAACCAGATCGCCCGCAATCGCACCGATGCGAGATCCATCAATTCCATCAAGTCGCGTGCGGATCGCGGCGAATGCCTCTTCCCAAGTCGCTGGGGCTAATTTGCCATTCGCGCCACGCACATAGGGTTTGTCGAGCCGTTGGCGCGCTAGGCCGTCGATGCAAAAGCGTGCTTTGTCTGAAATCCATTCCTCATTGACCCCGTCATGGTTCACCGGCATTACCCGGCGCACCACCGTACCTTCGGCATCAATACGAATATTCGCGCCCAGCGCGTCCGACACGTCGATGCTCTGCGTCTTGCGCAGTTCCCAAGGGCGGGCGGTAAAGGCATAGGGCCGCGAAGTCAGCGCCCCAACGGGGCACAGGTCGATCACATTCCCCTGCAATTCGCTAACCAGCGCAGCATCAAGATACGAAACGATCTCCGCATCCTCACCCCGCCCCGTGCAGCCCATCTCAGGCACACCCGCAACCTCGGTCGCGAACCGTACACAGCGGGTACATTGAATACAGCGGGTCATATGTGTTTTGATCAGCGGCCCTAGCGCAATCTCGGCCATCGCCCGCTTACGCTCCGTAAAGCGCGAGCCAGACGTACCATAGGCCATCGCCTGATCCTGTAGATCGCACTCCCCGCCTTGGTCGCAGATGGGACAATCCAGCGGATGGTTGATGAGCAAGAACTCCATCACCCCTTCGCGGGCATCCTTCACCATTTTAGAATTCGTGCGGATTTCTGGCGGTTCACCATCGCGGCCACCGCGCAGGTCTTTCACCTGCATGGCGCAGGACGCCATTGGTTTAGGCGCACCCACCGCCTCGACGAGGCACATACGGCAATTGCCCGCGATAGACAGTCGTTCATGGTAGCAGAAGCGAGGAATCTCGCGCCCCACCTCCTCACAGGCCTGCAAAACCGTTAGATCGGGATCGAACTCGAATTCCTCGCCATCAATCACCACCTTGCGCGGATCGGCCATGCGTCATTCCTTCGCCAGCTATCTCAGCGTGGAAAAGAGCCCGATGAACGGGCCGCTCCACGACTCACGCGCCCTTCTATCAATCGTAAAGGGACAGGTCGATGCGTCTATGTGGCGATAATCAGAAAAAATGGCTTCAGCGACACATCCCGCCAATCAACCACTGCTCAACGCCTTTATCATAGACGATAAGACCGGGATCGGCCACGAATTCGCCACCGCGCGTCTGACAATATTCGGCATCAAGGCGCGTCTTGGCTTGGTCCATCGCCTGCACTTGTTCATCCTTTTCACCCGTGAATGCAGGTTGGCGGACGACATCGGCGGCGACGATGCCAGTATTCGGCAATTGGCCAGTAATCATGTTATACGTGTATTCATCGGCGGAATGCGCCGAAAAAGAAAGTAATCCTGCAAATAATGCAACTGTAACGCCCGTTTTCATTTTGTTTTTCTCCTCATTATTAGCCCCAGCATAGGGACTCTAAAGAAAAAAAGCGATTTTGGCCATACAGCGCATATCAAAAAAAACCAGAGCGCATCCTGCACTCTGGTTTCCCGTTCAGTTTCGCGTTCGGTTTCTGAAACGCGACCGATACAACCCGGTTATCAGCGACAGACGCCGCCTACCAGCCACTCGTTGATACCTTTGTCAAAGACGATAAGACCGGGATCGGCGACAAATTCCCCGCCCTGCTTCTGACAATAATCTGTTTCAAGCGCGCTCTTTGCCTTATCCATCGCCTGAACCTGCTCGTCTTTCTGGCCAGAGAAGGCAGGCTCACGCACCACGTTCGCGGCGATGATTTGCGTGCCCGGAAGCTGGCCGGTCATCCAGCCATATTTATAATCCTGCGATGCGGTCGCCGCCGTGGCAGGTTGGGTCATCGGTGCGGGCGCGATGCTGGTCACGGCAATCGTGGCAACGGTGGCAATGCAAACTGCGGCGGTCATGGCCAGTGCGTTTTTCATGGAAATCTCTCCTCATGCATTCTACGCCTTACACGCTATAGCAGCGGCTTTCCGGCGGTGATCTACGTAAAATATACGCAGCAGAGAATGAGAAACCGTTAAAGTGCTCCCTCAAGAATGGGGCGTGCAAAATCCCCCGTCGCGGGGTCCATGATCCATAATTCTCCGGTCGCAATATCAAACCACGCACCGTGCAATGAAAGACGGCCCTTGTCTTCGAGGATTTTTACGCAAGGAAAACTGCGCAGATTATCGATGGAATGGCGGATCGAAATCCGTTCCAGCGCCGTGTTGCGCTCGCTCGCGGTCATCGAGTCGTAACCGGCCACCTTATCGGCGGCGGGGCGTAGCAAACTCATCCATTTACCGATAAAATCCCCCGGCGACAGCGGTTTTTCCATTGGCGTCAAAGCGGCCCCAATCCCACCGCAACGCGCATGCCCCATGACGACGATATTCTTCACCTTCAACGCCTGCACCGCAAATTCCAGCGCCGCAGAGGTCGAATGAAACGCGCCATCCGGCTCATAGGGCGGCACGAGATTGGCGACGTTGCGCAACACAAAGACTTCGCCGGGGATCGAGTCGAAAATCACTTCGGGCGCCGCGCGCGAGTCGCAACACGCAACAATCATCGTCTCCGGCTTCTGGCCTGCCTCCGCCAGATCGCGAAACCGTGCCTGTTGTCGTGGTAAAGCGCCGTGGACAAAGGCTTTGTAACCTTCGAGAAGGCGAGGTGGAAAATTCATCATGCTATGCGTCCCCTACGATGCGTGATCGTGCAGGCTATAGGCGCTCGTACGCCATAATTAAAGTGGGAGACTCTGGACGATAGCCAATATTCCGCGATGATGGAGTTTATCGCGACACGACGAAGAGGGCCATCCCATGATTGAAGAGCCACCCTTACTAACTATCGCGCGCGATTTGCGCCGCCCAACCGATACGCAGATTTGCGCCTTCCAAGGTATTCCGACAAGTTTTGTGGTTGATGCGATGTATGGCGCTGGCGCGCTGTCGAATGTTATCCGGCCCTTAGGCGAAAGCCGTGATCTCGTGAGTGTGGCGGCGGGACCAGCCCTTACCGTCGGGGCTGGAGCGGGGGATATTCTTGCCCTCCTCGCTGCAATGGATTCGATCCGCACGGGCGATGTGGTCCTCGCCGCCTTCGATGGTTTTCAGGGCTGTGCAGCGGCAGGGGATCGGGTTTGCGGGATGCTACGCAATTGCGGGGCCGCCGGGTTCATAACCGATGGGCCAGTGCGCGATTATGCGGGAATCGTCGCGGTGGGTCTGCCCTGCTGGGCAACGGGCCTGACGCCCGCCTCACCCTATACCAACGGCCCCGGCTCGGTCGGCCTGCCCATCCAGATTGGTGGACGACAGGTAGAGACGGGCGACATGATCGTCGCGGACCACGATGGCGTGGTCGTGGTCCCCTTCGGACGCATCGACGAGGTGATCGAAAAGCTTGTGACCGTGAAGGAATTAGAAACAGCTCTGGACGCCCAGATAGAGGAGGGGCTGCGCATTCCACAATCGACGCTCGACCTGTTGGCGAGCGACAAGACCAAATATATTTAACGCGGTTGCCGCTCCTTGCGGCGATCCTTGATCCCGTACCATGCCAGCGCAGCGGGTAGGAACCATGGGCGACCCTCATAGAACGGAATCGCCTTGGGTGGGCTACCATCAAAGGCCGTATCCGCGCCCTCTTTCTCCAAAATGCGCAGCGCGACTTTCGTGCCCAACCAATGCGCCCAGACCGTGCCAGACCCGCAATAGGCGCAGGCGTAATGCACGCCATCTCGCTCAAACACGCGGGGCAACTCATCCCGACTAAAGGCGACATAACCGCCCCATGAATGGGTGATAGCCACATCAGACAATTCGGGAAAAATCTCGACCAAGCCCTTGCGCACATGCTCGGCAGCGGCGCGCGGATTACGGGCAAGGGCCGGTTCGCGGCTACCCAACATGACCCGCTTGCCGTCCGGGCTGGGGCGAAAATAACGATAGAGATTGCGCTTCTCACCCATCGCCCGGCGTTTTGGCAGCAGATGCTTCATCAAATTGTCCGAGATTTCCTCGGTCACGACCATGCGGCTGACCACTGGCACAAGGCGACGGCGCAACCATGTATCGCTCACATCCGTATAGCCATTCGTCGCCATGATAACATGCCGCGCGCTGACCTTGCCCCGCGCGGTCGATACGCTGAACCGCTCACCCTCGCGCACCACCCCCGCCACCGCCGTCTCGCCATGCACGACCGCGCCCGCCTTCAAAGCCAGATCGAGCAAGCCGCGCACGAATTTCGCGGGATGGAACATGCCGACATCATGGCGCAGCAGACCGCCGCTATAGGCTTTCGAGCCGGTTTCGGCGGGTAGGTCGGCCTTCGCGATGGCCTCCGCACCGATGCCCAGATGCTCGTTCATCAGGTCGGTCTCACGCTTCATTCCCTCAAAATCTTCGAGGTTGATCGCGCCGGTAAAGCGCCCGTTCATCTGGAAATCGCAGTCAATCGCATTGTCGCGGATGGTGGCGGCGAGGAACTCGCGGGCCGCGACCCCCTCACGATAGAGCGCGACGCCCTTCTCCAGCCCCAGCTTGCGGATCGCCCCCGGCAACCCGATGCGCAGGTTCCCGCTGAGAATGCCGCCGTTCCGCGACGACGCCCCCTCCCCTACCCGCTGCTTATCAAAGACCTGAACGCTGAGGCCATTTTCGGCCAACACACGCGCAGCACTCAGCCCGGTATAGCCCGCCCCGACAATGACGACATCGCAGGTGGGTGCGACGGGATCATGGATAGGTTCGGGAGGTGATGCAGCCTCCCACCAGTAGGGTGTCAAAGCAATCAACGAGAAAAGGTGTCACTTATTGACGATCCGTCGCCAAATATTTGACTAATCGTCACTTTATCGCCGCTTAGCTTAAACTTTATGCTCTCGTCGTTAGGGTGATTTCTCCATCGTCCTACCACACCATTTTCTACGCCAGCCCAAATAACGTCATCTCCTTCCAGATAGCAATGTTGCGTCCAGCGCGTATTATCGGACGGTCTAACATAACTAATTTGCATGATCTGTTTGTTTTCCACGGCAACTTTTGTCGCCTCCATGATTGCGATATCACGCCCCATAATCTCTGCGATCGCAGCTCGACATACGAAATCGATATCTGAAGATGACAAGTCTGCAGTCTTACTCAAACGCGCTTGATTGTTCTGCGATCTATCGTCATTTGACGCCACCTCACTAGACGTTTGGGTATCTTCAGAACAACCTGCACAAACCAATGCAACAAAAGTAATAGCAAAGAGGCGTGATGCACGCATCATTGCCTACTCCGCCGCCACTGCCGCCGTCACACGTCCCGTATCGAGCGCACGGATGCGTTCCTCGATCTCGCCCCGGAAATTGCGGATCAGCCCTTGAATCGGCCATGCCGCCGCGTCGCCCAGCGCGCAGATGGTGTGGCCTTCGACCTGCTTGGTCACTTCCAGCAGCATGTCGATTTCCTCGACCGCCGCGCGGCCCTCGACCAGCCGATCCATCACGCGCATCATCCAGCCCGTCCCCTCGCGGCATGGGGTGCATTGGCCACAGCTTTCGTGTTTGTAGAACTTAGACAGCCGCCAGATCGCCTTGATGATATCCGTACTTTCATCCATCACGATCACCGCCGCCGTGCCGAGGCCCGATTTCAGCTCCGACAAGGCGTCGAAATCCATCAACACGTCTTTGGCCTGCGCATTGGTCAGGCACGGCACGGACGAACCGCCCGGAATGACGGCTTTCATATTCTCATACCCGCCTCGGAAGCCGCCGCAATGGCGGTCGATTAGGTCTTGAAACGGAATCGACATCGCCTCTTCGACCACGCAAGGCCGGTTGACATGACCAGAGATTGCGAAAACTTTCGTACCCGCATTGCGCTCACGGCCATAACTCGCAAACCACGAAGCACCCCGGCGCAAAATGGTCGGTACAACTGCAATTGACTCGACGTTATTGACGGTCGAAGGACAGCCATAAAGGCCCACATTGGCCGGAAACGGCGGTTTCAGGCGCGGCATCCCTTTTTTGCCTTCAAGGCTTTCGATCAGCGCCGTTTCCTCGCCACAGATATACGCGCCCGCGCCGTGGCTAAGATAACAATCGAAATCAAAGCCCGAACCACAGGCATTCTTGCCGATCAGTCCGTCTTCATAGGCTTCATCAATGGCGCGTTGCAACGCCTCTTTCTCGCGGACATATTCGCCCCGGATGTAGATATAGGCCGCGTTCGCCCCCATCGCGAAGCTGGCGATCAAGCACCCTTCGACCAGCGTATGCGGATCGTGCCGCATGATCTCACGATCCTTACAGGTGCCGGGTTCGGACTCATCCGCATTGACGACGAGGTAATGCGGGCGACCGTCGCTTTCTTTCGGCATGAACGACCATTTCAGGCCGGTCGGAAAGCCCGCGCCACCGCGACCGCGCAGGCCGGAATCCTTCATCTCCTGCACGATCCAATCGCGCCCCTTGCCAAGGATATCGCCGGTGCCATCCCAATGACCCCGCCCCTTCACGCCCTTCAAGGAACGATCCTTCTGGCCGTAAAGGTTTGTGAAGATACGGTTCTCGTCGGTCAGAAAATCGAAGCTCATGCCGCACCCTCCGATAGGGCCGCGCTGACGGCGGCGTTGTGTTTCTCGATATGGTCGGCGGTCAGAGACGTCTGTTCGCCCAGTGGTTCGGAGGCAAAACGCCCCTTCTGCGAGCCGGGCTTGGGGTAGTCACCCTTGCGGAACGCCTCCAAGATCGCCTCGAAACCGGCCTCATCCATGTCTTCGTAGTAATCCGAGTGAAACCCGCCCTTCACCCAGCTATCAATCTGCGCCATCGGCGCATTAGCGCAGGCACCGAGACATTCGACCTCCTCCCATGACAGCGTGCCATCGGTGGAAACGGCGTGCATCGGCCCGATCACGCGCTCGCAGACGGCGACAAGGCTTTCCGCGCCGCAGAGCATACAGGGCGTCGTGCCGCAAACCTGCACATGGGCGTTCTCGCCGGTCGGAGCGAGTTGGAACATGAAGTAGAAGGTCGCGACCTCCAGCACCCGGATTACCGGCATGTCGAGGCGCAGCGCGATATGCTCGATGGCCGCGCGCGTGACCCAACCGCCCTGCTCCTGCGCCCGCCATAGCAGCGGAATGACGGCGGAAGCCTGACGGCCTTCGGGGAATTTCGCGACTTGCGTCTTCACCCATTCGGCGTTTTCGGGCGTAAACTCGAAGCTATCCGGCTGAAAACGATCATCGGCGAGGCGGCGGGTACTCATGGGTCGTCTTTCTCCGGGAGGTCAGCTACAGCGGTCGCCGATTTTGAGCACGGCGCGCTCGCGCACCGCATCATCGGCAATCTCGCCACGATCGGTCATTTCCGAGATGGTTTCGCCAATAATCTGGCGTTGGCGCGCGCCAAGGGATTCAAGCGCAGCCTTGAGGTCAGCATAAGCAAGGGTGCAGCGATTGCGCTCAAACAAGGCAATGACGCTACGTTTGGCGGGCGATACGCTTGGTGTAGATGGTAGTTGAACGTCACGGGTTTCAGAGTTCAACGGCGCAAGAAGGCGCAATGGTTTGCACGGGCCAAGATCGACCGCATCACGCCCGACTTTGGCCTCACAATAATGTTCGTTACCCTCACCATCGAGAACCACGGCATAACCGCGCGACCCGTCGAGTTCGAGTTGCTTCAAGGATGGTTCGCCGGATTGCTGCGCATAAGTAGCTGTGGCCGCGAACACAGAAGCTAAGACAACGAACGCTACCCGTTTCATCGGTCAATCTCCCCGAATACGATATCCAGCGACCCAAGGATCGCGCTGACATCGGCCAGCATGTGACCCTTGCACATATGGTGCATCGCGGCGAGATGGGGGAAGCCGGGGGCGCGGATTTTCAGGCGGTAGGGTTTGTTCGACCCATCCGAAATCATGTAAACGCCGAATTCGCCTTTAGGCGCTTCAATAGCCGTATAGACTTCGCCCTCCGGCACGCGGAAGCCTTCGGTATAGAGCTTGAAGTGATGGATTAGGGCTTCCATCGACCCTTTCATCTCGGCGCGGCGCGGTGGCACGATCTTGCCGTCGATGCTCATCACAGGATCGCCAGTGCAGGTATCCAGCTTTTCAAGCGCCTGACGCATAATCCGCGTGGATTCGCGCATCTCATGCATCCGAATGATGTAGCGATCGTAGCAATCGCCATTCTTGCCAACCGGAATCTGGAAGTCGAATTCGGAATAGCCCTCGTAAGGTTGTGACCGGCGCAAATCCCACGCCCCGCCCGACCCGCGTACCATGACACCAGAGAAGCCGAGTTGCTCGCATTCATCGAGGCTGACGACACCGATATCGACATTGCGCTGCTTGAAGATACGGTTTTCGGTCAGCAGGGTTTCGAGATCGTCTAGCACCTGCGGGAATTCCTCAGTCCACTGCCAGATATCGTCCAGCAATTCCTGCGGCAAATCTTGATGCACACCGCCGGGGCGGAAATAAGCCGCGTGAAGGCGCGCACCACAGGCTCGCTCGTAGAACACCATCAACTTTTCGCGCTCCTCGAACCCCCAGAGCGGCGGGGTCAGCGCGCCCACATCCATCGCCTGCGTCGTAACATTCAGCAGATGCGAAAGAATGCGCCCAATCTCAGAATAGAGAACACGGATCAGCGAAGCACGGCGCGGAATATTGACATCGAGCATCTTCTCGATGGCAAGACAGAAAGCGTGCTCCTGATTCATCGGCGCGACGTAATCGAGCCGGTCGAAATAAGGCAGCGCCTGAAGATAGGTCTTCTGCTCGATCAGCTTTTCTGTGCCACGGTGCAGCAGGCCGATATGGGGATCGACACGCTCCACGATCTCGCCGTCGAGTTCAAGAACGAGGCGCAGGACGCCATGGGCCGCCGGGTGTTGCGGCCCGAAATTGATATTGAAGTTGCGCGCGACATGCGGGTCGCCCTCGGCGGGGCCAACTGTGACGATCTCATTCACGATGGAATATCCTCCCAGAAAACATCCAGATCGACCACACATCCGGGCGGATCGAGTGTGACAGAGCCACCGTACAGGATAGAGGTGGCAATGCCGGTATCAGCGCGCGAATGCAGGACAACACGGCGCTTGACCGCATCGACGATGAGATAGTGATGAATGCTTGGTAGGCTAAAATAGCCATCCAATTTCTCTACCGAGTCTTTCACATGCGATGATGCAGACAGAACCTCGACAACGATCACGGGCTCAACGGCAACGGGGTTTTCCGGGTCAAAATCAACGGCACAATCGACCAGCACATCAGGAATGTAGCTCGCCTTTTCGTTGATCTTCACCGTGACGCCATCAATGTAGGTACGGCAGCCATGACCTCGCATCGCCGCCTTGATCGCGTCCTTCGCGCTACCTTTGACAAGATTGTGGCGCGGATTGTCGCCTGCCATGCCGATCGGGCCGCCATCTTCCTTCGGCACGACATAGCCGTCGATCAATTCGACCCGCCCCGGATTCTCAAGAACGGTCCAGGCGATGAACTCGTCCGACGTCATGGATTTGGTTGGCAGTTCTGCACCGGATGCGCTCATGACGGCTTTTCCTCCGCCTTCTCATCACCCGGCAGGATGTATTCGGCACCCTCCCAAGGCGACATGAAATCGAAGCTGCGCATTTCCTGCACCAATTTGACGGGTTCATAGACGACGCGCTTGGCTTCTTCGTCGTAGCGGACCTCGTTATACCCCGTGACGGGGAAATCTTTGCGCAGCGGATAACCAGTGAACCCGTAATCCGTGAGGATGCGTCGCATATCCGGGTGGCCACCGAAGGGGATGCCGTACATATCGTAGACTTCGCGCTCGTACCAGTCAGCGACAGGGAAGACATTGACGACACTCTCGGCAATCTCGTCTTCTCGCAGGTAGGTCTTCACCCGAATACGCTGGTTCTGGCGCATCGAAAGCATATGGTAGACCACATCGAACCGCTTCTCGCGGGCGGGCCAATCAACCCCGGCGATATCGACCAGCGTACGATACTGGCACAGCCCGTCATCGCGCAGGAAGGTCAGCGCCTCGCCGATACGATCATGCGGCACGATCAGCGTCAACTCGCCGCCCGTCACCTCATAGCGCGAGACGGCATCCTCCAGCGAGGAGGAGATATGGTCGCCATGATCGGCGAGTGCATCATCGTCGATGGCGAGGGTGTCGTCGGCCATATCAGGCTCCGTTTTTCTCAATCCGCCTGCATTTAGCGTTCTATGGTGCCCACACGGCGAATTTTGCGCTGAAGCTGCAAGATACCATAAAGCAACGCCTCCGCCGTGGGGGGGCAGCCGGGAACGTAGATATCAACGGGAACGATCCGGTCACAACCGCGCACCACTGAATAGCTGTAGTGGTAATAGCCGCCGCCATTCGCACATGACCCCATCGAGATCACGTAACGCGGGTCAGGCATCTGATCATAGACCTTGCGCAAAGCAGGGGCCATCTTGTTGGTCAATGTGCCCGCAACGATCATCACATCCGACTGGCGTGGTGAAGCGCGCGGGGCGATTCCGAAGCGTTCGGCATCATAACGCGGCATCGAGGTATGCATCATCTCAACGGCGCAGCATGCAAGACCAAAGGTCATCCACATTAACGACCCAGTACGACCCCAGTTGACGAGGTCTTCCGCGCTGGTCAACACAAAGCCCTTATCAGCCAAATCATTGGAGAGCTGGCGCGTCGTGACTTCTTTATCCGCGCCCGCCCTCATGGCTGACGCAGAAGAGACGGGCTGACCCGACGGATCAAGGACGGTGGAGGTCATGCGAACACCCTTGCAGACTGGTGGCTCACTCCCAATCGAGTGCGCCCTTTTTCCATTCGTAGACGAATCCAATCGTCAAAACGAACAGGAAGACCATCATGGACCAGAAGCCGAACATTCCAATGGTGCCGAACGACGCAGCCCAAGGAAACAGGAACGCAGCTTCCAAATCGAAGATGATAAAGAGAATAGCGACGAGATAGAAACGTACATCAAACTTCATGCGCGCGTCATCGAAGGCGTTGAACCCGCATTCATAAGCCGAAAGCTTTTCAGGATCGGGGTTAGACGGGGCGGCGAAGGCTGCGGCAAAAATGAAAGCCAACCCAATACCAACAGCAATCCCCATAAAGACGAGGATCGGCAGGTAATCCATTAAAAAGTCAGTCATGGGGCATCCCTCGGCTATACGTCTCGACCGTCTACTCCTGCGGAGCGGGGCGCGTCAACACCGTGCAGCGCAGCATCACAATCTTCGAGCCAGATATGTTCCGATCAAACGACTTCGGCAATGGTTTAACCTGCTCGTGTTGTTCAAGGATGAAATCAAAAAATATCGGTCTACGATATCACTGTCGAAATCTATAATTCCGCCCAACCATACAAAGACAAAGAAGTCCCTGCAGCAGTCGGACCCGGTGGCATCAAGGATACCGGTTCGATCACCCTATGGTGGCAAGCTTATGGCAGTACGATCCTCTTGTCGAATGATCAGCCGATCAAGAAGCCCGCTGACATGAAGAGCAAAAAAGCTCGTGTTTTTGGCAAGACACTGGATGAATAGGTCACGGCCACGGACGGCGCACCGACGTTGATTTCCGGTTCCGAGAAGTATTTCGCCTACCAATGCGACATCGTCGATGTCAACATTTCCGGCGTCAATTCACGCAAGCTTTGGAAAGTCATGGATACGATCACCGTGACGAACCACGCGGATATCGAGTTCATTGTCGTGGTCAATACTGATTGGTAAAACGACCTATAAGCAGATCACCGCAAGATGCTTTTTGATGATTATTATCAAGCGTCATACGCCTATGAGTCGTCCGCGCGTCCGACTTCACAGCAACTCGCGCGCCATCAGAATCGTCCCGGATACCAGCATCAACACGATCAGAAGACGCCGGAACGCCGTATCCTCCATCCGCTTGAAGATGGCGATACCTATTTGCGCCGCCCCCAATGCAAACGGTGTCGTCACGGCGAGGATTACCAGTGTTTCGCGCGTAAACGCCCCCTGTATCGCGAAAATCAGCACCGCCACGACCTGAATCGCGAAATTATAGGGTTGCAGCACCGCCCGCTGCTCCGCCTTCGGCCAAGGCCGCATCGCACACCACATCGTCGGCAGCGCACCCGATAACCCGGCCAATCCGCCTAACACGCCCCCGGCAAAACCGATCCCGCCGTCGATAACCGGCGTCGGGCGCGTCATGGCGGGCAATTCCTTACGAAAGGCAAAGAACAGCCCGTAGAGGATCAGAAACGCCGCAATCACCAGCTTTAACATACGCGGATCAATCCAGACCACCAACGCCGTTCCAATAGGGATACCAAACAGAGCGGGCACCATAAACCGCCCTAGTCTCGGCCATTGGATCGACTCGCGCACAAGAATGACGCCTTGCACACCACTGATGATCGACATGACCAGCACGACCAGAACTGCCTGCGGTGGCTCCATGATATGAAGCCAAAACCCCAGTGAGAACAAAGCTGTACCAAAGCCCGCCAAGCCATTGATGAACCCTCCGGCCACCGCACCGAGCGCCAGCAGGACGATGAACTCAGTTGTCATCCGAGCAGACCACTATTCTTGATCCCATCGAATAGAAACTGCACCGCCAGTGCCGCCAGCAATATCCCCATCACCCGCGTCACCACCTGCACACCCGTCATTCCCAACACGCGCTGCACTTGTGCCGCAAGGATCATCAGCACAAATGTCACGGCCAGAACAGCGAGCAACGCCCCGATGATCGGCACGATCCGCATCGGGTCGCCATCCGCCTGTGCCACCAACAGAATTGCCGCACCAATAGCCCCCGGCCCTGCGATCAGCGGCGTTGCAACCGGAAAGACCGATATATCATCGCTCCCTACGGCCTCCGTCACCTCATCATCAGTCGTCGAGGTTGCGCCTGAATGGCGCGCAAAAACCATGTCTATGGCGATCAGTAGCAGCAAAATGCCCCCGGCAACCCGCATCGCGGGCAGCGATATGCCGAGATAGGTCAGCAACGGCTTACCCAGAAACGCGAAGAACAGCAGGATTGCGGAGCCAACGAGGATTGCTTTCACCGCCAGCCGAAATCGTTCATCCGGCGTATTGCGCAGGGTCAAGGTCGCGAAAACGACCGCTACATCCGGCGGGCCTATAGTGGCAAAAAAGGTCGCGAAGGCGACAATGGCATGTTCCAACATACGCCCCTCTAGGACGGATCGACCGTCGCCGCTAGTCCAGTCTTCAATGTCCGGCGAGCCACCTGAATGCGACAGCCAACACACCAACGGTCAAAAGGCTGAACCGCCAATTCCATTCCCATGCCATTTCGCGCCCAGTATGTCCTGTCGATTGCGCCACCATCAAGATCACGGTCGCAAATGGCGAAATCGTCATCGACAGCGCCCAGCCACAAGATATCGCCAGCGCCGCCCATGTCACATCGACCGGCAAAACCGGTACGGATGCGATTAACGACCCAAAGAATACCGCCATCATAATCGGCGACAGCGCAAATTGGCTCAGCGCCGCCACCCCAACGGACAGCGACAATAGGAACAACCACCCCGGCCATGCCTCTAACCTCAGCGCATCCGCCCATTCAGCAGCGGGTATCAGCGCCGCCGCCGCCCTTCCCACATATCCTGAGCAAGCTAGCGTTACGGCCAAGGGCGCAGCCGCAGGCAAGTGAACCAACGCGATCTCACTCAACCGCGCGCCTACCGCCCCGGTATCGCCGTTCTTCTGGACCATCAACCATCCGACAAGGATGATCGGCGAGGCAACCATCAACCCGAAAACCACCGTCCCATCGAATAGCCACATCGCCCCGACGGTCAACGCCACCAGCACCGCACAGACCAAAGCAAAATCACCATAGGCTCGTGCAGGGAAAGCCGGGCGCACGCTGTTCGGTGAGGGTTGATAGGCGCGCCATTGCCAGCGGTCCTCGAAATACCCAACCAGCATGACTGTCATCGCAATCACAACCCCAGCGGCGATCCACGGTCCCCGCTTTGCCTCTGGCAATAATGTTGACAGCACTAAGGGTGCAACCGCCGTGGGCGACCAAACCACACACCACGCAAACCCGCGCAGCATCGCATTGAGCTGCCGCCGCTCGCGCAGCGGGTTGAGCGCATCGTCCCCTTCTGTCCCGCGTTTGATTAATGGGGCTAACAAGCTGACCACACCCAGATTGAATAACTGCGCCATGATATGCGTGCCGCCGAACAGCGCAAAATACCTTCGCCCAGCCCGCTGCTTCGTCAAAAATGTTCCGCATTCAAGGATTGCCGCACTCGTTATCGCCGCCTGCTGCATCAATCCAATAAGCAATATGAACGCCATCAGGAACGCAGCCTGCTCCAGCGCCGTGTAGATTGCCGTTATCGGCTCCAAGTGCAGCCAGATTATAAGCGCCGTCAATGTAGCGCATAACGTCAGCAGATACGCCTCGCGCCCGCCCAACCGATGCACTGACAAGGGAGCGACCGCGATCATCGCCACGAATGCCATAATCCTGAAAGGTGTCCACCCAAGGGCCAGCCATAACAACTCACACGCCATCAATGTCAGGACCGCAAATGCCGTTAATCGGTCGCGCAGACCCATTTCACGCATACCGTCCACAACCACCGCCATGCCATCCCCCTCACGGACTCGCCTGCCGATTACATTACACGACACAAATGATTTCGAGTGAGAGTTCGCTCATCACCTATACACTATAGCCATTTGCGATAAACCTGAGCCATGTTTCGCACCAAGGGCTGTACACTTCAATTGTGGTTTATTCCTGGTCTCGAAGGAGGTGGCGGCGAAGCCGCGACTGGACAGGCCCGGAACAAACAGGCTTGCGTTGAGGCGGGTCACGCAACTTGTTTGGCGACGTCACCGACGATCCGGGACGCAGATGCCGCCCGATTAAACCGGGGCGGGTTCGGGATGCAAACCGAAGTTGGACGCAGCGCAGCAAACTCGTCTGGCAAAACTGGTTTGGGAAGGCCCGGAATCCTGGAAGAGAGATGGAGATTGATCACCCAGAACGCGCTATCCTTGCGCTATGACATACAATCTTCTGTTTCTTTTCGTCCAGTTCGCCTTCGTTGCCTCGATCACGCCGGGGCCGAACAATCTGATGCTCATGGCATCGGGGGCGAATTTCGGGTTTCGCCGCACCTTGCCGCATATGCTGGGCGTCGGCCTCGGCTTTATCTTTATGGTCGGAACGGTCGGTATTGGCCTTGCGGGCGTGTTCGTTGCCTTCCCGTGGACCTATACAGCACTGAAGATCGCCAGCGTCGTCTATCTGCTGTACCTCGCGTGGAAGATCGCCAATGCCGCGCCGCCAACACCGGGCGCGGAAGCGGGCAAACCGTTCAGCTTCCTACAGGCCGCCGCCTTCCAATGGGTCAATCCAAAGGCATGGGCGATGGCGATCAGCGCCGTCACGGTCTATGCCCCTTCGCAGGACATCAGCTCAATGCTGTTGATCGCCGTCCTTTTTGGCGCGGTCAATATACCCTCGATCAGCCTATGGGTGGTGATGGGACAGCAGATGCGACGGTTCCTCACCAACCCGGCCCGCCTACGCGCC
>CALFVD010000183.1 GCA_937928005.1 uncultured Neomegalonema sp. | reverse complement strand
CAATAAAGAGTCACCCCTTCGCGCCAAATGACTGTTCCGCAGCCCCGGCCAACGCGCAGGAGTCTCAATGAACAACACGCCGATCATCGAGACGCCGGATCAAAGCCTACCCGCTACACATTATGCGCTACCTTCATCCATATATGAAATATGCCACCACGGTACACGACTCACGCTGATCCTTGCTGCCTGATTGGTCTTTGTGGGCATGTTTGTGTCCAAGCTGCTATTGCTTTTTCGGGCCTGTGAACGATCCAGTTTCGCAGGCTGTCGAGGCCGGTGCGGAACCACGACTTTTCGCGCCTGCCATGGCTCTTTCGCCGAATGGCTCTGGTTCCCATGGTGCGAGTGGCGCAGCGATAGGCCCAAACGACGGCGAGTGTGACGACGACGAGCAGGGTGGCGAGTTTGCCGGGATCGGTGATGCGGGTGTTCTCGATATTAAAGCCACGGGTCTTGGCGTCGCAGAACAGGCATTCGATCCGCCAGCGTTGCCGGTACAGGTTCAGGGCGCGCCCGGGTGTGTGGATGCGGGCAGCGACGATGAGCGCCTCGCCTCCCTTGATCCGTCTGGCGGCAAAGTACAGCCGGTTGTTCGGTGTCTTCTCCATCCCGTTCAGCCAGCCGGCCCATTCGCCGCTCCGGTGCTTGCACAGGAGGGTTCGGAATTGCCGGATACGGCCGTCTTCAAGGTGAATCAGCATGTCTTCCTTGAGGCGGATGACGAAGGGAATGTTGTTTTCGAGCAGGAATTCCATCCATTCGGTCCCGACGAACTCCCTGTCCGCCAAGAGCGCGTCGATGGAGGAAGCCTCGAACAAGCGCAGATATCGCTGCATCAGCGCCATGCGCTCCGAGGTGCTGGAATTGCCCGCGTGGTCCAGCAACGACCACATCAGCGGTATCCTGAACCGACGTGTCACGACGGCCAGAACCAGCATGTTCACATCTGCCGATCCCAGCTTCCAGTTTGTCCGATCAAGCGCCAGTAACCGCGGTCGGTCGAGCAGCTTCAGCATCCGCATGACCAATCGCGCCGCCACTTCCTCGTCCAGCCGCACATGCTGGAAAAAGTGTTGCAGACGGCGGTAATTCGAAGCGTGAAGAACGTCGCCGGGGAACTGGCTCGCCAGATGAGACAGGTTCACTGTCCGCGTATTCGCCAGCCCGAAGAGCAGCACGGCAAGCGTCTCAAGCCGCGTCTTGCTCAACTCAAAATGCGGGCGTAGCGTCTCCAGCAGAGGGGTGAGAAAAAAGACGAACATCGCGAAGATCTTTTGGTCGAGAATCTTCAAGTCGACGCCATCTCACCTCTCACAGCAACAGCGTCGTGTACCGTGCGCATATTCTAGGCCCTGACCGCTCTCAGCTTCTGCTTCTTCCGGACGCGATCGACGATTACGTTGGTTGCGACAATCCGGTACGTTTCATCGACGCGTTCGTGGATGAACTCGATTTGGCGTCGGCCGGTTTTTCTCGGGTTCAAGCTAAGGTTCGAGGGCGCCCTGGCTACGATCCGGCCGATCTTCTGAAGCTCTACATCTACGGCTATCTCAACCGGGTCCGCTCCAGTCGCCGCCTGGAAGCGGAGACGCATCGCAACATCGAAGTGATCTGGCTGATGCGCCGTTTGACGCCGGATTTCAAGACGATCGCGGATTTCCGGCGGGAGAACCACAAAGCCTTCAGACAGGTCTTCCGTCAATTTGTTCTGTTGTGCCGTGAGCTTGATCTGTTTGGACGTGAACTGCTGGCGGTCGATGGGACGCGGATCAAAGCGGTGAACAACAAAGATCGTAATTTCACCAAGGCTTCGCTGCCGAAGCTGATCGCACAGAGCGATGAACGCCTTGAGCGATACCTGGCGCGATTGGAGGCGAGCGACAAGGATGAGCAGGGGACGCCGGGCGGCGGCCATGCTACGGAACTGGAGGCCAAGATCGAGAGCATCCGTGATCGACGGGAGCGACTGCAGGGCTACCTGAACACCTTGCAGGAGACAGGCGAAGATCAGCTATCCCTGACCGATCCGGACGCGCGGGCGATGGCTCCCAAGACCAAGGTCGGCGTGGGCTACAACATCCAGATCGCGGTGGACGCCAGGCATTCCCTGATCGCCGAGCAGCAGGTCACCAACGAGGTTCTCGATTATGGCCATCTGACGGACACCGCCAAGGCCGCCACGGAGGCGCTTAACGTGGAGGCCATCGAAGTGGTCGCCGACCGAGGCTATTTTCAGGCTGAGGACATCGAGGCCTGCGAAAAAGCAGGCATAACGCCCTTCGTCCCCAAGCCGGATCGGGGCCCGGCCAAACGCGCAGGCCTGTTTCCGAAGGAGGCCTTCACCTATGACGCCGGGCAGGATGGCTATCGCTGCCCTGGAGGCCAGTTTCTGCGGTTGAAAGGGAAGGGAAAAGTGCGCGATGGCATGGAGCGCTTTAGCTATACTGGCAAGGACGTATGCTCTGGCTGCGCATTGAAATCACAATGCACGAAAGCGGCCTATCGCCAACTGACCCGCTACGCCAATGAAGTCCTGCTTGAGCGCATGGCCGAACGAGTCAAAGCCCGTCCCGAGTTGCAGGGCGTCCGACGCCAGACTGTCGAGCATCCCTTCGGATCCATCAAGCAATGGATGAACCAGGGGGCGTTTCTGATGAAGAGGCTCCACAATGTTCGAGGCGAATTCAGCCTCACCGCCCTCGCTTACAATATCCGCCGCGCCATCACCTTGGTCGGCGTCCCGGCCCTCATCGCAGCCGTAAGGGCGTGAAGGCCGCCGTTTCAGCGCGGATAGGCCCCCAAAATTCTCAAGAGGGACCTATCCGCACCCCAGAGAACGATCCATTCGGCAAAATCGCGAAATTCGGGACCGATCAGCACCCGCCAATCCCAGAAAAACCAAAACAGAAGGGTGAACGATTTCTCACACGGTCTGTATAACATATGCGAAAGTGAACTTACGCACGGGTATTTTGAGGCAGTTTCTGCATCCTTATGATACCTGACCGTTCCATTCAGCCCGACGTCCCCTGACCGGGGACACGTTGGGGAGCACTGCACCACAGCCGATGCTATCTCGCACTTGCGTCTACCGGCGGGCTGATCAGATCTACGCTCTATACAACTGCTGCGCGATTACTAATCCTGGGGACTGAACGTAAGACGTGTATATCTAAATTGTCACACTATAGAAAGTTGACATATGGCTCGCGCAACCTTCAGAAAACTGAGCAGAATGATAATGAAATAATCACGTGGTGGATATGACTGACGAAGTTTCAAATGTGCCGCCAGCCAATGGTGTTGGGGGAGACGTATCTGCGGATCCTGAACTGGTGCGGAAGGTCGCGGCGCTCAGAGCGCAGGTGCGTGAGAGCTTCGGCAATATCGTCATGGCAATGATGATGTTACCCCGCTACCGCCACCAGTCCCTCGGCGAC
>CALFVD010000182.1 GCA_937928005.1 uncultured Neomegalonema sp. | reverse complement strand
GCCAACAGCGCCAGCCTGCCCGTCTGCAAGACCATCCTTCGCAGAAGAGGACGCAGATTGTACGCTGGCCGTAGCACTCGAAGCGGCGTCCTTCACAGCCCCGCTCGCCTTCGCAGCACCAGCGCCAACAGCGCCAGCCTGCCCGTCTGCAAGACCATCCTTCGCAGAAGAAGCCGCAGATTGCACGCTGGCCGTGGCGCTCGACGCCGCACCCTTCACAGCTTCGCTCGCCTTAGCTGCATCAGCGCCAACACCGCCAGCCTGCCCGTCTGCAAGACCACCCTTCGCAGAAGAGGCCGCAGATTGCCCACTAGCCGTAGCACTCGACGCCGCATCCTTCACAGCATCGCTCGCCTTAGCTGCATCAGCGCCAACAGCGCCAGCCTGCCCGTCTGCAAGACCATCCTTCGCAGAAGAGGACGCAGATTGTACGCTGGCCGTAGCACTCGAAGCGGCGTCCTTCACAGCATCGCTCGCCTTCGCAGCACCAGCGCCAACAGCGCCAGTCTGCCCGCCTGCAAGACCATCCTTCGCAGAAGAGGACGCAGATTGTGCGCTGGCCGTGGCGCTCGACGCCGCACCCTTCACAGCCCCGCTCGCCTTCGCAGCATCAGCGCCAGCAGCGCCAGCCTGCCCGTCTGCAAGACCATCCTTCACAGAAGAAGCCGCAGATTGCTCACTAGCCGTGGCACTCGACGCCGCGTCCTTCACAGCTTCGCTAGATGCCGCAACCGAAGCTTCAACCAGCTCGTCAGAAGTAGAAGTATTGGTCTTATCTTCCGCAAAACTCCCCTTCACCGAAGAAACTGCCGATTTCGTGCTGTCCGCAGCACTCGACGCCACGCCCTTCACCGCTTCGCCCGCTTTTACCGCGCCAGCGCCAACAACCGCCGCTGCGCCGCCGACAACCGCCCCAATTTTGGCAATTGTCGAGCCATCTGCAGATGCATTCGGCGTCTCGCCATCGGCGCTGCCTTCGGCATAGCCGCCTTTCAGCGACCCAAAGGTCGATTTTGCCTTGTCGCTCGCGCTCGCCGCCGCTTTCTTAACGCCCTGCGATGCGCTTGTGAGGCCGCTTTCGACCTTACTCGTTACGCTACCCGCGACCGCCCCTAGCCGTGCCACCGTGGAATCATCACCGGGCGCATCGGGCATCGAGCCTTGCTGGCGACCATCTGAATAACCAGCCTTCAGCGTGCCGAGCGCCGCCCGCGCGCCGCCTTCTGCTTTGGCAGTCGTGGCCGATATGTCGGCGGCTTTCTCTTTGCTACTCAATACCGGTTCGGAACCATCGAGGCTCACCATACCAGCTTTTTTATCGATATTGGGCACACCACCCTTCAGCCCATCCGGCCCGCAGCGCCCACCGTATTTGAACCAACGGGCAAGCCAACCCAATACCGTTCCGCCCAAAATCAGGAGCAACAGATACCCGATCAATAGGAGCATCTTCATGACGAAGCCTCGGTCGCTGCATTACGCCGTCCCAATTCACGCGGGTCGACAGCATCGTCACCAGAGACAGCATTCCAGCGCAGCAACCAACCAACGAGGGCGGCTCCAGCCACGACCATCAACAGGCAAAGCACGAGGGCATAGGTCATTATTTGTTCTCCCGATAGTTGTGCGACTTCATTTCGGCGTCGCACGATATCTATAATGCTTTTAACCTTAGCCCGTTTCGCGTTTTATTTCGAGAGATTTAGGGTCACACGCGCATGTCTATTTTGGGATTTCTCGCAATCCCGCAGAAAAGCTATTCCTTCGCCACTGACAGCGTGGTAAGCGCGCCACAATTCTCTTCCCGCCCCGGAAGCGAGCCATTCAACAACTCCAAGGATCACAATTCATGGCTGTAGAACGCACCCTCTCTATCATCAAACCCGATGCAACCGAGCGCAACCTTACCGGTAAAATCAACACCCTGTTTGAGGATGCTGGCCTGCGCATCGTTGCGCAAAAACGCATTCACCTCAGCCCCGCACAGGCGGGCAAGTTTTATGAAGTCCATGCCGAGCGTCCTTTCTTCGGTGAGCTGACCGAATTCATGGCGCGTTCGCCCGTCGTCGTTCAAGTTCTCGAAGGCGAAGGTGCCGTCGCGAAAAACCGCGAAGTCATGGGCGCAACCAACCCTGCCGAAGCCGATGAAGGCACCGTGCGCAAATCCTTTGCCCAATCCATCGGTGAAAACTCGGTGCATGGTTCTGACAGCGCGGAGAACGCCGCAATCGAGATCGCGTTCTTCTTCTCCGGTCTCGAATTGGTCGGATAGGGCAACCTACCACCATTAGGTCACAATGGCTTGAAAGTGTAACTGCGCCGGGACAAAGCACCCGGCACAGTCTATATGTATTTTATAGCACCACATTCTTTGCGGGAGAGACCCAATGGTGAAATCCAATATCCGCCGCATGGCCGCCGCCGCCGCATTGATCGTCGGCTTTGCCGCTGCTCCCGCACAAGCTGCTATATGGGAGGCGACAGCGGAATGGACCGACGCGCATGAAACCGCCTATGCCGCTTGGGTCCGCGAGAATTTCGACAAAGATTACTTCCACAAACCCGAAGAAAAAACCGTTTTCGGCCTTGCCCTCGATTGTTCGGATGCGATCTACGCGATGCGTATCATGTATGCCTACGAGCATAAATTGCCCTTTGCGATCAACGATCCGTCCGGCAAGCGCCGCACCCTCTCGAACGAATGGACGAAATGGGATGGCCACCGCGACACGCGCCGCCACGAGAATGACGATGGATCATGGTCCAGCTATAAAGGCCCGGAATATACCGAGGCAGACAAGGTACGCGCCTTTATCGAGCATATCAGCGATGTCACCAGCACGCTGAATCTCGTCAACGACACCTACCCGGTTGCCCTCGACGATATCCGTCCGGGCGATATGTTCCTACTGCCCCGCAACCACGCCTATATCGTCAAAGCCATCGAGCCAACGGGCGCTATGACAACCCTGTCGCATTCCAGCCCCCGCGCATGGCGCATTATGGCCGAGATCAACGATTTCCCCGCCGAAACGCCCGAAGACAGCCGCAAGCGCGATGGATATCGCCGCTTCAAACCCATCGAACACCTGCGCACCGCCCCCGCCAAGGTTCCTGGCGCGAGCGAGGAACAATGGGAAATCGCGGCCCGTCTGGGCGGCAGCCGCGAAGCATTTGCCCTCGCAACGCAGGACGCGCTAGCGTCGATCAAGGAGCCATTGGACCAAAAAGCCTCCCGTCTCTTCGCATCCCTATGCGATTACGCAGTGCAGCGCGTTGATATCGTCAATCACGGCCTTAATTACCTTGCCCGCATGGGCGACAATAACGGTCGTCAATGCATGAGCATCGGCGAATACGGCGAATACTCCACCCCAAGCCGCGACGCCAAGCTCGAAGCGCAATTCCGCATCCTCGATGCCCTGCGCAGTAACCCGGACTGGGCCGATGCGGGCTTTGCCGAAAAGCCAGTGATCGAAGCAATCTTCGCTTCTGAAAACAAGATGAGCGAGCAAGAGGTCGGCTCGTTCTGCGCCATCCCTTTCGATATCTATGGTGGGCGCAATATGACGTTGCGTGAGCTGTATCGCGGCCTTTCAGCTGGCCGCATCGTCTCCGACCCCCATGCTCCACTTGACTATCGCTGGGGTTTGGCGCGCGATACATGGACACCACAATGCCAGAGCGCCTCGCGCAGCTAGTGGATTGTTTCCAACAAAACAAACCCACTAGATTTTGGTTTGGTGGATCAACTTATCTCGACATTTGAGTAGCTTACATCAAACATCTGTTTTTCAGAACCGAGACATTTGAGCGATACACAATCCGTATTAAGGTCTTCTTCACGAATATGTTTCCGAAACAGTTTTTGCCATTTACGGCGGTCTATGCCGTACTTAGGCTCTAAAGCGAATTGCGATTATCCTGAATCACCAAGCGCCATGTTTCGTGCAACTCTTGGCGCGACGAAACATGGCTCAGGTTTATCGCAAATGACTATAAGCGGGTATCATTCGCCCGGATGACAAGGAGACAGACGATGCGCTTCACTGCCCTTACTCTAATTGCCGCGATAGCCCTGCCCAGCTTTGCAGTTGCGGATTCCATTGATGACGCGATCAAGGCGCGTCAGGGCTATTACCAAGTCGTCAAACATAATGCCGGGGCTTTGTTCGGCATGGCCCAAGGCAAGATCGACTACGACGCCGCCAAGGCCAGCAGCGCCGCCAAAGATCTCGCAGCCCTCGCCCATTTTGGCAATGACGGCATGTGGCCCGCTGGCTCCAGCAAGGCCGACCGTCCCGGCAAAACCCGTGCCCTGCCGATCATCTGGGAAACATATCCCGCGATTGGTGAGAAAGTCGCCGCATTCAAGAAAGCGGCAACCGCCATGGCGGGTAGCGCGGGTAACGGTCTTGATGCCCTGAAAGCGGATGTCAGCGCGCTCGGCGCGTCTTGCAAAGGGTGCCATGACACATACCGCGCCAAGGACTTCTAAGCATGGCCGACGCAATTGACGGTAAGCCGCCAATGCGTCGCAAAGTCTGGGACGTGCCGACCCGCCTATTCCACTGGGCATTGGTCGGCACGGTTCTGACGGGGTTGTATTTGGGCGAGTATCGCGAATTCTCGACCATTCAACTGCATTTTTACTTTGGCTATGCGACCGGCGCATTGATTGTTTTTCGCCTGCTTTGGGGCATCATCGGCCCTGCGCCTGTGCGGCTCAGCGCATTATTTCCTTCGCCAAAATCCCTGTTCGCTTACTTGCGCAACCTCTTTGCCCGTCGCCCTAGCGGCGTGGCGGGGCATAACCCTTTAGGCGCACTCTCCGTCCTTGCCATGCTTATTGCTTTATCGACGCAAGTGATAACGGGTTTAGGGTCTGAGGATGACGGATTGTTTTCCGCTGGTCCGCTGGCCGAATACCTCGATAGCGGCATGGTGTTAAAGATGACCGCGATCCACCATTATTCGTCGCGCGCGGTTATGGCTCTGATCGTCATCCACATCGCCGCAATCCTGTTCTACCGCCTTTGGAAGCACGAGGATCTGGTCACGGCGATGGTTACGGGCTGGAAGACAGTACGCGACCGCTCGCCCGACGATACGGCATAACGCACGACTGGGGGCGTCCCCGATCACTCTATCATGCAAAGATCGAAACGACGGTATACAAGCCTTTGCGTATCGCGCGCCCTACTGCATCAAAAGCATCCAGCATGGCATGGGCGCGCAGTTCATGCGCGTGGCGCATATTTTGCGCGATGACTTCCGGGGTGATTCTGTCGATGCGCTCACTCATATCTCGCCTCCATTCCGACCCTTGGGCCGTTGCTGATGGAGAGAAATATGTGCCTATCTGATATAATTGATAATATCGCTTAATTCAGATATACTTTCAACTAAAACAGAAAGATCATATGCGCCTCAGCGACCTTTCCCTCTTTGCCCTCGCGGCCCAGCACGGCTCACTCAGTGCGGCAGGGCGTGAGATTGGGCTATCCCCAGCGGCGGCAAGCGCCCGCCTGACCTCGCTGGAAAAGGAACTCGGCACGACCCTTATGGCCCGCAGCACACGCTCGCTCTCGCTGACGGAAGACGGCGCGAATTTTCTCACCCACGCGACCCGCGCATTGGAAGAGATCGACGCAGGCCGCGCCGCCCTCGCCAACAGCGATACCGAGCCATCCGGCACATTGCGCGCCGCTCTCCCCGGCCCGTTTGGGCGCAAGCACATTCTGCCCTTTTTGCCCGAATTTCGTGACCGTTATCCAAAGGTCAATATCGACCTACATCTCTCCGACCAGATGGTGTCACTGGTCGATGAAGGTTTCGATCTAGGCATCCGCATCGGTGTATTGCGCGATTCCAACCTCATTCGCACCTACCTTGCCCCCAATCGCCGCATGGTGGTGGCGTCCCCTTCCTTCATCGAACATCACGGAATGCCCGCCCGCCCCGAAGACTGCGCAGGTCTTGATGCAATCACCCAGACTGGCCTGAACTTTTGGCACTTTACGAAAGGCGAGGAACGCGCGGAGGTCCGGGTATCTGGCCCAATCCGATCGAATAACGGCGCGGTCCTGTTGGATGCGGCGTTGATGGGCATCGGCATTGCGCTCAAATCCGTCTGGGATGTGGGCATCCATCTACAGGACGGCACCCTCGTCGATCTCCTACCCGATTGGACATGTGAAGAAGATGGCGCAATCCATGCTGTGCGACCGCCCAGCCCCTACACTCCAGCGAAGGTCCGCACGTTCATTGATTTCCTGAAGGAAAAATACGGGCCGCAACCGTATTGGGAGACAAAATCCTAGAAATAGGCGCGACAGCGGTCATAGCGTTCGGGATGCTGGCGATAGTCCCGCGTGATTGTCTGAATCGTGTCGTAACGATGCTCCTCGCCCTCATGGCGAAAATACACCATGGCCCGTTCGGGCAATGTATCGCGTAGCTGGCTATCGGCGACGAACATCGCACGGATAACCCGGCGGTGGGGCGAGCCGGGATAATGCTCATGGGTCGGTGGAGAGATACCCTGCACCCGCCCATCCGTCTCGCGTCCCACACGATCCTTGAACAGCCGAACGAGATCAGTATCGGGGATGGTGTTGTGGTGGCCGAGCAGTTTTTTGAGAAAAGGTCGTTCTGCCCGCTCCGGCATGGTGCCCAACAGGATACCCGCGCCCCGCGCCTTCCCCATGGCCGTGCTGGCCTCGCGCAACACGTAAGGATTGGTCAGGAATGTCGAAAGCGGCACCTCGCGCCCCAACCACAGCAATTCCTGCACATGAGTCTTGCCCGCTGCCAACCCTTTGGCATGGTCTGAATTGCCCGGCTCCAATAGCGTGTAGATCGTCGCGGCAATGTGGAAATCGGCATCCTGATACTTGCCCGCTCGATACCAGCCCATGACATAGCGCGCGACACCACCCAGCAGGGCCACAACCAAGCCGCCAACCGCACCGCCCAGCACCTTATCTGACGAATTGGCGAACACTGCGCCCCAGTCAAAACCCATCATCGCAGTCTCCCTTTCGTTCCGATATAGCCCTACTGGCACGAGCCCACAGTAACAAGTGTCGCTTTTGAGCCGCCAAAGGGGCCAACCGGACCTTGAAATCTAGCCGTTACATCGTTCCTATACGCCAGAAAACATAGGGGAGACACGCATGGACTGGTCGCCGGAAAAAACGCAAGTCAAAAGCTGGAACGAGTGGGACACGCTACGCCACGTCATTGTTGGCCGCGCCGACGATTGCCATATTCCGCCGCCCGAACCCGCCCTCGACGCGAAGGTTCCAGAAGACAGCGATATGCGCGGCCAATGGGGCCGCCGCCCACAGGAAACCATCGACCGCGCCAATGAGCTGCTCGACAATTTCGCGTCGATGCTGGCCAAGCGCGGCGTGCGCGTCGACCGCCCCACCCCCTTCGATTTCTCCAAACCCGCAGAAACGCCAGACTGGCGCACCGAATCCAACTTCGGCTGTATGCCCCCACGCGACGTATTGTTGACCGTCGGCCACGAAATCCTTGAAGCGACCATGAGCTATCGTTGCCGCTGGTTCGAGTATCTCTGCTATCGCGATTTGCTCCAGCAATATTACGACGAAGACCCCAAGATGCGGCACGAAGCGGCCCCCAAACCGCGCCTGACCGATGCCGATTATCACCCCGATTACCTCAGCGACAAAATCGGCGAGGCCAAGCGCCTCGAATGGGCCGCCGCCAAGCATTTCGTCACCACCGAGGAGGAGCCGCTATTCGACGCGGCGGATGTCCTGCGCTTCGGACGCGATCTGGTTGTTCAGCACGGCTTCACGACAAACCTAAAAGGCATCGACTGGCTGGCGCGTCACTTCCCCGACCACCGGGTTCACACCGTCAACTTCCCCGGCGATCCATACCCGATCCATATCGACGCGACCTTCACCCCCATTCGCCCCGGCCTGATCCTCAACAACCCGCAGCGCCGCTTACCACAGGATCAGCGCGCGATGTTCGAGCGCAATGGATGGGAAATCGTGGACGCGGCCCAGCCCGCCCATAACGCGCCGCCGCCACTCTGCTATTCTTCGACATGGTTGTCGATGAACGTGCTGGTTCTCGACCCCAAAACGGTCTGCGTCGAGGCATCGGAGGTCTATCAAGCCGATCAACTCGACAAACTGGGCGTCGAGGTCGTGCCCGTGGACCTACGCGATGCGTATGCGTTCGGTGGCGGGCTACATTGCTGCACGGCGGATGTGTATCGCGACGGGGAATGCGAGGATTATTTCCCAAAGGCTTCCTAAGACCGATGGGGGTAGGCACGCTGCCTGCCCCTCAAATACCGGTCATCGCCACGCCGCCGCCAGGCTCACGATGCAACCGCCCCGCCAGATCAAGCTCCAACAACACCAGCGAGACGAACCCAGAGGACGCGCCCGACCTACGGATGATCTCATCCACATCCACGGGGTGCGGGCCAAGCAGATCGAGGACAACCCGCTTCATTGCGGCATCCTCAGCGACCATCGGCGCATCCCAATCCTCCTCACGCGGGGCCAGTAGTTGCGCTTGCGCGCTGATCCGCGCCAGCGCCTCCAACACATCATCAATGCCACGCACCAACGTCGCGCCCTCGCGGATCAACAGGTTGCATCCGCCCGCGCGTGGATCAAGTGGCGAACCGGGCACCGCCATCACCTCTCGCCCTTGCTCGCCTGCATAGCGTGCCGTGATGAGCGAGCCGGATCGCTCCGCCCCTTCGGCCACAACGACCCCTTGCGCCAAACCGGAAACGAGACGATTACGGCGCGGAAAATCCTGCGCACGCCCTTGATAACCCATCGGACGCTCGGAAAGCACCGCGCCCTTCGCGACAATTTCATCATAAAGTGCAGCATTCTGCGGCGGCCACAGGCTATCAACCCCACCGGCCAACACGGCAACCGTACCACTCTCAACCGATCCCCGATGTGCAGCAGCATCGACCCCGCGCGCCAGCCCCGAAATCACCGCTCGCCCCGCCTTGCCCAGATCACGGGCCAACGCCTCGGTGAAACGTAGGCCAAGCGCCGAGGCATTGCGCGCGCCAACAATAGCCACCGCCTCCACCCGCGCAATCGCCGGATCACCCAAGCACCACAGCAACGGCGGAGCCGCCTCAACCGCCGCCAGATTAACCGGATACGCCGCCGCACCAAGCGCCAGCAACCGCGCTCCCATCGCCTTGCCCGCTTCATATTCACGCGCGACCATCGCCGCATCGGCCACTTTCGGCCCTCGCTTTGCGCCCCCTTTCGCCGCCAGATCCGGCAAAGCATCCAGCGCCGCCTGCGCGCTTGGATAGCGGCACATGAGTTCGGCAAACGTCACCGGCCCAATCCGCTCTGACCGGGCAAGCCGCAGCCACGCGACCTCGCCCACCTCATCGGTCGGTGCGCGCGACGCAGGAAAAGCGTTCACGTCTTCTGCCCGATCCGGCTCTCCGTTCCGGCGCGCAGCCGCGCGATATTTTGATGATGCCGGGCAATGAGCAGACCAACAAGCGCCACAAGCGCGAGACTCGCAATCAACCCGCCCGCCCCCATCCACAGCACGAAAGCCAACGAAACGAGCGACGCGACCAGCGCCGCAAGTGACGAATACCGCGTCACAGCCGCCACACCGAGCCATGTAACTGCAAAGACCAAGAATCCAGTAGGGCTAAACGCCAGCAATGCGCCAAGGAATGTCGCCACCCCCTTGCCGCCTTTGAAGCCCAGCCAAACCGGGAAACAATGCCCGATCACCGCGCCCAAACCCGCGATTGCCGCCACATCCGCACTACCCGTGTACCACCATGCCAGCCAGACCGGCACGGCCCCCTTAAGCGCATCAAGCAACAGCGTTAAGGCCGCCGCGCCCTTGTTCCCGGTGCGCAGCACATTGGTCGCGCCGATATTGCCAGACCCGACCTGTCGCAGATCACCCAACCCAAACGCCCGCGCCAAAAGCACGCCGAAGGGGATTGAGCCAATGAGATAACCACCGATGAGAGCAAGAATAAGCATCATATCCCAACGCTTTCACAGCACGCCAGACGTTTCAATCACTTATCCAAACACGCGCGCCCCACCAACCCAGGTGCCAAGCACTCGTCCCTGCACCAGCCGGTCATGGAATGGTGAATTCTTCGATTTCGAGCGCAAAGCTTTTCGGTCGATCCGCCACGGCGCGCCCGGATCGAACAGCACCAGATCAGCCAGCGCCCCCTTACCCAGATGCCCCGCCTCCAAACCCACCAACCGCGCAGGCGCAAGCGATAACCGCTCGAACAGCGTCGTGAGCGGCACCCCCACCCGGTGATGCAAATCAAGGGTAACGGGCAACAATGTCTCCACCCCCACCCCGCCTGCCGCCGCCTGCGCATAGGGCAACCGCTTCGATTCTTCATCCAATGGACGATGCGCCGAGACGATCACGTCGATCAGGCCACTCGCAATCCCTTCCTCCATCGCCGCCCGATCATCCTCATGGCGCAGGGGGGGCAATACCTTGGAAAAGGTGCGAAAATCAGCGATATCCAACTCGTTCAACGCAAAATGCGGCACGGCAATCGAACAGGTGACATCCATCCCATTCTCCCGCGCGCGGCTTAGGATACCAAGGCTTTCAGCGGTCGAGATACAACTCGCATGGTAGCGCGCCCCGGTCAGCGCGGCGATGCGGATATCCCGCGTCAGCATGATCGCCTCTGCCGCCGCCGGAACACCCGGCAAGCCGCGCAAGGTCGCAAACACCCCTTCTGTCGCGCAGCCGATGGTCGAAAAATGCGGCTCCTGCGGATAATGGCAAACCAGCGCATCGACCGAACGCGCGTATTCAAGGCATCGGCGAAACACCACCGGATCGGCAATCGCCCGCTCACCATCGCTAAACGCCACCGCTCCCGCATCGCGCAGGAAACCATATTCGGTCATTTCCCGCCCTAAGGCGCCCTTCGTTACCGTCGCTTTTGGCAACACACGAACGGCGCAGACTTCCTGCGCCCGGCGATTGACGAATTCGAGGACTGCCGGATCATCGATGGGCGGGTCCGTATCGGGCTGCGTCACCATCGTCGTCACGCCACCAGCCGCCGCCGCCAGTCCGCCGGAGCGAAAGCTCTCACGATGCCGCGCCCCCGGCTCACCGATGGTCACATTGAAATCGACGATACCGGGGGCGAGGACATGCCCCCCACAATCGATGACGGTCGCGCCTTCGGGCACGCCAATTGCCGCCAAATTCGCCCCTGTGCCTATAATCCGCCCATCAGACACGAGCAAATCACCGGGCATATCAACCCCCGTGGCGGGGTCAATTAGGCGCGCATTAGAGAAAGCAATCGGCTTCATACCATGCCTCCCGCCCGATTCTCGGCCAGCAATTCCAGCACGGCCATGCGCACCGCGACCCCCATCTCTACCTGCTCTTGAATGACCGAGCGATTGATGTCATCGGCGAGATCGCTATCGATCTCAACGCCCCTGTTCATGGGGCCGGGATGCATCACGATGACATCGGAATTCGCCTCCGACAGCTTTTCCTCATCCAGCCCGTAACGGTGAAAATATTCCCGGTGAGACGGGATAAACCCGCCCGCCATGCGCTCCTGCTGCAAACGCAGCATCATCACCACGTCACATCCTTCCAACCCGGCACGCATATCGTGGAAAACTTCCGCACCGAGCCGGTCGATTCCGGCGGGGCATAGGGTCGGCGGCGCGATGATCCGCACGCGGTTCTCCATCTTGTTGAGCAGATGGATATTCGAGCGCGCAACCCGGCTATGGAACACATCGCCACAGATCGCGACCGTCAAACGGTGCAGCTTACCCTTGCGCCGCCGAATCGTCAGCGCATCGAGCAATGCCTGCGTCGGATGCTCCCGTCGCCCGTCGCCCGCATTGATGACCGAGCAATTCACCTTCTGCGCCAATAGGTTGACGGCGCCAGATTGGTCATGCCGCACGACCAGAATATCAGGATGCATCGCATTCAGCGTCATCGCCGTGTCGATCAGGGTCTCACCCTTATTCACCGAGGACGCCTTAACCGCCATGTTCATCACATCCGCCCCAAGCCGCTTGCCCGCAAGCTCAAAGCTCGCCAGCGTGCGGGTCGAAGATTCAAAGAACATATTGATCTGGGTAAGCCCCTTGAGCAGATCACGCTTCTTGCGCGCCGCGCGATTCAACACGACACAATCATCCGCCCGGTCAAGGATCGTAACGATATCAGCGGGGGCCATTTCCTCGATTCCGAGCAGATGGCGATGGGGGAAGGATGCGGTTGCTGTCATGGCGCGCAATATAGGGATTTATCAGTCTGACGCACGCCCAAAACGATAAAGCCCCCTCGCGATATTTAGCGAGGGGGCTTTATGTATATTTGTATAGAGAGCTATATGATCTGGATTTCGTTATTCTGGCGGTGTCCTACTTTCCCGTGGCTTGAGCCAGAGTATCATCGGCGCTGCGGGTCTTATCGTTCGAGTTCGAGATGGGATCGTGAGT
>CALFVD010000181.1 GCA_937928005.1 uncultured Neomegalonema sp. | reverse complement strand
TCGCAGCATGGGTCTTCGCAAGGCTCGGAGGATGGAATTGCTACTACGGCAAACCCGGACCAATCGTCATGTTCAACGGACTCATCCGATATCACAACCTCAAAAAAGGATGGACACTCCGAGATGTGTGAATCCAGTAGGGCGATGCTCCGGGGATGCGTGATCCTTTTCCCGTTCAGGCGGATTTAGCGGGCCTTCAATGCATCGCGAATTTCTTCAAGTAGAATTTCCTGACGCGGGGTTTCCTCCGGTATTTCCGCTTCAGCTTTCTTCAGCCGGTTCACGTTCTTGATGATGATGAACAGTATGAAGGCGACGATCAGGAAGGAAATAACCGCGTTGATGAACACGCCATAGGTGATGACGGCAAGACCGGCCTCTTTCGCCTGCGCGGCGGATGCCACTTCCTGACCGGAGAGGTTCAGATACAGGCCAGAGAAATCGACACCGCCGGTGAACAGCCCGATTAGGGGGTTCATAATATCCTCGACCAGAGACGTGATGATGGTGGTGAAGGCGGCGCCGATAACGATACCAACGCCCATATCGACCACATTGCCCTTGAGGGCGAAGTCTTTGAATTCCTGTCCAATGCTCATGGGAGCCTCCCGTCTAAAATGCTTTAGACGGCGCTGTTCCATATCCAGATGACTTAAGCAATCCCCGGCACGGTCAACCGCGTAGGGTGGCCCCTGTCGCCTTTGACACCGAAGCGACGATTTTCTCACCGATGGCTTCGATCTGCTCATCGGTAAAGGTGGCCCCATCGGGTTGTAGGCGCACGGCGATGGCGACGGACTTCTTGCCATCCCCAAGCTGCGCACTGGCTTTGTCGCCCTCGAACACGTCGAAGACAGTGACATCCTCAATCAGCTTCTTCTCCGCCCCTCGCGCGGCCTTGCGAATGGCCTCTGCTTCGGTGCGGGCATCCACGACGAAGGCGAAATCGCGCTCGACGGGTTGCAAAGGATTGAGGGTCAGAGCGGGCCGCGCTTTGGTCTTTGCTTTCGGGAATGGAAGGGATTCAAGGAAGACGGTGAAGCCCACCGCACTCGCACCCACATCGAAGGCGGCGCAGATTTTTGGGTGCAATTCGCCGAAGACGGCAATCAGGTTCTTGGGGCCGAGGCGTAGACAGGCGGCGCGTCCGGGATGGAACCAGTCGGGTACGTTGCGGTCGGTCTGGAGCCGGTCGACGGGCGCGCCAAGGCTACCCAGCATCGCCTCCACATCGGCGCGGGCATCGTAGAGATCGAGTGGACGGCGGGCGCCAGTCCATTCGCGCGGGGCCGCCGAGCCGATGCGCAGGCCAGCGGCGATCATCTGTTCTTCGCCCGGTTCGGCACCGTGGAAGCCCATGCCGACCTCAAACAGCGCGATATCGGCAAAACCGCGCGCCCGATTGCGCGATGCCGCCGCCATCAGGCCGGGCAGCGGGCTGGGCCGCATGTCGGACATTTCCGACGAGATCGGGTTTTCGAGCCGCAATGCCGCATCACCGCCGCCGAAATGGGCGGCTTCCTCCGAGCCGATGAAGGAATAGGTGACGCATTCGTTCATACCCTGCGCGGCCAGCGCGCGGCGGGCAGTGGCGACGCGCTTTTGCATCGGAGTCAGCGTCGCCTTGGGCACACCCGCGCTACGCCGGGGCAGCGGGGCGCTTTCGAGATTAGCCAGCGAGGAGACACGAGCGATTTCCTCGACCAGATCGGCCTCGCCATGCACATCGGGCCGCCATGGCGGGACGGAAACGATAAAACTCTCACCGGTCTTCTCCACACCAAAACCCAGATCGGTGAGGATACGCGCCTGTTCGTCTGGCGCGACACTCATGCCGACCAGTGTTTCAACGCGGCTGGTGCGCAGGGCATAACTGCGCGCGGTATCAGGCACCTCGCCCGCCACGACCAGCCCGGATGGCTCGCCACCGCAGAGGCCCATCACGAGTCGGGTCGCCATCTCCATACCATCGCGGGTAAAGACTGGGTCGATGCCACGTTCAAAACGGTAGCGGGCATCGGAATTGATCTTGAGCTTGCGCCCCGTCGACCCCGTGCGCACGGGGTCGAAATAGGCGGCTTCGATGAAGACATCCGTCGTCGTCTCGGTACAGCCCGAATGTTCGCCGCCCATGACGCCGCCGATACCCTCCGGCCCCGAATCGTCGCAGATTAGGGTCATGGCATCGTCGAAGCCGTATTCCTTGCCATCAAGGGCGAGCAGCGTTTCGCCCGGCTGCGACAGGCGCACATGGATATCGCCCGTTACCTTTGCGGCGTCGAAGACGTGCAATGGGCGGCCCCGGTCATAGGTCATGTAATTGGTGATATCGACCAGCGCCGAGATGGGGCGTAGGCCGATGGCGCGTAGGCGGCGCTGCATCCAGTCAGGCGAGAGGCCATTCTTCACACCGCGCACCATGCGCCCAATGAATAGCGGGCAGGCGCGGTCTTTCACATCATCATGCAGCGTGACGCCGATAGGGCTGTCATACATGCCCGGCACCGCCTCGATGGGCGCAGGTTTCAGCGTGCCTAACCCTCGCGCAGCCAGATCACGGGCCACACCGCGCACGCCCAGTGCATCAGGGCGATTAGGGGTGATAGCAATGTCAAAGACAGGATCGTTCAGGTCGCGGTAATCGATGAAACGCTCGCCCATCGGCGCGTCTTCTGGCAGGTCAATAATGCCGTCATGGTCGTCAGAAAGTTCCAACTCGCGTTCGGAACACAGCATTCCATTCGATTCGATACCCCGGATTACCCCCGGTTTGAGATCAACACCCGTACCTGGCACATGCGTTCCGACCGGCGCAAAGACGCCGACGAGACCGGTGCGTGCATTGGGCGCACCACAGACAACCTGAACTTCCTCGGTCGGACCATCCGGCCCCTGTGGCCATGTCTCAACGCGGCAGAGGCGCAAACGGTCGGCATCGGGGTGTTGCACCGCCTCGATCACACGACAGATACGAAATGCGCCCAAAGACGCCGTTGGATCAGTGATTCCCTCTACCTCCAGCCCTAAATCAACCAATGCGTCACTGATTTGTGCCACATTAGCGCTGGTATCGAGGTGGTCTTTCAACCATGAGAGTGTGAATTTCATCGGTATTGCAACTTTCGGCAAAGGACGATAATGCCCTGTTTTCATGTCTCCTTATAGCGGTTGATGACGTTGACGGAAGCAGCAATCTCGTTGAAAGAAGCGACTGCACAACTCTTAGGATGCGAAGAATGCTGAAACACCAAATATTTTATAAGGTAGATTTGTAATATTGCGTTATATTGACGTTGGGGCGCGTAAACGTGTTTGTGGAGTGCGTGTAGTTGGTTGGTGAGACCTCATTTCGTGCGGTTGGTAAGGTGAAATGGTTTGATCCTGTAAAGGGATATGGCTTCATCGTACCGGAAGAGCCGATAGTTGAGATCGAAGGCGATGTGTTGCTGCACATGTCCGTTCTTCGTTCGGCTGGCTTTAGCACTGTGCCAGAAAATGCGCGAATCGTGTGTGATGCCGTTAAAGGCGAGCGCGGCGCACAGGCGACTCGTGTGCTAGAGTTGGACGATAGCGCACAGCTTTCCGAAGAATTCCACGAGCATACGGAATTCGATGATGAAGATATGCATCCCGTGCAGGATGGTGAATTGGTGCCGGTTCGGATTAAGTGGTTCGATCGGTCAAAAGGATTTGGATTCGGCAATATGATCGGCGATGCCTCTGATATTTTCATCCATATGGAGGTGCTGCGCCGCTATGGCCTGCCTGATCTGGCCCCCGGCGAAGCGGTATTGCTGCGCGCGGTACGCGGACCACGGGGTATGATGGCGACAGAAGTGCGCCCTTGGGACCATTCATTCCGCACATGATACGCCGTCATTTCCTTTCCGCTATAGCCAGTTTCGCCGCACTGACCGCCCTCCCTGCTTGGGCAGAGACGCCGAGTTCGGGTGTGTTGGAGGTGCGCTCGGCGGATCGCACATATCGCTTTGAGATCGAGATCGCGGATAAGCCAGAAGAACGCTCGCGCGGATTGATGTTTCGCGAATCGATGGATGCCGATGCGGGAATGCTGTTCATCTATCCCAACGAAAGAATTGCTTCGTTCTGGATGAAGAACACCCTTATCCCTTTGGATATGCTGTTTATTTCCAATGAAGGCCGTATCCTTCAGATCGCGCCGCGCGTTCAGCCATTGACACTGGATACGGTAGAATCAACCGAGCCGGTTCGCGCTGTTCTTGAGCTGAATGGCGGACGTGCTGAGGAATTGGGCATCATGCCGGGCGACACAGTCATACTTTATCGCAAATCGCCATAAAAACCGACGTCAACACGCAACGAGACCCTTGCCAACGCCGCCATGTCGGTATACTTAGCCCCTCGTTCGGAGTGTGGCGCAGTCTGGTAGCGCACCTGTTTTGGGTACAGGGGGTCGTAGGTTCGAATCCTGCCTCTCCGACCACTTAAAAACCCAAGTCTGCCGTTATAAATGCTGTGTCATTTCCGGCTACAGCGATTTGCGATAAACCTGAGCCATATTTCACGCCAAGAGCCGCGCAAAATATGACGCTTGGTGGTTCAAGATAATCGCAATTCGCTTTAATGCCGGGGCTCCATCGCTCCGCGTGCTTTTAGCCGTCGGGGTATGGGAAACTCAAGCATCAGAGAATGCTGAGAAATGGATATCCCGCCTGACCAGCGCCGTTAGCCAACTTTTACGGTATTCTCGCCTGACACTGGTTCGACCGCCGCAACCGGGGGCGAACCGCGTTCTCGGTATGGAGTGCGGTTGAAATATGCGCGATAGCATTTCGAGAAATGCGAGGGCGAGGTGAAGCCCGATGCCAGTGCGACATTGATTACGGACATTTCGGTCTGTAGCAGCAGGTTTCGCGCTTTTTGAAGCCGCAACTCCATATAATACCGCTTTGGCGAACGGTCGAGATAACGGCGGAACAGACGCTCTAGCTGGCGTGTCGACATCTGCGCATGTTTGGCGAGGATCGACGGACTGATCGGTTCCTCCAGATTTTGCTCCATCATCTGAATGATCGAGACGAGCTTTGGATGGCGCACACCAATACGTGCAGGCACGGAAAGGCGTTGTTCCTCGCGCTCACCACGCAAGGGGGTATGAACGATCTGATCGGTCACAAGGCTGACGATACCGGGGTCAACATCCCGTGCAATGAGCGTAAGCATCATATCAGTCGCCGCAATCCCCCCTGCACAGGTAAAGCGGTCGCCGTCGATCTCAAACAGGCGGTTGGTCAATTCGATATCGAGGAATTCCTCGGAAAACGCGGCCTGATTCTCCCAATGGATCGTGCAACGCCTGTCATCTAGCAATCCCGCCTTGGCGAGAATCAGTGAACCAGTGCAGAGCGCCCCAATAGGCGCACCAAGACGGCTTTGCTTGCGCAACCATGTCAGGACCGGTTTTGTCGCCGCCTTATGAGCGTTAACCCCACCAACAACGACGATCCGGGTATCGCGCCGGACATCAACCAGCCCGCTCGCCACTTCCACCGACACATTGCAGGATGCACGCACCGCCTCGCCCGTCGCGGATACAAGCGTCCAATTATAGAGATCAGTTCCTAAGCCCCGATTCGCCAGACGAAGCGGCTCAATAGCCGACGCGAAGGCAATCATCGAGAAATCCTCGACGAGCAGGAAGACGTAATGGATAGGCTCAGAGCCAACAGATCCACGCATGATGTTTCCTGCACCCGTTAAAGTACCGCGCCACGATCATCGCGGATTCATAGCCGCCGGATGATATCATAAAAGCCGACACAAAGGGAGATTGAGACACAGGTCAAGGCATGATCGCACATCGTTACTTTGCGACGATCTATAGCGATTTACGATAAACCTGATCCATATTTCGCGCCAAGAGATGCGCGAAATATGGCGCTTAATGATTCAGGATAATCGCAATCCATTTTAGGGAAGCGGGTTCCAAAAATACGCCTGAAAGATTGAATCAATATGCTCCACAGGCTCGGTTCTAACCAACAGGCGCTCTCGTTCACTAATCACGATCTCAAAAGCATCCCGATAGAACGTTGCCGCCTGCACCATGGATTCTGCAATATTAGTGCAAGGATGCCGACTATCCTGCGGCTCAAGCACGATGCCATTGGGAAAAAGGATGATCGAACCTTCCTCCATACCCGCAAACCGCGCGGGGCGAGGATACACTGGCGTCACCCCGCGCCGCCGGATCGAGCGCAAACGCGGCGTCCGCACAGGCTCACCACTGCCATCTAAGAAGACCGTCCATGAGGCAGGCGCGCATAGCAGCTCGATCATTGAGGCCGCTTTGCTGCTAAATGGTGTAATCAGACGGGTCGCCCGCACCATCGCCTCTCGCGATAGGGGAACCGCTGGTTCTACCTCATCCGCCATCATTGCCGTCGCCTGCATCGCCGCCCCTCCAAACTCCAGCGATTCGCGATGAATCTAAGACCATATTTTGCGCCAAGAGCTACGCAGAATATGACACACAGTGATTCAGGATAATCGCAATTCGCCTAGGGATTACTATGACATCCCAAATTTAATATCGACTCTAGAAGAATGGTTAAGACATTAAATACCTGCGGTGGACAGTCACGCTTATCGAGGGTTATAGACTTGCCCCTGCGCATTGGGCGCCTTTTTTATAACGAGGACGGAACGATGACGGTGAGTTGGTCGGCTGAGAGCTGGAAAAACCATACAGCCCTACAGATGCCAGAATATGAAGATCGCGCGGCGTTTGACCGTGTGACGGCCAAACTCGCCTCGTATCCACCGCTCGTTTTTGCAGGCGAGGCCCGCGCCCTCAAACAGAGGTTAGGCGACGTTGCGCGGGGGGAGGCCTTTTTGCTTCAGGGCGGGGATTGCGCCGAAAGCTTCGGTGAGTTCTCCGGCGACCTGATCCGCGATACTTTCAAGGTGATGCTGCAAATGGCGGTCACACTGACCTTTGCCACACGCAAGCCAATCGTGAAGGTCGGGCGCATGGCAGGCCAATTCGCCAAGCCGCGCTCGGCACCGACCGAGACGAAGGACGGCGTGGAGCTGCCCAGCTATCGCGGTGATATCATCAATGAATTGGACTTCACACCCGAAGCGCGACGCCCGAACCCAGAGAAGATGTTGGAGGCTTACTTACATGCCGCCGCAACGCTCAACCTGCTGCGCGCATTCGCATCGGGCGGCTATGCTGATCTGGAGCGGGTAACGACGTGGAATCTCGATTTTGCGCGGGACGAGCGGTACATGCAGACCGCCGAGCGCGTATCGCAAGCGGTGGCCTTCATGAAAGCCTGCGGGATCGATCCGAACACCCATAGCGAGCTTGGGACGACGGAATACTACACATCGCATGAGGCGCTGCTGCTGCCCTATGAACAGGCGTTGGCGCGGACAGATTCGATTACGGGTGAGCCGGTGGCCTGCTCGGCGCATATGCTATGGATCGGGGATCGCACGCGGCAACCGGATGGCGCGCATGTGGAGTTCTGTCGCGGGGTGCTCAACCCTATCGGTGTGAAATGCGGGCCTTCGATGACAAGCGAAGACCTCAAGCAGCTTATGAATACACTGAACCCGCAGAACGAAGCCGGTCGCCTGACGCTTATCAACCGTTTTGGGGCGGGCAAAGTGGCCGATCATCTACCCATGCTGATCGACACGGTGAAGGCCGAGGGCGCGAATGTCGTCTGGTGTTGTGACCCAATGCACGGGAATACGATCAAGGCCGATAGCGGGTATAAGACCCGACCTTTCGATCGCATCCTTCAGGAAACGCGGGAATTCGTGGATACCTGTCAGGCAAGCGGCGTGTATCCGGGTGGAGTACATCTGGAGATGACCGGCAAGGATGTGACGGAATGTACCGGCGGAATGAAGGACGTGACGGATGCGGACTTGTCGTCGCGCTATCACACCGCCTGCGACCCGCGCCTTAATGCGTCTCAGGCGTTGGAGGTTGCATTCCTGATCGCCGAGGAAATGGGGCTTAGCTGATACGAAAACGCCCGCTCCTTCTGGAGCGGGCGCGAAATGTGAGCGTGTAGAGCGACGTTTTACGAAGCGTCAGCCTCAATGGTGGCAGATGGGCTGCTCGTCGCGATTTGTATTGTGCGTGGCTTTAGAGCCTCCGGCACTTCACGGACGAGATCAACATGGAGCAGGCCGTTTTCCAGCTTTGCCGCCGAGATCGTGACGTGGTCGGCGAGGTGGAAGCGGCGCTCAAAACCGCGTTCGGCGATTCCGCGATGCAGGATGCGGGCGGCATCTTCCTCAGAACGAGGGGCTTTCTTGCCGGTGATGACGAGCTGGCCCTCACGGGATTCGACGGTCAGGTCGCTTTCGGAGAAACCCGCCGCCGCAATGGTGATGCGATAGGTATCGTCGCCGGTTTTCTCAATGTTATAAGGGGGATAGGTCTGGGTGCCCGTCTCCGCGCTCATCGCCCGGTCGAGAAGGGCGGCCACCCGGTCGAAACCGACGGTGTTGCGGTAAAGGGGGGCTAGGTCGAACGTACGCATGTCATATCCTCATTCAAGCGATACAAGATCTGGTGCCCTCCGATCTCGGCAGGGCTATATACGGAGCCATTTGGCCTCCGATGGTCATGATTTGGGAAATTCGGGCGCGCGGTTCAAGGGAGTCGCACGCAAAAAAACGGCGGCCCATGAGCCGCCGTTTTCAGTCGTTACCCCAGCGAAAGCAGGGATGGTATTTTTTTATAGTGATTTGCGATAAACCTGAGCCATATTTCGCGCCAAGAGCCGCGCAAAATATGGCGCTTGATTATTCAGGACAGTCGCAATTCGCTTTAGCTGAGTGCCTCGACGGCACGTTTGGTCATGACCTTAACGAGATTGGCGCGGAATTCGGGGGTGGCGTGCAGGTCGTTGGACATGCCCTCCGCCGAAACCTCGACGCCATCCACGGCGGATGCCGCAAAATTGGCCGATAGCGCCTGTTCCAGACCGGCATGGCGGAACACGCCATCTGCGCCAGCGCCGGTAACGCCGACGCGGACCGAACCATCCGCCATCTTCGCGAGGAAGACGGAGGTGAGGGAGAAGCGCGAGGCGGGCTGCTCAAACTTCTGATAGGTCGATGCGACCGGGATCGGGAATTTCACCGCAGTAATGACTTCACCTTCCTCTAGGGCGGTGGCGTAGAGACCCTGGAAAAAGTCATCCGCTGCGATTTCGCGCTTGTTCGTCTCGATGGTCGCGCCAAGGGCGAGCGCCGCCGATGGGTAGCAAGCCGCCGGATCGTTATTCGCGAGGCTACCGCCGATGGTGCCACGATTGCGGACCTGTGGATCGCCGATCTTGCCCGCAAGTTCGGTCAGGCCCGCAATCGCGCCTGAAACATCGCTGCTACCCGCGACCGCGCCATGGGTGGTGCCCGCACCGATAACGAGCATGTCACCCATGCGGCGGATGCCCTTGAGGGATTCGATACCCGACAGATCGACGAGGATCGACGGCTGGCTAAGGCGCTGCTTCAAAACGGGGATGAGCGTCTGACCGCCCCCCATCGCCTGCGCGCCTTCGGTGCCGAGCGAGTCGACAGCGGCGGAGAGGTCGGTTGGTTTGGTATAATCAAAGCTGTACATATCCGGTCTCCTTATTCCGCAGCCTGTTTGACGCTGGCATTCTGAATCGTGGTCCAGACGCGCAGCGGGGTGACGGGCATATCGATGTGGTCGACGCCGTAATCCTTGAGAGCATCCACAACCGCATTGACCACGGCGGGGGGCGACCCGATGGCCCCGGCCTCGCCGCAACCCTTCACGCCGAGTGGGTTATGGGTACAGGGCGTACCTTCCGCCGTTTCGACATTGAAGCTGGGCAGGTCAACCGCGAGAGGCATGGCGTAATCCATGTAAGAACCGGCCACGAGCTGACCATGCTCGTCATAGGTGGCGTTCTCTAGCATGGCCTGTCCGATGCCCTGCGCCAAACCGCCATGGACTTGTCCCTCGACGATCATCGGGTTGACGACATTGCCGAAATCATCCGACGCGGAGAGCGCCACGATCTCGACTTTGCCGGTTTCAGGGTCAACCTCGACCTCGCACAGATAGGAACCTGCGGGGTAGGTGAAGTTTTTCGGATCGTAGAAAGCGGTTTCCTCCAGACCCGGCTCGATTTCTTCGATTGGGTAATTGTGGGGGACATATGCCGCCAACGAAACCTCGGCGAAGGCTTTTGCCTTATCGGTGCCCGCGACTTTGTAATGACCGTCTTCAAAGACAATATCGCTCTCCGCCGCTTCGAGCAGATGTGCGGCGATTTTCTTGCCTTTTGCAACGACCTTATCGACCGCCTTGACGATGGCCGAACCACCGACAGCCAGCGAGCGCGAACCGTAGGTGCCCATACCGAAGGGGATCTTATCAGTATCGCCATGGACAATCTCGATCTGATCCGCCGGGATGCCGAGCGCGTCGGAGACGACCTGTGCGAAGGTCGTCTCGTGGCCCTGACCGTGGCTGTGGGAGCCGGTCATTACGGTGACGGAGCCGGTCGGGTTCACGCGGATGGTTGCAGCTTCGTAGAGACCAGCGCGCGCGCCCAAGGAACCAACGAGCGAGGATGGAGCAATGCCGCAAGCCTCAATATAACAGGATAGGCCAATGCCGCGCAGCTTACCACGCGATGCGCTCTCGGCCTTTCGGGCCTCAAAGCCTTTATAATCGGCCATCTCCATCACGGCGTCGAGTGTCGCATCGTAATCGCCGGTATCATATTCCAGCGCCACGGGGGTGGCATAGGGGAAGGAGCGGATGAAGTTCTTGCGGCGCAGCTCCGCCTGATCCATCCCCATTTCCTGCGCGGCCTTGTTGATGATCCGCTCCAGCAGGTAGGTCGCTTCGGGGCGACCCGCACCGCGATAGGCATCGACCGGCACGGTGTTCGTGAACATCGCACGGACGCGCACATGGACCGCCGGGGTCAAATACTGACCAGCGAGCAGCGTACCGTGTAGCCATGTGGGGATAGAGGGCGCGAAGGTAGAGAGATAAGCGCCCATATTCGCGCGGGTATCGGCGCGCAGAGCAAGGAACTTACCCTCAGCATCCATCGCCAATTCGGCTTTGGTAACGTGGTCACGGCCATGGGCGTCGGAGATGAAGGCTTCCGAACGGTCGGACGTCCATTTAACCGGGCGCTTAAGCTGGGCAGAGGCCCAAGTAACAAAAGCCTCTTCGGCATAATGGAAGATTTTCGTACCGAACCCGCCGCCCACATCGGGGGCATAGACGCGGAGCTTATGCTCCGGGATCGACAGGACGAATGCACCCATCAAGAGGCGGATGACATGCGGGTTCTGCGATGTGGTGTAGAGGGTGTAATGGTCCGCATCCTCGTCATAATCACCAATGGCGCAGCGCGGCTCCATCGGGTTAGCCACGAGGCGATTATTGATTAATTCGAGGGTGGTGATATGAGCCGCTTCGGCAAATGCCTTATCGGCGGCCTCGCCATCGCCCAACTCCCAATCGTAACAAAGATTGTCGGTGGCCTCGTCATGCACAGCGGAGCCGATGGTTTCGGCAGTACGCATATCGACAACGGCAGGCAGATCGGTCATGTCGACATCGATCATCTCAGCGGCATCGCGGGCTTGCTGATAGTTCTCGGCAACGACAACGGCGATGGGATCACCAACATGGCGGACCTTGCCTATCGCGAGGATCGGGTGCGGCGGTTCTTTCATCTTCTCGCCGTGCTTATCGGTGATCTCCCACCCGCAAGGCACACCACCAAGACCGGCCTCTTCGATATCTTTGCCGGTAAAGACGCGAACGACGCCGGGGGCGGCGCTGGCCGCTTCGGTATCTACGCTGTTCAGTGTCGCATGGGCCGACCATGAGCGCAGGATATACGCATAGGTCTGATTGGGGCGGTTCATATCATCAGTATAGCGCCCTCTGCCCTTTAGAAAGCGCGCATCCTCGCGCCGTTTGACGGCAGCGCCGATTCCACTGTCTTTAGCCATGGCTTCTCTCCCAGTACGTTATGTGACGTGCCGCCTTTGTGTGATGTCCCTATCTCCGGCGGCACGCAACCGGCGAGGGTTTTCAATGGCTTATTCGGCGGCTTGAGCAGCGCCAGCCAGCGCTGCGGCGGCGGATTGCGCGGCTTTGACAATGTTGTGGTAGCCGGTGCAGCGGCAGATATTGCCCTTCAGCCCTTCGCGGATTTCCGCTTCGGTCGGCTGTGGATTGTTTTTCAGCATTTCGGCGATCGACATGACCATGCCGGGGGTACAAAAGCCACATTGCAAGCCGTGTTGCTCCTGAAATGCCGCCTGAATAACGCCCAAGCTGCCATCGTCATTGGCCATTCCCTCAATGGTGGTGACAGTTGCGCCGTCACAAGCCGAGGCGAAGACAGAGCAGCTTTTGACGGACTCGCCGTTAACGTGAACGACGCAGGCCCCACATTGCGAAGTGTCGCAACCGACATGGGTGCCGGTCATCTTCAGTTCGCTGCGCAGGAAATCAACGAGCAGGGTGTTACCCTGCGCATCGCCCGATTTCTGCTTGCCGTTCACGGTGATCGAGATGGTTGACATATTCACTCCCTATGGGCGATTTCGCCCTTCTTCTTGTCGTTTTTTACTTTGCTACCACGGCGCGAGCCTATCGCCCATGCGTCACAGCATCCACAGGATGACGAGCAGTACGATAATACCGATAATCCAGAGATACCAAGGCTGGCCAAGAGGCCCGACACTGGGAGCTTTGGCCTGCTCGGCAGCGTAACCCTTACCCGTGGTCCAAGCGTCTTCGGCGGCACCTTTGGCCTCTCCAAGAGCCTCCGATGCGTTGGTCTTTGCCTCTTTCCACTCGGCGCTGGCCTTATCGACATCACCATCAATGCGCGCACGGGCGGCATCATAGGCATCGCCAACCGCATCGCGTGTTTCAGAAGCCGCCGCTGAAACGTGTTCCTTAGTGTCGCTCCAGGATTTGGCTTCGTCGATATCACCCCCAGCGGCGATGACCCGCTCGCGGGCGGCATCATGGACTTCATCGAACTTGTCACGAGCACTGGCGGCATATCCGGCGATGCCGACCCCTGCGGCGGCGGCGGCGGCTCCGGCGGCACTACCAAAGCGGGAACCTGAGTTGAACTCCCCATCGGCGCTTTCTGACGTGGCCCCGTCCGGGGCATCGACAACGCGCATATCGCCCTCACGCTCGATGGAGACCGAGGATTGCGCCGCATCGTGGACGGCATTCACGCCATCTGTTGCCATCGCTTCGGCGGAAGACATCGCGCCAGAGACGCTGGCAGATGCCGAAGCGGCGGCACCCTGAATGTGATCCTGCGCACCGGCGATTGCGCCGCTCACGTGGTCGGAAACCCCATCACGGACAGAATCGAGTGCGCCAAAGGCACTGTCACCGATACCACCAACGGCATCACGGGCGCTGTCAATGCCGCCTGAAATCCCGGCACTAACGCTCTCGCGCGCGCCATCCATCGCGGATGAAGCGGCGGCAACGCCAGCCGCGCCGATGCCCGCTGCACCAGCACCGATTGCCCCGGCAACACCACCGGCACCCTGTAGGCTTTCTTGCGCGCCCGCTATTGCACCGCCAACGCCACCAGATACGGCCTCACTGGCGGAATCAAGGGCGGCGGAGGCGCTGGCACCGAGGCCACCACCAAGACCGCC
>CALFVD010000180.1 GCA_937928005.1 uncultured Neomegalonema sp. | reverse complement strand
GCTGAAGCATGATGTTAGGCATGCGTTCTGGCATTGCTACAAATTAGAGAAAGTAGCATCAAGTGAGTTTTTTGCCCTATTTGGTAAGGCTGTCCCGAATTTTTTGAAATAGACCCAATGCTGCCTGTAAAAATAGGCGGGGTGTAATTGACATATTAAATATGATATGTACAATATTGGTATGTGGAAGATTCTTGAACATCGGAGTATTGACCGGAAAATCAAGAAATCCCCCAAAGATGTACAGGAGAAATACGAAAAATGGCTGGATATCATTTATCAGTCAGGCCCTACCGGTCTACGACTTATTCGTGGTTTTAACGACGAGGCTCTGCAAGGAGAGTGGAAAGGTTTTCGGTCAAGCCGTTTGAGTAAGCAGTATCGAGAGGATGGAATTGCTACTACGGCAAACCCGGACCCATCGTCATGTTCAACGGACTCATCCGATATCACAACCTCAAAAAAGGATGGACACTCCGAGATGTGTGAATCCAGTAGGGCGAAGACCCGGGGCCTCCTTGCAAAAGGGTACGAGGCTCGAAGGAGGCTCCGGATCAGGTCCGGGGCAGCGCCTGAAAAGGTCGGCAATTACCTCCGCTGGTATAAGGAGGCTCCGCTGCTGCGCGGGGCCATCCAAGTGCGGGGCAGCGGAAAAATCTTTCAAGCGATTGCCCTGCACGCTACCCCTTCTCCATGACCTATGACGACATCCTTGCCGCGCGCGCCCGCCTCGACGGCCACGCGATCCGCACGCCGCTGCTATCGGCCCCCCAGATCGACGCCATCGCCGGGCGGCGGGTGCTGGTAAAGGCTGAATGCCTGCAACGCACAGGCTCGTTCAAGTTCCGGGGCGCGTGGAACTGCATATCCGCGATGCCGACCGAAACCCGCAAGCGCGGCGTCGTCGCCTTTTCCTCCGGCAACCATGCGCAAGGCGTCGCCCTCTCCGCCGCCATTCACGGCATTCCGGCGGTCATCATCATGCCTTCGGACGCCCCCGCCACCAAGATCGACGCGACCCGCGATTACGGTGCGGAAGTCATCCTCTATGATCGCTTCACCGAAGACCGCGACGCCATCGGCGAGGCACTCTCCACGACACGCGGCCTGACCCTCGTGCGCCCCTTCGATGATCCACAGGTCATCGCGGGCCAAGGCACCTGCGGCTTGGAAATCGCCGAGCAGGCCCGCGAGATTGGCGTGACCGAGGCCACCATGCTCGTCTGTTGCGGCGGCGGTGGCCTCTCTTCTGGTATCGCCCTTGCCCTCGAACACGCCGCTCCGGCGATGCGCGTCCGCCCTGTCGAGCCGGAAAATTTCGATGATTTCGGGCGCTCGCTGGCGGTGGGAGAGCCTCGCACCAACGCCCCCGGCAATGCTTCGGTGCAAGACGCAATCCTGACGCCCACCCCCGGCAACCTGACCTTTCCCATCGGCCAGCGCCTCTTCGGGCCGGGTCTCGCTGTCAGTGATGACGAAGCCTTGCGCGCCGTCGCCCTTGCATGGCGCTGGTTTAAGATCGTGCTGGAACCGGGCGGAGCCGCCGCCCTCGCCGCCGCCCTTTTCCACGCCCCTGCGCTGGACGGTGACACCGTGATCGTCACCGCCTCAGGCGGCAATATCGACGCCCCGATGTTTCAGCGGGCGCTCGCTTAAAGCGAATTGCGATTATCCTGAATCACCAAGCGCCATGTTTCGTGCAGGCCTTGGCGCGAAACATGGCTCAGGTTTATCGCAAATGGCTATAAAGCGTCATTCCCACGAAAGCGGGAATGACTGCATCTCGTGGTCGGTAATCCCCTTCAAAACCTACATTGCGTCAATCAACGCATCCGCCGTGCTTTTCACCGCCTCGCCGGGATTGTCCTCGACCAGCAGCGTCTTAACCGTCCCGTCTGCGACCAGCATCGCGTACCGCTTCGAGCGCACGCCAAGGCCACGCTCGGTCAGATCCAACTCCATCCCGATATCCTTGGTAAAGACCCCCGACCCATCGGCCAGCATCGTAATATCGCCCGCCGATGCCGTCGCATCCGCCCACGCGCCCAGCACGAACGGATCATTGACAGACACACAGTAAATCGCGTCCACGCCCTTCGCTTTCAGATCATCGGCCCGGTTTAGGAACGATGGCAGGTGGTTCAGGTGACAGGTCGGCGTGAACGCCCCCGGTACAGCGAATAGCGCCACGGTCTTGCCACTAAAAACCTCATTGCTCGTCATTGGTTTTGGTCCGTCGGCGGTCATGGTGGCGAATGTCGCTTCGGGCAGTTTATCGCCGGTATTGATCGTCATAGTAATGTCCCCTCATTTAACATTGAACGTGTTCATCGGCCATGAAATAGCAGATCGTACATGATTGGCGAGGGAGAACGATATGGCACTGCCGGAACGGATCGTCATTATCGGCGCGGGCCATGCCTCGGCGCAGCTATGCGAGAGCCTGCGCAAAGGCGGCCATACCGGCTCGATTACGCTCGTGGGCGAGGAAAACTGGCTTCCCTATCAACGCCCACCTCTCTCAAAAGCCTATCTACTAGGCGATTTCGAGCGGAATCGCCTGTTCGTCAAACCCCGCGAATTCTACGATGAAGCGGGGGTTGATCTACGCCTTGGAATCCGCGCCGAAAGCATCGACCGCGAGGCGCGCACGATCCTGTTATCAGACGGCTCGACTCTCCCCTATGACGCCCTCGCCCTGCTGACTGGCGCGCGGGTGCGGCGGCTAGAATGTCCCGGCGCGCATTTAACCGGCGTACATTACGTACGCGGCATCGACGATATCGACGGCCTGATGCCCGCCGTGGATAAGGCCCGTGCGGCGGTCGTCATCGGCGGCGGTTATATAGGGTTGGAAGCGGCGGCAGTGCTGCGCAAACGCGGCCTAACCGTCACTCTCCTCCACCGCTCCCCCCGCCTCCTATCGCGCGTGGCCAGCCGCGAAACGGCACAATTTATCGAGGCCATCCACCGTAATGAGGGCGTCGATATCCGCCTCGGCACCACCATCCGCTCCATCGAAGGCGCGGGCCGGGTCGAGCGGGTCGAGATTGAGCGCGTCGCCGCCGATCACGTTGCCTCGGATGCACATGAAGAAATCCCCGCCGATCTGGTCGTCGCAGGTATCGGCGTCCTCCCCAACCAATCATTGGCCAATACCGCCGATCTGCCCACCGAAGACGGCATCACCGTAGACGTCCATTGCCGCACCAGTGATCCCGCCATCTACGCCGCCGGAGATGTCGCATGGCACCCCCATGGCCAATGGGGCCGAGTGCGCCTCGAATCCGTCCAGAACGCGCTCGATCAAGCCAAAGCCTGCGCCACCGCAATGCTGGGGGGCGATGCTCCCTATGATGCAATGCCATGGTTCTGGTCCGACCAATATAACGTAAAGCTGCAATCGGCGGGCCTGCCCACTGGTTACGACCGGGCCGTCTGGCGCGCGGGCGATAAAGCACGCGGCGGCTCCTGTTGGCTTTACCGAAGCGGCGCACTTATCTGCGTCGAAGCCGCCAATGATCCCCGCGCCTATATGACCGGCAAACGCTGGTTAGAGGCGGGCGTGCGTAAAGTATTCCAATATGGCAAAGGTTTTATCTACAGAGCTTTTAAGTGTTTTAAGTACAGCCATTGGTATTATTTAACGTTAAGGCTAACTCTTCCCAGATTTTCAACCTCAACCGCTACAAAATTATTTTCTTTAACA
>CALFVD010000179.1 GCA_937928005.1 uncultured Neomegalonema sp. | reverse complement strand
GTGCGATGCGGGTCACGATAATATCGCGTTGGTTGGTGAGATCGCGGAGGAAAGCTTTGCGCTTGCGCCAACTCACATAGGAATGGGAGCGCTTGATCGTCGCGAGGCGTTTGCGCACTTCGCTCGCCAATGCTTCGCTGCCGGATGCCTCCAACAAAGCCGCCCGCGCCTCGCGCTTAAGCGGCGCGCTGCCTTGGACCAAATCCATCACCAACTCGGCAAGCCGTTCCGCGCCAAGAGCTTCAAGATTTTTCGCGTTAAGTGTCTTCCCGGCCATGCGATTACAATGCCCACATTGCTGGACGCTGCCAAGGCTGACAGCGCCGACCCCATCGCACATGATTCCATCGTCTAAAAATCAATCAAGCCCCACGATCCGAGAACAACAGCGAAGAAATAGATCGCTGCCGCAATCACCGTCAGAAAAACCCCAGCGGAACCTAGGTCTTTCGCGTCACGTGCGAAGTCGCTGCGCTCGGGCGAGATGCGATCAACGATGACCTCGATGGCCGTGTTGAGCGCCTCCACCGCCAGCAGGATCAACATCAGCGACGTCAACACGATCCAATGGCGCAGCTCGGCCCCGATCAAGGCCAGTATGACGAGGACGATGATACATATCCCGATCTCGATCCGTGCCGCCATCTCGCGCACGAGCACGCCAATGCCCTGAATTGAATAGCGCGTAGACCCGATGAGGTGGCGGATAGGGGCAAGCATGGCGATGAGGCTCCGGCGACTGCAAAGGAGGCCAGCCTATCGCGCAGAATTGAGGTTTGAAACGAAAAACCCCCGCGCGAGGCGGGGGCTTGAATCGTCTTAACTGCCAGAAGGACTTAGCCTTTGGTCAGGTCTTCGCCGGTGGTTTGGTCTACTGCTTTCATCGACAGCTTAACTTTGCCACGATCTGCGAAGCCGAGGAGTTTAACCTTCACGACGTCGCCTTCTTTAACGTGATCCGATGGCTTGCTGCCCCGGTCGTTGGACATCTCGGAGATGTGGACGAGGCCGTCTTTCGGACCGAAGAAGTTCACGAATGCGCCGAACTCCATGACCTTCACGACTTTACCATCGTAGATCATGCCGACTTCTGGCTCTGCCGCGATGTGCATGATCATCTCTTTGGCTTTCTCGATCTGCTCGGCATTCGAGGAAGCAATTTTGATGATGCCTTCGTCGTTGATGTCGACCTTCGCGCCCGACTCTTCGACGATACCGCGAATGACCTTGCCGCCCGATCCGATGACTTCGCGGATTTTGTCGGGGTTGATTTGCATGGTCTCGATGCGTGGAGCGTGCGCCGAGAACTCTTCGCGGCCTGCGCTCAGCGCCTTGCCCATTTCATTCAGGATCGTATTGCGACCCTCATGCGCTTGGCTCAGGGCCTGCTTCATGATGTCTTCGGTGATGCCCGTCACCTTGATATCCATCTGGAGCGAGGTGATGCCTTCGGACGTACCCGCGACCTTGAAGTCCATATCGCCGAGGTGATCCTCGTCACCGAGAATGTCGGTCAGGACCGCGAACTCGCCGGATTTTTCGAGGATCAGGCCCATCGCAACCCCTGCAACGGGGCGGATGAGCGGCACGCCCGCATCCATCATCGACAACGAACCACCACAGACGGAGGCCATCGAGGAAGAACCGTTGGATTCGGTAATCTCCGACACGATGCGGATCGTGTAGGGGAAGTCCGTTGCGGCAGGCAAGACGGCGTGCAGTGCGCGCCATGCGAGCTTACCGTGGCCGACTTCGCGGCGACCGGGGGGGCCAAAGCGGCCCGCTTCACCGACCGAATAGGGCGGGAAGTTATAGTGCAGCAGGAACCGTTCGCGGCGGTCGCCGTCTAGTGCGTCGATGCGCTGCTCGTCATCGCCGGTGCCGAGCGTGGTCACACAGAGCGCCTGTGTCTCGCCGCGCGTGAACAGCGCGGAACCGTGGGTGCGGGGCAACATCCCGACATGACATTCGATGGGGCGAACGGTGGTCAGGTCGCGCCCGTCGATGCGCTTGCCGGTCTTGACGATATCGCCGCGCACAACTTCTTTTTCGAGCGCCTTGAACACGCCGGAAACGGCGGTGCCATCGGCGGCTTCTTCCTCGGTCAGGCCAGCGATCAGCGTGTCCTTCGCCTCGGCGACCTTGCTGGTGCGCTCCTGCTTGTCGAGGGTCGAGAAGGCTTCGCGCAGCGGTGCTTCGACGATGCCGCGCGCCTTATCCATCAGGGCCGAGTTGTCATCCTGTTCGACCTCGAATGGCTCTTTTGCGCAGGCTTCGGCTAGGTCGATGATGCAATCGAGAACCGGCTGGATCGATTTGTGACCGAACATGACCGCGCCGAGCATCTGCTCCTCGGACAGTTCGGAGGCTTCGGATTCGACCATCATAACCGCGTCGCGCGTACCGGCCATGATGAGATCGAGTTTGGAATCTTCCAGATCATCCTTGGAAGGGTTCAGCGTGTATTCACCATTGACGAAGCCAACCCGCGCGCCGCCGATAGGGCCGAGGAAGGGCGCGCCGGAAATGGTCAGCGCCGCCGATGCCGCAACCATTGCCAGCATGTCGGGCTGATGCTCAAGGTCATGGCTGAGAACGGTACAGATTACCTGCGTCTCATTGCGGAAGCCGTCTGCAAAGAGGGGGCGCAGGGGACGGTCGATCAGGCGCGAGGTCAGCGTCTCGTGATCGGATGGGCGCGCTTCGCGCTTGAGGTAGCCGCCGGGGATCTTGCCCGCCGCGTAGTATTTCTCTTGATAATGGATCGTCAGTGGGAAGAAGTCGATGCCGGGTTTCGGCTTCTTCTGGAAAGTGACGGCAGCGAGGACGGTGGTTTCGCCCAGCGTGGCGAGCACGGCACCATCGGCCTGACGGGCAACACGGCCCGATTCGAGGATGAGGGTCTCATCCCCCCATTGGACTTCCTTACGGACAATATCGAACATTGAGTTTTCCTTGCATAGGGTTCGGGCGTTCCCGAACCGCCCCCGGTCGCGCGCTTGAAGCATTTTCCAGCCGGGCCGGAATGGCCTGGCGTCGCGAAAATGCGACAAGACAAAGAGCTAGAGACTTTGAAACGATCGACGATCGTGGAAAAGGATCTAGACGCCGGAGTGCCCCGCGATCATCATTTCATGCAGGGCAGGCCCATCCTAAAGCCGCGCAACCGCCGGGCCATGTCGGCGGCGCGGAGAAACGAAAAAGCGCCCGTTGCGGGGCGCTTGTCCGGATTACTTACGAATATTCAGGCGCTTGAGGAGGCTTTGGTAGCGTTCCTCGTCCTTGCTGCGTGCATAATCTAGCAGCTTGCGGCGTTGGCTGACCATCTTGAGCAAACCACGGCGCGAGTGATTATCGTGCTTGTTGGTCTTGAAATGCTCGGTCAGGTTGGTGATCCGCTCGGTCAGGATTGCGATCTGCACTTCGGGCGAGCCGGTGTCACCTTCCTTGAGTGCGAAATCCTTGATCAGTTCTGCTTTACGTTCAGCGGTAATCGACATCGGAGTCTCCTGTTTGAAAAAGTGATAGCCCGAAAGGGGCGCACGATCAGAATGATGACCGGGATGTCGTCCAGTCATATCCATCACGAAGCGTTTCGTTATCCACAACCGCCCCCAAGGGCAAGCACCAATTTCGCAGGTGCGAAAACCGGTTGGTATTCGCATTTTGATTTTCTCAAAATTAACCGACTCCATTCAAAATTGGGTTGCATGGGGCCATTTTACCTTGCCGCAATTTCTTCGCTGGAGACATTCTATGCCAGATTCTCTCTCAAAACCCATTGATGCAGACCTCACGGCATGGGACGAGGAACTGACTGCGCCGGAGATGGAAGCGGATCGCCTGCGCCGCTACCTTCAGGATGGGGTCGATTCCCTGCCTTCCGGCTTTGCCGTTTTCGATGCACAAGACAGATGCGTCGTGATGAATGATCGCTTCACGCAGATGTTGCCCTGTGGCGCCGCCATGCTAGCCAAGGGCGCGCGGTTCCCTGAGATGGCCCGCCAAAATGCGCTGACCGCTTTTGGTGTACCAGAAGCAGAGGTTGATGATTGGTTCGCCGCGCGTATGGCTTATCGCGAAAGCCCGGAGAATGTTGCGTTTGATCAACAACTTACCGATGGACGCTGGTATCGCATTCAAGAAAGCCGTACCTTTGACGGGGGCACGGTTACGAACTGGACCGATATTACTGACCTGAAGACACAGCAATGCAACGCCGCCGATTATGCCGTCGCCCTCAAGCGCAGTAACGCAGCACTTCAGGAATTCGCTCATGTCGCTTCGCATGATCTCAAGGAGCCTTTGCGTAAGATCGAGGTCTATGGCGACCGGCTGACCCGCAAATATGGGGATGTACTTGATGATAAAGGCAAAAAATACCTCGACCGTATGGTCGATGCGACCCAGCGGATGCGTCGCCTGATCGGTGATTTGCTCGATTATTCAAGCATCGATTATGACTGCGCCATCCACGATTTTGTCGCGCTTGATGCGGTGATGGCTGATGTTTTGAAAACCCTCGACATGGTGATCAGTGAGACACAGGCCGATGTAGAAGTGCCGCCGCTGCCGCGCGTTATTGGTAATCCCGGTCAGCTTGCTCGTTTGTTCCAGAATCTGCTGTCTAATGCGTTGAAATATGTTGATGAAGGCGTCGCCCCTCGTATTGCGGTCAGTATCGCAGAGACGGGCCGGGAAAACGTTACGCTGTGCATCGCCGATAATGGCATTGGTATTGACCAATCGAAAACCAAGGAAATATTCGGTGTTTTCAATCGCTTGCATGGTCGCAGTAAATATGAAGGCACTGGCATCGGCCTTGCCTCTTGCCGCAAGATTGCCGAGCAGCATGGCGGTTCTGTACACGCCGAGAGCGAGCCGGGTGAGGGCAGCCGTTTTTATGTCACGCTGCCGCTGGCATAGCCTTCAATCGTCGAGCTTGCGGGCCTCGTCTGGTAACATGATCGGCACGCCGTCACGGATAGGATATGCCAGCCCCGCCCGCTCACTGATAAGCTCCTGCGCTTTTCGATCATAGCGCAGCGGGGTGCGCGACATGGGGCAGATCAACGCTTCGAGCAGCTTTGGGTCGATATCGGTTCGATGTTCGATCTCTTGATCATTCATTGCAATCCCCCGGCGCTTTCATCGCCCGCAGCATCAATCATCAGCAGTGTATTGAGCGTCTTGCGGCGTTCTTCGAGGTCTTCAGCCTCCAATAGCGCCTGTTTCTCTTGTTCGGTGAACGGGCAGATCATGCATAATGCATTGACGACCGTCTCCTCGCTTGCTTTGCCAAATGCATCCCAGTCAGTATCAAGTGACTTGGCGCGGAAATATCGCTCTACGAGACTCATAAACGCCTCACGGTCGAAATCTTCGCTGTTTTCGCGTGGCGTTTTAGTATCAAGGATGAAATCACTCCAGTCTACCTGCGCTTGTCGATACGGGGCAAATCCTTCGACCTCTTGTTGTATTCGGAAGCGCGAAATGCCACTTAAACCAATAAGGTAGCGCCCATCATCGGTTTCCGAAAGCGTTGTAATACGCCCCGCACAACCGATGCTGAACAACCCCTTGTGCTTGCGCGACCCGGTATCGCCAGAGGGCTGGATCATCCCGATAAGACGGCTATCCGTTTTCATCGCATCGTCGATCATTACCAGATAGCGCGGCTCGAAGATGTTGAGCGGCAATCGCCCGCGCGGCAACAGCAAAGCACCGGGTAACGGAAAAATTGGGATGACCGTGGGCGCGTCATTGGGGAAGAATCTCGTCATTCCGGTCACGCGAACAGGATCGAGGAAAGTTTGCGGCGCCCCTTGAGCGTGAGCGGGTCTTCTGGTCCCAAGGCATCGAATATCTTGAACAATTGCTGGCGTGCCGCGTCTTCGTTCCATTCTTGATCGCGGCGGAACAGGTCAAGCAGATGATCGATGCCTTCTTCTGGTTTTCCGGCGGCGACGAGGGCCAATGCAAGATCATGGCGTGCTTGATGATCGTTGGGATTCGCGGTCAGCGCCGCCTCAAACGCGGCATGGTCGCCCGCTGATCCGGCTTGTTCGGTTAGCGCAATCATGGATTTTACCTGCACGATCGCCGGATCATCCGCCTTGTCTACGGGGGCATAGCCCAGCGTCTCCGTCGCCCGTTCCAAATCACCAGTGGCGACATAGCAGCGCGCCAGCCCCGTAATCGCGCGTAGGTTTTCGGGTGCGGCCCCTAGCACTTGCGCATAAATCTGCGCGGCCTCTGCGGCTCCGTTATCGGCCAATGTCGTATCGGCAAGATCCAAAGCATCATTGATCTGTGCTTCGGCATCTGTCGGTGCGGCCCCTTGGGCAAGCTGTGTCACGAACTTGTCGATCTCGCTGGGCGGCTGCGCCCCCATGAAAGCATCGACCGGTTGACCGCCCGCAAATCCGAAAACGGCAGGGATTGATTGAACCTGAAGCTGACCAGCAATTTGTTGATGTTGATCGATGTCGATCCGCACCATTTTTACCTTGCCGTTGGTCTTGGTCACCGCCGCCTCTAGCTGTGGTCCCAGCGTTCGGCATGGCCCGCACCATGGTGCCGTGAACTGTACGATCACAGGGGTTGTCTGCGATGCTTCGACCACATCGGTCATAAAGCCCGCATCAGTCCCGTCAATAACCGCACCGCTCGATTGAGCATTGTGTTCGCCGCCACCAAGTTCGAGCATAGTGCTCACCTCATAATCATCCTATTCTGAAGGTTTTTCCCCCAGAATATTAAAGTCGATTTTTACCGCCTTATGACCGCAACCCTCGACAAACCTCATTAGGTCTATGGGAGAGATAGCCGTCGTTGCTTCATTGTGTAGGGGGTGACAGTGAATAACATCATGGTCAAGTAATGCAGTATCGATTGCGAAAGTGACGCGCTGTGGTTCGTTTCTGTCGTTTATAAGCGAAAAAGCCGTTACGGCACCGGGTGTTATGCCCAGCACCTCCAACAGGAGTTCGGGTTTTCCAAAGCTGACACGCGCTGCGCCGATGGCCTTTTCAAGCTCTTTTAAATTCACTGCACGCGATTCGTCGCAGGTAACGAGGAATAATCGTCCCTTCTTATCTTTAAGGAACAAGTTCTTGGTGTGCCCGCCGGGTAGGTCGCCCCGTAGAGCACGGCTATCCTCTACGGTGAATAGGGGGGGATGTGTGACCGTATTGGTCTTGATTCCCAGCGTGTCGAGGAACGCGAACAGGTCATCTGGGGTAGCGGGTGCGCTCATCTCAATGCTCCATCGCGCGGATGGCATTATGTCGGTGCAGCAGCTTGCGGGCGGCTTCTGCGTGCAGGTTCTCGACGATCTTCCCTTCGTGGACCGCGACCCCTTCTCCACGTTCGGCGGCCTCCTCAAATGCTTTGATCTGCGCCATAGCCGTCTCAACAGCGCGGGTATCTGGCGCAAAGGCGGCATTGGCGGTGTCGACCTGTGCGGGGTGGATTAGAGTGATGCCATCGAAGCCCATTTCCCGGCTCTGAGCGCATCGCTTTGCGAACCCATCCGTATCCTTGAAGGCATTATAGACCCCGTCCACAACGACCATTCCGTAGGACCGTGCCACCAATAGGCAATGCGCCAGCGCAGGCACCAGCGGTGCGCGGTCGGCTGTCTGTGTGGCGTGCAGGTCTTCGGCCAGATCGTTCGTGCCCATGATGAACACTGTCAGGCGTGTGCTTGCCATCGCGACCTTCTCGGCGTGCAATACGCCCAGTGGCGTCTCCATCATCGCCCAAATCTGCGTCGTCTCAGGCGCGCCATACTCGACCATGAGCGCCTCGACCTCTTGGATCATCGCTTCGGACTGTGCTTTTGGGATCAGGATGGCGTCTGGTCCGGCGGCACAGGCGGCTTTCAGGTCATCTATTCCGTGATCAGTACCTAATCCATTGATTCGGATTGCAACTTCGCGCTTGCCATATCCGCCAGCCTTCACGACCTCACAAACCAATCCCCGCGCCGCGACCTTCTCGCCCGGTGCCACCGCATCCTCCAGATCGAGGATTAGCGCATCGGCTGCCAAGCCTTTAGCCTTCTCCAATGCCCGCGAATTCGAGCCGGGCATATAAAGAACGGAACGGCGGGGGCGGAACGGGTCGAACATGGCGAAAATCTCCAATAAAATACAATCTCACACGAGAGCGTTGACGGGCGCGTATAAGCCCAGTGGCACTAATGCGGAAATTATATAGGCGAAATCGCTCAGGAACGAACCACGTTTAAAGCATCGGCCTTCGCCTTCTGTCTCAATGTGAAGGCCGAGTCGCATAAACGCAACGCACTCTACGCAGCGGCGGCCTTGCGTCGGGAATTCCGGCGTAAAAACCCATATCCGAACAGCAGTAGGCCCAGCCCGCCGATCATCGCTGAACCCATCGGGCCGCCATCTTGCGGTGCGAGACCGGCCTCGCGCCCCTCAAGGAACGGCTCGATAAATACCGCGTCACGAGCCAGAGTCGTCCCTTGCTCCACCAGAGCGTCAGAAACCATCGAGCGGAATTTTCCGGGCCGCGACAAGGCACCGTTGATTTCAACAATTGGGCGCTCGCCTGCGATGCCTGTGGCCGATTCCAGAAGGGCTTCCATCGGCACTGCGTTTGCTTCGCCCATCAGCACGAATTTCACGCTATCTGGGCGTTCCGTTGTATCGGATGCATAGAGCGGAACCATCCAGTTGGTCGTCTCACGGCGTTTTTTCTTATAAGTCAGCGTGTAGCGCATGGTGTGGTCGAGCTGCCCTTTAACCACAACTTCGTCGGCAGGCCCGACATTCGTTGCCCTGTCAAAAGAAGCAATTTCGACAGCGGCAGGTGGGTCTTGAGTCAATGCAAGCGCCTTTGCCGCCTCGTCTTTCTGGCTACCAAAGTAAAACCAAATCGAGGCGGCCATCAGGCCGATGCCGAGAAGCCAATAGATCACCGGATGCATTCTGAACCAAGACATGAGTTGCTCCCTAAAATTGAATAATCAGGGCGTGCAATTTTTTTATCTGAACGTCAATTCGAATGTGCTCGCTGTATCCGGTGCTATGGGTAAAAACGAAAAGGCGTTCGGACACGCTGGTGGCGGAAGATCAATCTCGATCAAACCGCGCTACTTGATAAGGCTCCAATGCCTCAACCTCCGCCCCGTCCAGCAGCATCGTCGATAGATGCGCGGCCATGACTGGGGCTAGCGTGATGCCACTATGCATCGTGGCGACCATAAGACCATCTGTCCCCGGCACCCATCCAACCGCCGGGTAATCATCTTCCGGCACCGGGCGGCCCGCGACCGTGGATGTCTCGAATTCCAGCGGCACCCCGTCAAAGGTGGCGCGGGCGCGGTCCAGCGCGCGGGCCTCGGTATCGGCGCGGCGATCCCCGACCTCTGATCCGCCGAAATCCTCGCCCAAGATCAACCGCCCGTCCGTCATCTGCCACACATGTAATTCGGCGCTCGTCATAATGCGCTGTGACAGGCGCGGTACGGGTTTCGTGCGCACCAGCAGGCCCAGCGGTGTCTTCATTGGTAGAGTGAAATCCACCGCATCCAGCAACGCAGGGGTCGCCCGCCCCGCTGCAATCACCACTCGCTCTGCGACCACCGGCCCGGCATCTGTTTCTAGCCCTGTGACGCGCCCGTTAGTGGTTGCAATACCTGTTACTTGTGCGCCAAGTGTTTGCGCCCCCATCCGCACCGCCGCCGCCAGCAATGCCTGCGCGATGGTATCGGGATTGGCCACCCCCTCTAGCGGCGCATCAATGGCCACTTCGGGCGGTGCGGCCAGCGCAGGCTCCATATCTCGGATGCGCGCGCGCGATACCAGCCGCGCCGTATTCCCCCCGTCATCCAGTGCCCGCGCCAGTTCCTCAATCTCGTCTTCCGGCACTTCCCAGTTCAACGCCCCGGACAGGCGCACTGGCAAATTTTCGTCCTCCGCAGCCAATTCCCGCCACAGCCGCATCGAATGTAGTCGTAGGGCGAAGTAATGCGCATCTTCGGGCCTATGCGCATTGATCCATGCGAATGAACCAGCGGTTGCCCGGTTCTCCATGATCCCTTCATCCACCACCGTTACCGGTGCGTCCCGCTTTGCCAGCGCATAGGCAAGCGCCGCCCCGATAATACCAGAGCCGATGATGGCAGTATGGGGGTAGGTCATGGTGGGCCTCCAGGCGATGCTTTGCCGCAACTATCGCACTCGCTTGCGACCTGCGCCACCCTACCGCGTGATTTCGATCATGCTTGGGCAAGAAAACCGCGCTATAGTGCGCGTTGTAACGAATGTTAGGAGTAGGTGTAATGGCGTCGATCTTTCCAGTGATCCTCTGCGGCGGATCAGGCACGCGCCTATGGCCCGTCTCGCGCCCTTCGCGCCCCAAACAATTCCGCAATCTCGTGGGCGATGGATCCTTGTTTGAGCAGACTGTCGCGCGTGTCGCTGGCTTGCCGGGGTTCGAGGAGCTGATCGTCGTTACCGGTGAGGTCATGGCCCCGATGGTGCGCGACCAACTCGGTGACGTCCCCGCCACTATCTTGCTAGAGCCGCAGGGCAGGGACAGCGCCCCCGCTATGGCCGTCGCCGCCGCTTTTGTCGCCGGGTGTGACCCGGCGGGCATCTGCGTCTTCGTCGCTTCCGACCATTACATTCCCGATGGTGATGCCTTTTGCGAGACATTGGCGCGCACCTATGATGCGGCGGCATCGGGCCGGATCGTGACCTTGGGTATCACACCCCGCGCCCCGACGACCGCCTACGGCTATATCCGACCTGCGAGTCGCGCCCCCGAAACCGTGGTAGATTTGGCCGAATTTCGCGAAAAGCCCGATGCCGAGACCGCCCGCCGCTACGTGAATGAGGGCTATCTCTGGAACAGTGGTAACTTCATCGCCGCCGCCGCGACCCTTCAGGCCGAACTCGATAGTTATGAGCCGGATATTATGGACCGCGCCCGTGAGGCGCTCACTGAGGCTACTGATCAGGACGGTGCGAAGCTGCTGGCGGAGCCGTTCTTGCGCGCTCCGAAAATCTCCATTGATTATGCCGTGATGGAGCGTACCGCGCGTGCCTCTGTCATCGCCACCGCGCTCGATTGGTCCGATGTTGGCGCATGGAACGCCGTTGCCGATGTCACGGCGGGCGACGATTTCGGCAATCGTGCGGTCGGCGATGTGGTTTTGAGCGATGCGCGCGGATGCTACGTTCGCGCCGATGGCCCGGTCCGCGTGGCGGTCCATGGTGTCGAAAATCTCGCGGTCGTGGCAACCGAAGACGCCATCCTCGTCTGCCCGCTGAGCGAGGCGCAGGCGGTCAAGGATATCGCCGCACAGGCGGGCGAGACGCCCTCGGCCCCTGCAAACGGCCCCGCCGAATGGGCGGCGCTCTACGGCTCCTGGTTGCGGGAATCCGCCCTGCCGCTCTGGCATACCTATGGCATGGACCGCGATGTCTGGGGCTTCCATGAAAGTCTTGCCGACGATCTCTCCCCGTCTGGTGCCAACCGCCGGATGCGCGTGCAAGCTCGTCAGACATGGGTATTCGGACGCGCGGTGCAGCTTGGCCTGCCCGGTCCATGGGCCGAGGTGCTGGCGCATGGCTGGCGCGGTCTCGACACTGTCTATCGCCGCGAGGACGGCCTCTACCGCACCCTCGCCATGGCATCGGGTCAGTCGGTCAAAGATGACGCGCTCCTCTACGATCAGGCGTTCATCCTGTTGGCCTTGTCAGTCTCCGGTGATGCCGAAGTGCGCGCTCTCGATCATCTCGATCGCATTGAAGCGGCATACCGTCATCCAACGGTTGGCTTCCGCGAAAACGATAATCGTCCCTATCAATCGAACGCCCAGATGCACCTGTTTGAAGCGGCGCAGGCATGGACGGAGTGTGGGAACAGCCCGCGTTGGTGTGCCTTGGCGGATGAGATTGCCACGCTGGCGTTGGAGAAATTCATCGACGCCGATGGCGCAATCCATGAAGTTTTCGCCGAAGACTGGGGCTTCGCCCCCGGCACTGACGGAGAAATCGTCGAGCCAGGGCATCAATATGAATGGGCGTGGCTGCTGGCGCGCTGGGCGAATACGACCAGTGATGACCGCTTCATGCAGGCGGCGCACCGTCTCTACGCCAATGGCGCAAAGGGCGTCTATCCCGCGAGTGGTATCGCGGTCAATACGATGGGTGCGGGGTTTGCCATCACCGATCCTGAAGCTCGCCTCTGGCCCCAGACCGAACGCCTGAAAGCCGCGCTATTGTTAGAAGACGGATGGACCGCAGAGACCCAAGATGCCGCACATGGTCTCTGGCGCTACCTCGACCACCCCCGCCGAGGCCTATGGTACGACACCATGCACCCCAACGGCCAGTTCAAGCGCGAGGCCATCACCGGCTCGTCCTTCTACCATATCCTCGGCGCGGTCGAGGCGGTGACGGGGTGAGGCGAATAACGGTTGGCGTGTGCTTGCAGGCTACTGCATCCTAGTATGCAAAGTGGAGAGCAGTTCTCGAATCTCTCGGATGATGACTTCCCTGAATATTTTTTTATTAATCGTCCTATCCGCAACTTGAGGGGGGAGGAAACGTGACATTTCAGAGACGAACTGCGGGGCTTCTACGATTTGCGGAATGCTGTCGATTGCCGAAACCAACAGCTTCTCGAATTCTCGGATTCCGTAATCTTCGATCTTCTTTGCAACGAGTTCTGCATTGGTTTCGACACCCCTGTTACCTAGCCAACGCAAATCCCAGATATCGCGATGGCGGATATGTTGGGGGAGTGTGACAGGAAATGCCACCAACTTGTCGGCCATAATCTCTTCCACAGTCTCGACCCGGACGATCATGTCTTCGTAACCATCAGGAAGAAAGTCGTAATTCCTTTTCAACGTGCGAGGCTCGGACGTATGGGCTGGAACGTTTGCCACCTCCAGTTTGATACGCTGTTTCGGCAAGTCGGGGCGCTCTGGTTGAGTTGTGACGCTGATCTGCCATTTGCTGACCCTGACACCATTCCGCGCGTCGGATTCCGCGATCACCTTGGGAGGTTTTGTCGAGACGTCGAGGCCGTAGCGGCCTGATAGGTAGTCATTGAGCATTTCTGCCATCGCATCTAGCCGCTCACTGCTGAAACCGACCCCCCCGGCGAAATCGAGATCTTCGCTGAACCGAGGGGCATCATGGCATAATCTGAGCGATGTACCTCCCTGAAACACAAGGCTGTCCAGAAATCCCCCTAGGTCGAGCGCGAACAGGAGATCGTAATGCAACAATTCCTTTTCGACCACAGGTCGCAGCGTCCCTTGGTCAAGCGTGCTCATGGCAAGATCGACCAATTTGTTGAAATTCTGCTTCATGTGGCCGTTTCTCTGAGAACCTGCTCATAATCGTCAAAAGAAACCATGTGCATGTTGCGTTGGGCCCGCTTTAAGTCGCGCAAGGCCATATCCACTTTTGCGATCCGCAGAGGGCGTTCGGACACGGTCGTATTTTCGAGAATTTCGCTGACGGATTGTTTCGTATGGATAAACTCGATTTCTCCGAACGAAGTTCTGATCGTCGCACTGCGGCCCGTCGTCATGACGGTGATCCGACCAATCGGAACCTGCGAGATGACGCCGAATTCGGAAAGGGCGGATTCGAGGCTGAGGTAGCTGTATTCTCCCCGCCGGAAGCAGATCGCAATCTTTTCCAGCAGGTGCGTCCTCGGCGAATGGGACAGCGCGTTGACATAGACCCCTCTGGCGGCGCGAGTAAGGACTTCCTGCCGGACAAGACGCCGCAAGCCTTCCGAAAACGTCTTTTCCGATGTGTCGGAAAACGTTTTCCGCAGGTCAGATGTCGCGAAGACCATTCGGCCACGCTTATCCCACTCATTCAGGACTTTGATTGCATCTACGGTTTTCATCAAATTATCGTGTCACCAAACCTCCTGAAAAAGTAGGATTTTTGTAGACCTTTTTCAAGAAAGAATGCCGAAACGGTATGATGGCGATACTTTGCCATGGCGTGAGATCATCGTTAGTTTCATGCTGGTTGGATTGCCGAGGGGGGGTGTCCTCCTTGCGCGTTTCACGCTCGCAGTAACTCGTTGATCGACGTCTTCGAGCGGGTCTTTTCGTCCACGCGCTTGACGATCACTGCGCAGTAGAGGCTCGGCCCGACATTCTGCCCCGGTAGGTTCGCGCCCGGCATCGACCCGCTGACAACCACCGAATACGGCGGCACCTCGCCCATGAAGACCTCGCCCGTTGCCCGGTCTACGATCTTGGTCGATGCACCGATGAAGACGCCCATGCCGATCACTGCACCCTCGCGTACGATGCAGCCTTCGACCACCTCTGACCGCGCTCCGATGAATGCGCCGTCCTCGATAATAACCGGCCCGGCCTGTAGCGGTTCCAGCACCCCGCCGATGCCCGCACCGCCGGACAGATGCACATTCTTGCCGATCTGCGCGCAGGAGCCGACCGTCGCCCAAGTATCGACCATCGTGCCGCTGTCCACGAAAGCACCAAGGTTCACGAAGGACGGCATCAGCACTACGTTTGGCGCGATATGGGCCGACCGCCGCACGATTGCCCCCGGCACGGCCCGAAAGCCCGCCTTGCCAAATTCAGCATCGCCCCAGCCCTCGAATTTTGATGGCACCTTGTCCCACCATTTCGCGCCACCCGGCCCGCCATCAATAGTCGTCATGTCGTTGAGCCGGAACGACAGGAGCACGGCTTTCTTCGCCCATTGGTTCACAGTCCAGTTGCCGTCATCGCCTTTCTCCGCCACGCGCAGCGCACCAGAGTCGAGCAGATTCAGTGCCTCATCCACCGCTTCGCGCACCTCGCCTTTCGTGTCCGGGTTGACGGTATCGCGCGCATCGAAGGCGGCGTCGATGACGGATTGAAGTTGGTCGCGCTGCATGGCTGTGTTCCCCAAGGTCGAAAATTTCCGAACCCTTAACCTAACAACCGCCAGATTGGAAAAACATTTGGCATCGCGCGCGCCCCGTGCGAGGGCATCGCGAAACGAAACCTGAAAGAAGACCAATGACCGATAATGAACGCCATTCCAGACTGCGCTCCGTCGAGGCAGATATTGCGAAGGTCAAGGAAATCGAAAGCACCGAGCAGACGCGCTCGCCTGCCTACACCCTCGCGTTTCAGGACACTGATTTCTTGCGCCGCGACGATATGCGCCCCGTGCGTCTGCAGCTCGAATTGCTCAAACCCGAAACCATGCTCAACGAGGCGGGTATCGAGTCGACGGTCGTGCTCTTTGGCGGTGCGCGCTTGCCCGAACCCGGTGTCGAGCCGTGGTCTTTTCGTAACGAGCAGCAGCGCGAAAGCCTGAAGAAAAACTCAAAATACTACGCCGAGGCCCGCGCCTTTGCCGAACGGGTCAGCCGCGAATGCCTCGCCCGTGATGGTAAGGAATACGTCGTCGTCACAGGGGGCGGCCCCGGTGTGATGGAGGCCGGAAACCGGGGCGCAGCGGATGCGGGCGCGCCTTCCATCGGCCTGAACATCGTGCTGAGGCAGGAACCGGTTCCCAACGAATACATCACGCCTGAATTATGCTTTAACTTCCACTACTTCGCCATTCGCAAGATGCATTTCCTGATGCGCGCGAAGGCCATCGCCGTCTTCCCCGGTGGTTTCGGTACGATGGACGAGCTGTTCGAGACGCTAACCCTGATCCAGACCGAGCGCATGGAGCGGATGCCGATTTTGCTGTTTGGTGAGGCGTTCTGGCGGCGGATCATCAATTTTGAGGCGCTGGCCGAGGAGGGCACAATCGCCCCCGAAGACCTCGATCTCTTCCGTTTCGTGGAGACGGCGGAAGAAGGCTGGGCCATCATCGCCGAAGCCTATGGCCTATAGCGATTCGCGATAAACATGGCGCTTGGTGGTTCAGAATGATCGCAATTCGTTGCAATCACCGAGACTCTGGCGCGTTGGCCGGGGATGCGGTTAGAGGCGGATGTGTTGGCGGGGGCGTTTCCGGCGGAGGCCGAAGCACAGGTGAACCAGGTGTCCGACGACAGTGAGGCCATCGTAGCGGTGGCAACGACACACATGCTCGCCGCCTGTCTGGGACGAATGCACGGGGCCGTCGCAGGCTTCTGGAGCCTGAGTGAACGTCTGTGCGGCTGGCCGGAATTCGAGGGGTATGCGGCACGACGTTGGGCCTGATGCCCTTCACCGGCTACGAACTCGACCTGACCCCGCTCCCATGGTCGATGGAAGAGGTCGCCGCACGGCTGGTCGGCGTGGTGGCGTATCTCTTCGTCAGCGGCCCGGTTCTGAAGGATGGCGATACGCTGGGGTGAGCGAGACGGAGCAATTTAAAATCACGCAGGAAAAACATGGTCGATTATGTCGACTGACTATGAAAGATGCCGAACGGCGAGGAGATGGCAATGATGCTTCTCAAACGCATTCTTTGACGCGGGCAGAGGCAAACGATACGCACTGGTTGGTTCAGTCTCGGAGAGCGTATGACCACACTTGCACTTGGGATTTTAAGTTGGCGGGCACCGGCGACTCTGGCGGCGACTTTGGAAACGTATGCAGCGGGGAATTTATTTTCTCTGTTCGACGAGAAGCGGGTCTATTTTCAGGAAATCAGCGATGAAGATCGGGCGATTGCGGCGCGATATGGGCTGGTCGCAGAAGGTAGTGACGCGAATACCGGCATCGAGGGCGGGGTGCGGGCGCTTGTGTCGGGGACGAAGGCAGATTTGATCTTGTTGTTGGAAAACGATTGTCCGCTGGTGGTCGATGCGGCCACGGCCCGTGATGTAATGAGGCGGGCAGTGGCGGATATGGCGGCATATGACGTGCCGATCTTTCGCATGCGCTCTCGCCGCCAACCCGGCGATGATTTTACCCGGACGGATAAGTACCAAAGCCTATATAGTGTGCGTAATCCTCTCGATAGCGATATCGTGTTTCATTCGCCCTCGCGTATAGGCGCGCTTACCCGCCGGATGCTACGCCCCGTAAAGGCGCGGCGGTTTCGGGGGGATGCGGTCTATGTCGAGCGCGATCCGGTAAGCGCGCAACCGGGGGCCGTGACCGCCAGCAAGAATGGCAATTTTCTGACCGATTCGCGTTATCTCAACTGGTCGAACCAGTCGATCCTTGTGCGTCCATCTTTCATGGTGGAGACGATGTTTCCGGGGATTACGGCGCATCCAAGCAAGCGCACCATCGCCGGGGTGCAGGATCTAGAGCGGGCAGCGAACCGGCAATGGTGGCGCGACCTACACGCGCCCATTGGGATCAGTGATATGGGCCTGTTCACACATTCACGGCTCGACCGCTGAAAGGGTCGCATCGGGCGGCGAATATGCCTACATAGCGGCCAGTATAGCGAGGGAGAGCGAGCATGGCCGAGACGACACATACGAAAGTTCTGATCATCGGGTCTGGTCCGGCTGGGTATACCGCCGGGGTCTATGCCAGCCGTGCAATGCTGGAGCCGGTATTGGTGGAGGGTATCCAGCCGGGGGGACAGTTGACGATCACCACGGAAGTGGAGAACTGGCCCGGCGATACCGAAGTGCAGGGACCAGACCTGATGGTGCGAATGCGCGCCCATGCCGAAGCGGTGGGGACCACGCTGGTAAGCGATCATATCGTCGCACTCGACCTGTCGAAACGCCCCTTCACGGCCAAGGGTGATATAGGCGCGACCTATACCGCCGATGCGGTGATTCTGGCCACGGGGGCGCAGGCGCGGTGGCTGGGTCTGGAATCAGAAGAAAAGTACAAGGGATTCGGGGTGTCGGCCTGCGCCACCTGTGACGGTTTCTTCTATCGTGGCAAAGAAGTGCTGGTGATCGGGGGGGGGAATACCGCCGTTGAAGAGGCGCTGTTCCTGACCAAATTCGCCTCAAAAGTAACGCTTGTCCATCGGCGTGATAGTCTGCGGGCCGAAGCGATCCTTCAAAAGCGGTTGTTTGACAATCCCAAGGTTGAAATCATCTGGGATCATGTGCTGGAGGAAGTGCTGGGTGGAGATAATCCGCGCGGCGTGACCGGGGCGCGGCTTGCCCATCGTGACAGTGGTGAGACACGGGAGGTGGGCTGTGCGGGTGTGTTTATCGCCATCGGGCATTCGCCGTCATCGGAGTTGGTGAAGGATCAACTTGAGACGCATAACGGCGGCTACGTCGTGGTGGAGCCGGGTAAGACCGCAACGGCCATTCCGGGGGTCTATGCCGCCGGGGACGTAACCGACCATGTGTATCGCCAAGCGGTCACATCAGCGGGCATGGGTTGCATGGCGGCGCTGGAGGCGGAGAAGTTTCTGTCCGAAGGTGATGCTTGAATCTGAAGCGCGGCGATTTGCGGGTGGCAGCGGGGCGAGGGACATATTATCAGTCATCCTATGACAGAGAAACAGACGCATTTTGGCTATCGGGACGTATCCGAGGGCGAAAAACCGGAGCTGGTACGGGGGGTCTTCTCCTCCGTGGCGACTCGCTATGACATTATGAATGACCTCATGTCCGGGGGCGTGCATCGCCTTTGGAAGACGGCGATGATCGACTGGCTCGCGCCCCGGCCCGGCTGGTCGATGCTCGACGTGGCGGGGGGGACAGGGGATATCGCGTTCCGTATCCTCGACCGGGTGAACAAGCGCGAGGGCGGGACGGGTACGCATGTCACCGTGTTGGACCTGACCGAAGATATGCTGCGCGCAGGCATGGAGCGGGCAGAGAGCCGCACTTATGCCGGACAGCTCGACTGGGTGAATGGCGATGCAATGCGGTTGCCGTTCCCGGATAACAGCTTTGACGCCTATACGATTGCGTTCGGCATACGCAATGTCACGCGGGTGGAGGAGGCGTTGTCGGAAGCCTATCGGGTGCTGAAACCCGGCGGGCGGTTCCTGTGTCTGGAATTCTCTCAGGTGACGGTGGCGGGGATGGATAAGGTGTATGACGCCTATTCCTTCAACGTGATCCCGCGCATTGGGCAGGTCGTGGCGAATGACCGCGACAGCTATCAATATCTGGTCGAAAGCATCCGCCAATTCCCCGATCAGGAGCGATTCAAGGAGATGATCGCCGATGCGGGGTTCGATCAGGTGCGGTATCGGAATATGACAGCGGGGGTTGCCGCGCTGCATTCGGGTTGGAAGCTTTGAAGCTGACTACTTTGCAAGGTGGAAGCCCTCGCCCCTCGCGGTGGAGGGACGCACTGCGCTCGTCGGAATACTGCGCATGAGCATCCTCAACGTTCCCGGCTACCTTTTGCGGTTGGCGCGGATTGGGGGGACGATGGCGCGTAGTGGGGCGATTGCGCGTATTCGGGCGCATCCCGCCGTGGGTGGCCTGACCGGCGGCGCGCTGGCGGTGATATCGGTCGTGTTGTGGCCCTTTGGCAAGTCGGGCGACCCAGACATGGAGCCGATGGCGCGGGCGTTTACGGCCCTTGGCCCGGCGGAGGTGAAGCTGGGGCAGATGCTCTCTACCCGGCCCGATGTTGTGGGGCCGGAGGTTTCCGCTGAACTGCGCCAATTACAGGACCGGGTGCCACCCTTTCCTGATGCAGAAGCGCAGCGGATGGTGGTCGAGGAGCTGGGCCAGCCGCTTGATGAGCTGTTCGCGCGATTTGATCCTGCGATTGCGGCGGCCTCTATTGCGCAGGTCCATAAGGCGGTGACGCCAGAGGGCAAGACGATGGCAGTCAAGGTGCTGCGCCCCGGCATCGAACGCGATTTTCTGCGTGATATTCAGGCGTTTAAATTCGTGGCGCGGGTGGTGGAGGCAGTGCTGCCCACCTCGCGCAGATTGAAGCCCATCGCAGTCTATGAGCATTTTGAGGAGACAACGCGGATCGAGCTGGATTTGCGGCTGGAGGCGGCAGCGGCGTCTGAGTTTCGGGCGAATACCGAAGATGATCCGTATTTTCGGGTGCCAGAAATCGACTGGGAACGCTCATCACAACGGGTGATGACGTTAGACTGGATCGACGGGATGCCGATCTCGGATCGTGAGGCGCTGGTCGATGCAGGGGTTGATGTAATCGCGCTGGGCGAGCGGGTGATTCAATCCTTCCTCAAGCACGCGCTACAGGACGGGCTTTTCCATGCCGACATGCACCAAGGGAACCTGTTAGTAGATCGAGACGGGCGGATCGTGGCGTTGGATTTTGGGATCATGGGGCGGCTCGACCCGCTGACGCGGCGGTTCTATGCCGATATCCTGCTCTCCTTCCTGCGGCGGGATTACTACCGCGCGGCACAGGTGCATCGCGAAGCCGGATATCTGCCCCCCGATCAGCCGCTTGATACTTTTGCGCAGGCATTGCGCTCGGTGGCCGAGCCAATCTTTGGGTTGGGGGCGCGCAATATCTCTATGGCACGGTTGTTGGGGCAGTTGTTCACCGTGACCGAGCGATTTGGGATGGAGACGCAGACGCAGCTTATCCTGTTGCAAAAAACAATGGTGATGGTCGAGGGGGTCGCGCGCGACTTGAACCCGGATGTGAACATGTGGACCGCTGCCCGGCCCGTGGTGGAGGAATATGTGCGGCGTAATTTGGGGCCAGAGGGGATGGCGCGCGACCTGAAAGAGACGGTCAAGGTGCTGTCCGGTCTGGGGCCGCGCCTGCCGATGGCGGCGGAAAAGTTGGTCATGCTGCTGGATGAGCGGTCGACCGAGGCGGGGCCATTCGCACGGCCTGCGCCGGTCGTGAAGATCTGTACGCCTGTATGGCCGGTGGTGATCGCCGGACTGCTGGGCGGCGCGGTGGGCGCGGGGATCGTGGTTGCGGTGATGATGGGGTAACGGCGCACCCCATGCCTATAACGGCAACTTATTCTCCTTTGTCCCCAGCATCCGGGCGGAGATGTAGAGGGCGCCGAACAGGGTGGCGAAGATGATGAGGCTGCATCCCGCGAGGGCGTCGGCACCCCATGTGTAGGCGATGACATAGAGACAACCGACCCATGGTAGCGCCAGCATCGCCTTTAAATGCCAATGGCGCGCACTCAACGGATCGCCCTTTGCCACGACGACCTGTGAATATTTGCGCCGCCCACCATCGCCCTTGAGCGAGGTATGCTCGAAGCTGTGATCGCCAAGATAAGCCATATCAAAGATATCGCCGATCAGCCGCCGATTGCCGAAATAGGCGGAATGGGCTTTTCCGGGCAGAGGGAAGGCAAGGTTGTTGATGTGGACGTTATCGACGCTGTTCTGTGCCGCCTCGCGGCCCGTGGGCGAGTGGAGCGCGCCGCTGATCCAATCGGCCTCGTCCCAATAATTAACCCAGTGGATGTGGGGTTTCATACGGCTACGGCTGAAAGGGATATCGCTGATATCCCCGCGCAAACTCTCGACCACGCGCACATAGCGGCGGTAGATGCTGCGGTAGCTTTCAAAGAAATAATTAATCTTATCGATAGGGCTGGCGATGGTTACGAAATGACGCAGGCGCTCTAGCGGGACAGGGTAGGCCATGGGGTTGCCGCCAGAGGTATCACCCCGCCCCAATGCTGCCGTACGGGCATCGACCTTCGTGCGGCGGGCGAGCGATAACAGCGTGTCATGCGCGATACTGGTGCCGAGAGAATGGCTGACGATCATGGCGCGTTCGCAGTTTTCATCCTTTAAAACATGGGTGATGAGGTCGGTGCCCAGATCGATAACTTCGCGGCGGCGGGCGTGTTTGCCATTGGTTTCCTCGTAGGTAGCCCATGCCTCCACATCGCCGAGGTAGTCGACGAGAAAGCGGTTCGATTTGAAAATCAAGAACAAGGCGATGATCGGGCCGAGAACGGCCATGGGATTATGATCCCTGTCGAGCAATAGCCGCAGATAGGCCATGACTTGCTCGACAAATGACCCGTTTACCTTCGTTTCGATGAAGAACAGAGTGGCCTCATAGGTCGAGATCATCAGCCATGCGGTCATTGCGACGAGGCCGACGAAGATCGTTACCACGTAGAACAGCGTTTTTAGCTCGGTATTGCGGTAATAGGTGCGCCAGCGGTTGGCGAGGGCGCAGAGGCGCTCTCGGGTAGGCTCGTCATGTGCGTTATGGCGGCGAATGAAGGTCAGGAATTGCTCGAACGTGCCTTCGGGATAGTCGTCAATATGCGCGTTATTGTCGAATTCAGCATAAGCGGCGAGCAGATGCTCGAAATCGCCATCCCGCTTGCCATCGCCATCATCGGTGCCGGGGGGCCATTTTGTCGGCTCACCGCGCAAGCGGGCAAGGGCGGAGCGGCGTAATCGCTGACGCTCGCGCCAGACGGTGCGGATTGTCTGCCACGGTCTCCCGACCTGCGACAGCAGCCATTGTACGACCCGGAAGGGCGAACTGGCCCCGGCCATGATGGGCGCCCAATAGGCTTCGTAGAAGCGAACTTCGACCTTCTCGCCGGTGCCATCCTCGCGGGCGATGCCTTGGGCTTGCGGGCTACCATCCAACAGATGCGGGGGGATGTAGGTGGTGCCGATATAGGTGACGGTGCGATCGGGATCGACGCGGCTGACCTCGCCTACGGGGTCGATCTTACGCAGGATTCCAAGGGCTTCACGGCGGTTGCGCCATGCGTTTCGCAGGTATGTGTCCACCGCATCGATCAGGCGGCTGGTTTCTTCGTAGCGGCGCTGGCTGCCCATGCCATGAAAATAGATGACAGAGATGTGCTTCTTGGCGGTGGGTTTCTTGGCGTCGGGATGATTGGACATGAGAACTCTCTTACTCGGAAAATCAAGAAGCGACCGGAACACACGGAAACTCAACCAATGATAGAGATGAGTGACTTCATCGCAAGTGGTTTTCCAGTACGCAGAAAAAGGTGGTTCGTCGACAATGCCTTTCTTTGCGATAGGTTGAACTCCGAGCATCCACGCCGCATTGTGCGGCAGGGATATGTTGCACCGGGAAGACGCGCCGTGAGTCAGCCGAAATCCATCCTCCTCATCATCGGTGGAGGAGTCGCCGCTTATAAGGCGCTGCTACTGATCCGGCTGTTGAAGGGGCATGGGGTCGGGGTGCGCGCTGTGCTTACTACGGGGGGCGCGCAGTTCGTGACGCCGTTATCGGTCGGGGCGCTGTCGGGGGAGAAGGTGTTCACCGACCTGTTTGATCTGACCGACGAGGCAGAGATGGGGCATATCCAGCTTTCCCGCGCCGCCGATCTGGTGGTCGTGGTGCCCGCAACCGCCGATCTAATGGCGAAGATGGCCGGGGGGCACGCGGATGATCTGGCGACCACGCTGTTGCTGGCGACCGACAAGGATGTGCTAATCGCACCCGCCATGAACGTACGTATGTGGGAACATGCTGCAACACAGGCCAATCTTGCCACGCTGATCGCGCGGGGCGTCGGCGTCGTGGGGCCAGACGAAGGAGATATGGCCTGCGGCGAGTATGGGCCAGGGCGGATGGCAGAGCCGGAGGTGATCTTCGCGGCGATTATGGCGCGGTTGGATGGTGGGGCGCGCGATCTGGTTGGTAAGCGCATCATCGTGACATCGGGACCGACGCATGAACCGATCGACCCGGTGCGCTACATTGCCAATCGCTCGTCGGGCAAGCAGGGCAACGCGATTGCGGCGGCGCTGGCCGCGCGGGGGGCCGAGGTGGTGTTGGTCAGTGGGCCAGTGCGTCTGACCCCACCCGCCGGAGTGACAGTGCAAGCGGTGGAATCGGCGCGCGAGATGCTAGCGGCAACGATGGATGCCTTGCCCGCCGATGCAGTGGTCTGTGCGGCGGCGGTGGCTGATTATCGGGTGGCCGAGGTCGCAGATCAGAAGTTGAAGAAGGCGGATGGCAGTAATGGGCGAACCTTGACGCTAGTGGAGAACCCAGATATTCTTAAAATCGTTTCAAAATTGCCTTTCGGCGACCGGCCTGCGTTGGTGGTGGGGTTCGCGGCAGAGACGCATGACGTGATCGCCTATGCCAGCGCGAAACGTGTGCGCAAGCGATGCGACTGGATCGTGGCGAATGATGTGTCGCAAGGGGTCTTCGGCAGCGATGACAACCGTGTGACCGTGATCGACGATGCAGGGGCGGAGGATTGGCCGAGCATGGGTAAGGATGCAGTAGCCGATAGACTGGCCGAGCGCATCGCGAAAGCGCTGACGGGATGAGGGTGATGCTGCAACGGTTGGCAAACGGGGAAGGGTTGCCCCTGCCCGCGAAAACCAGCGATGGAGCGGCGGGCTATGACCTGCGTGCGGCGGAGGCCGTTGTGGTGCCCCTTGGCGCACGGGTATTGGTGCCAACAGGGTTTGCTATCGCATTGCCGGAGGGATGGGAAGGGCAAGTGCGGCCCCGGTCCGGGCTGGCGCTACACCACGGGGTCACGGTACTGAACGCACCAGGAACCGTAGATTGCGATTATCGGGGTGAGGTTGGCGTGGTGCTCATCAATCATGGTGATGCAGCGTTTTCGGTGGCACGCGGCGACCGGATCGCACAGCTCGTGCTGGCCCCGGTGGCCACCGTTACGCTAGAAGAGACAGATATCTTGCCCCCGGAGACACGGAATATGGGCGGCTTTGGCTCGACGGGGGTAAGCTGATGCTGAACTTATCGCGCAAAACCTTGCTGGCAATCGAGGCGGTGCTGGATGTGGCGCTGTATTCTCGGCCAGATCCGGTGCAATCGAAGGAGATCTTCCGCCGCCAGCGCGTGCCTCACCGCCATCTAGAGCAGGTTATGCAACAACTCGTGCGGCAAGACATTTTGCACGGCGTACGCGGCCCAAGGGGCGGCTATGTATTGGCGCGGGAACGGCGGCGGATTTCGATTGGTGATATCGTTCGCGCCATAGATGCAATGGATAGCGGCAAGGAAGAGGATGGCTCCACATCGCCTTTACATGAACAGATTGTCGCGCCGTTTTGGGATGTGCAGGAAGCGTCTTTGCTGGATGCGCTGGACGCGGTAACGATAGAGGCGTTGTGGCATGACGCTCGGCGCAAAGGTCTAGCTCGAACGAGCGAGCCTCGTGATTTCACGATCTAAGGTGCTTGGTTCTTCAGGGTAATCGCAATGCGCGTTATTGCGGAGCATCCAATCTGCGCACGGGAGCGTGAGCCTGCCAGAAATCCACGGCGACGTTATAGGCGATGCGATTAATGGGAGCGCCGGAACCACCCTCTGCTGGGCCTAGCGCATTGCGGAGCTGGGTGATGGGCGGCATGGGTGGCTCGGTCGGGGTGAGGGTGCCCAAGGTGCTGACGATACCCCAGTCGCAATCGGGCACGTCTTCGGGAAAATCGGCGGCTTCGATCAAGAGTTGAGCGTGGGAATAGAGGATCACGTCGAACCATGCTGCAACGGGGGCGTCGATTCCCTCGAACCAGCGGCCCAGCACGGCCAATTCACCCTCGCGGCGGGCCTCGTAGCCGGAGCGGAGATATGCGCGATTGGCATCCGTGATGGGGGCGAAACCACATCGGGTTGGGGTGTCGTTCGGGATGAATAGGTGCTTGCAGAACGGGGCATAGCCATCGACGAGGGGCGCGCCCTCCGTGACCGCCGCATTGCAGCGGGCGACAAGGTCTTCTGGGGTGATGCCGATGATGCGGGTTCCACTGGTTCCAGACTCCCAATTGCGGCGGGCGAAGGGTGTGAGGGCGATGGGCGAAGCAATGTCCGTCATGGTGGACCTCGATCTATCGTTGTGGCTCGAAATCCTTGCTTGCCAGCAAGGCAGCTGCGGCAATCATCAGACCGCCGCAGACGCGGTTTACGAGGGCGAATGAGCGGTTTTTCAATGCGCCTGCGGCGCGGATGCCGAACCATCCCCAGAGGAGCAGGATGATGCCATCCACGACGATATAGGTCGTGCCGAGGATCAAAAGCTGAGGCAGGACGGGTAAGGCAGGGTCGATGAATTGCGGGAATAGCGCGCCGAAAAACACGACAGCGAAGGGGTTGGCCATTGATGTTACGAAGCCCTGTCTGAACAGGCGGAATGATCCCCCCGGCGATGTGGCCTCGACCTTCCTTCCGTCATCTTTTGAAACCATCAGCTGCAATCCAATCCATGCGAGATAGGCAACGCCGAGCCATTTGATCCAGATGAATGCGCTTGCCGATGTCGCGATGATGGCGGCAAGGCCGAATGCAGCACCGACCATCTGAAGGCAATTGGCCGTCAGATCACCCGCGATGGTGAGGGAGCTGCGCCGCAGGCCATGGCGGATACTGTTGGAAATGATAAGTAACTGGCTGGTTCTCTACATGAGGTCGCTGCGTCAAGTTTTTCTTTGGCTTCGATTGTGCGTCACGGATTGCGGGTCGTGGTTCTCTTCGGCATCGACGCGAGGTCGTGCCACTATCCCGGTCTTTCCGCGTGTGAACCCTTGGGC
>CALFVD010000178.1 GCA_937928005.1 uncultured Neomegalonema sp. | reverse complement strand
TGCTCGCTGAGGCGGCAACGCGGCGGTTGATTGCGATTGCGGCTATCGGGTTGGTGGTCGAGCCGCGTGCGAAGCGGGGCGCTCCAACCGGGGCAATTCCGAAAGGGTCAGGCAAGCGCCTGCCGCCTTTCGCGCTGTTCGATTCGCGCCGTCATGCGGGACCACCGAAACAACAGAAAACGCCGGGTTTTGGGCCGAATATTCGGGGCTTTGATGAGTTTGACATCGCGCCGCCGAACAAGGTTTCTATGTCACCGGATGATCCGGTTTCCGTGGCGCGATTGCGGCAACGGTTGGAGGCTTTGCGGGCGGCGCTGGAAGATATTCCGGCGCAGGCGAAGCGGCTGGCGAGAAAGCTGGCGGCGATGGAGAGGCCCGTTCAGCCCATGCGTCCGGGGCGGCCTCCGGGATATAATGCGCGGGGGAAACGGCCCATCGATATCGTTCTGGCTGATTGTCAGGAGTTGGCGCTAATGGCGCTGGCCGAAGTGCCGCCTTGAGCGAAGCGTGCAGGTTTGGATGAAGGGCTGTCGCCGTGAGGCGGGGGGCGTTTTGTTGTGTCTTGAAACCTGCTAGCTCTGCACAATCTTATTGTCGGCGCGTCGGGAAACGGCGTGTTCGATTTCATTGAAGGCTGCCCCTATGCTCGACAGTATTGCGAACCTGTTTCGTCAGGAGAAAGCCCCCGCCACGGTGATCTCCGGCCCGCTTGCGCTGGCGGCGATTTTGGTGGAAGCGGCGCGTCGGGACGGGGATTATGCCGATGCTGAGCGCCACGCGATTCTGCGGATCATCCGGCGCGAAGAGGAAGTGGACGAGGCCGCCGCCGCCGCGCTGCTGACCGATGCGGAGACAGCGCAGGAGAATGCAGTCGACCTGTTTCGCTTCACCCATGCGCTGAAAGAATCGACACCTTTTGAGGATCGAATCGCCATTATCGAGGATCTATGGGATGTGATTTTGGCGGATGGAGAGCGCGATCATGCCGAAGATGGGCTGGTGCGTAGCGTCTGTGGCCTGCTTGGGATTCCGGATCGTGAAAGTGGGCTGGCGCGGGCGCGGGTGATGTCGCAAACAGGATAGGCTTGTCGCAAACAGGATAGTGGATGCAACCGGCACTGGCATCGTTTTGCTATAAGAGTCGAGGGGGAATACGAAATGCCAATCAATCAGGCCAAGCTGGCCGATGCCTATCGCCATGACGGTTTCGTCTCGCCTGTACCGCTGCTAAAGCCAAAAGATGCCGCCGCACAGCGGGCCGCAATGGAGAGCGTCGAGGCGGCGTATGGGCCGCTGCACTACGTGTCTAAGGTCCATACGCTCTTGGATTTTGCCGCCGATCTGGCAACTGACGAGCGGGTTTTGGACGCGGTCGAGGCGCTGCTGGGGCCGGATATTATGCTGTTCGACGTGACTTACATCGTCAAGGAACCGCACCAACCCTCGCATGCAAGTTGGCATCAAGACCTGACCTATTGGGGATTTTCGACCGATGACCAAGTGTCGATGTGGCTGGCCCTATCGCCCGCAACGGTGGAGAGCGGATGTATGCGGATGCTGCCGGGAAGCCATCGGCAAGGGCAGATCGACCATGAGGATGTAAGCGACCCGAATAACGTGCTGTATCGGGGGCAGACGGTGAAGGATGTGGCCGAGGAACAGGCCGTTTACTGCCCGCTTGCGCCGGGGGAAGCCTCGTTCCACCACGGCTGGACGCTGCATGCTTCAATGCCGAATATGTCTGATGATCGGCGTATTGGCCTCAACGTACAGTTCATTGCGCCGTCGGTCGAGCAACGGATCAACCGGCAGGAGACGGCAACGCTGGTGCGGGGCGAGGATCGGTTCGGGTATTATGAGCCAGATATTTTCGCGACCGGCGTTATGGATGAGGATGCGGTTGCGCGGCACATGGAATTGGATGCGCGGCGCAAGCAGACTTGGGCGTCAGCCTGATTTATGCAGGCTCCCGCAACACCTTGGGGGCTTTGAACTCTACGGTCTCGACGGCGGTTTCGACGATTTCGACCGTGACGTCATAGCGGGCGCGAAAGGCCGCGACCACCTCGTTGACGAGGATTTCGGGGGCGCTGGCTCCGGCGGTGATACCGACCGCGCTGATGCCCTCAAACTTCGCCCAATCAATGGCCGATGCGCGGGGGACGAGGACGGCGTAGTCGCAGCCCGCTTTTGCGCCAACCTCGACCAAGCGTTTGGAATTAGACGAGTTTTCGGCTCCAATCACCACGAGCGCATCAATCTTGGGCGCGATGGCCTTGACCGATGCTTGGCGGTTTGTGGTGGCGTAGCAGATGTCTTCCTTGCCCGGCCCGAGGATGGTGGGGAAGCGGGCGTTCAGGGCAGCGATAATCTCCGCCGTGTCATCAACCGAGAGGGTCGTCTGGGTGACATAGGCCAGTTTTTCAGGGTCGGCAGGGGCGAGCGTGGCCACGTCCGCCACATCCTCGACCAGCGTAACGGCCCCGGCGGGCAATTGACCCATCGTGCCGAGCACCTCGACATGGCCCTTATGGCCAATCAGGACGATCTCGTAACCCTGGCGATGCAGGCGAATGATCTCCATATGAACTTTCGTGACGAGCGGGCAGACGGCATCGACAGCGAACATGTCGCGGCGCTTTGCCTCCTCAATCACGGATTTCGGCGAGCCATGGGCCGAGAAGATGACCGGGCGGTCAAGCGGGCAATCGTCAAGATCTTCGACGAAGACGGCCCCTTTCTCGCGCAGGCCATCGACGACGAAGGCGTTATGCACGATTTCATGGCGCACATAGACGGGCGCGCCGAATTTATGGATCGCCATCTCAACCATCTTGATCGCGCGGTCCACTCCGGCGCAGAATCCACGGGGAGCGGCGAGATATATTTTGAGAGGCGGCAGGGCGGTGGTCATGGCGAAGCTCCGAATAGGGTTGAGCGAGTATAGATGGCGGCACCGCCGACCGCGACCCCCAAAACGCCACGCACGCATAGGATGCGTTTGCCTTCATTTGTACAAGTTAATGTGATATACATCATAGTAGCACTCCTGAGTAGATTTAAAGAAGGAGTTGTGGGGTGGGTGTTCTGTATCGGGATCGTCCGATGCCCACAGAAGTAACGGAAGTCATGTTTATGAGGGGACGATTATGGATAATCGACAGATCGGCGCCCATGGCGCACCGGGTAAAAATCCGGGACTCTATGAAGGCAAGAATTTCTCCAACGAGCGGATCGACGAGCAATCAAATGGCCGCTTTGGTCGCATGTTTGTCATCGGCGAGGGAGTGACCGAAGACGGGATTGAAAAGCTACAACCCAACCCAGTGCCACGGTACGACTTGCGCCGTCTTGGCGCTATGGGGGGGCCGCTAGAGCCGAAAAACGGGCCGAAAACGGGGAAGCGCGATTCCCTTGCTCCCGCCGGAATTACGTTTCTTGGTCAGTTCATCGACCATGATATTACGCTAGATGTCAGCTCGAAATTTTCGTCACCACAGATGAATGCCGCGCTGGAAAACGCGCGCACGCCGAACCTTGATCTCGATTGCGTTTATGGCGGGGGGCGCGAGGCCAGCCCTTATTTATATCAGACGAATAAAAGCGAGAAAAAGGGCAATCTTTGGGAGCGGGCCAAGTTGTTGGAAGGCCTTCAATTCACGGGCGCAGGCACGGGAACGGGGCGCCATGATTTGCAGCGCAATGGTGCGGACCGGGCCATTATCGGCGATCCGCGCAATGACGAGAATATCTTTGTCGCGCAGGTACAATGCGCGTTTATCCGGTTTCACAATAAATGCGTCGATTGGCTGCACGCAAAAGCTGTGAAGGAAAAGAAGGGATTAGACGACGAAGAATTGTTCGAGAAGGCGCGCGACACGACCACGCATTATTATCATCGCATCATTCTCGAAGATTTTCTGTATCGCGTCATCGGGCTGGATATGCTTCAGGCGATTTCGACGCAGGGGCGGCAATATTATTTCCCGAACGGGTTTAACGGAAAGAATGGGTGGCCGGAGCGGCCCTTTATGCCGGTGGAATTCTCGGTTGCAGCATATCGCTATGGCCATTCGACGGTGCGCGATACCTATGACATCAATTCGGGCACCAAGAAAAAGAAGCTGTTCGATGATGACCTGAAAGGGTTTCAACCTATCCCGGCCAAAACCCTGATGGATTTCGATAATTTCTTCGTGGCCCAAGACACGACGGCGACGCAGTTTGCGCATAAGATCGATCCATTCCTGCCCGACCCGTTATTCCAGTTGCCAGAGTTTGCGGCGGGCGAGCGGTCGCTGGCATCGCGCAACCTGATGCGGGGGCGGATTTTCCGGCTGCCATCTGGTGAGGCGATTGCCGAGCGGATGATCGAGGACGGGGTCCATATCGCCTATAACCAACCCATGACCGATAGCGAGAAGATCGGGCCGGATACGAAAGCGCCGAAGGAAATCAAAGAGCTTCAAAAAAGTCTGTCCGAGAAATATGCCCTGCCAGAGACGCCGCTATGGCTCTATATCCTCATGGAAGCGGGGATTTATGGCAAAGGGTTCGCCAGCCCCGCATTACAAGAAGAGCATGAGAAGAAATCAACGGGCGGCGACCGGCTTGGCCCCGTGGGCGGGCGGATCGTTGGCGAAGTTCTGATGGGCTTGCTCGACCATTACCGGGACGCGACAGGCAAAGGGTTGGACTATGACCCGGACGTACCGGCGGGCGAGGCCGTGAAACTGGCGGGCATGAAGTTCGGGCCGCGCATGTCGATGCGGGCGATGATCGATTTTGCCTATAGCTAAAAAAAGACCACGCGCCGCATCGTACGGTGGGCGGCGCGTGCTATACTCCCCCGCATGAGCGAAACACATGACTTAACAGTTTATTATGACGGCACCTGCCCCATCTGTGGATGGGAGATCGACCTCTACGCAAAGATGCGCGGGGGCGAAGCTATCCATTGGTTTGATCTGACGGGAGCGGATGCAGCGGCGCTCGGCCCCGGCCTGACGCCGGAGACGGCCAAGGGCAAGTTCCATGTGCGCGATGCGGCCGGAACGCTGGTCAGCGGGGGGCGTGCTTTCGTGGAGATTTGGTCCCGCCTGCCCGCCCTGCACTGGGCCGCGTGCTTGGGCCGGACGGCGGTGGGCCGCTGGGTGCTGGAACGGGCGTATCGGGTGTTTCTGGTGATTTTGCCGATGTTGCGGAAAGTGATGGGGGAGCGGAAGGTCACACGTCCATAAGCAGTCTTGTTTCTACAGATGTTGGTTCCACGGCGGCACCGATTGAATAAGCAAACCACTCAAAAAACCAAAGAAAATAATATCCAAATGCTGGATAGTAAGTGACAATATATGTTGACGTTTGAACGATACCAATAATTGCCATGCTTGTGAAAAATGTAATTTGGACTGTCAGGAAGAATATAATATACATGCTGTAAAGTGCATCATCTGTAATTTCTCTTCGGTTGATCCAGTAGGCTATTAATTTGTTAAGTGGATTTATTCTATTGAAAGCTAAACTTGTCCACCACAATATAAAATGCAAGATTGTGGGTAGCAATGTCGAAAACAAGATAAGGTAAATCCACAAATATGAACCTGGGTGGGCGGCAATGTCGTCAAATATAGTTTTTAAATCAATTAAAGGATTTCCTGCTAACCACGTAATAGACTGTACTCCAAAAATTATTAAGCAACCTAACGATATTAAAAGTACAATCGCTACAATAGCATCTATAAGGCTCAGAATTCCGCGTGCAATCCAAAAATTCTCTAACACAGCATTGCGAAGTAAAAATCGGGTTGTGCCAATTGAGATAAAATCAAATACTGCATTGAGAAAAGGAAGAAAAACTATAACCCAATAATGGCTGTTCAGTGCAGTTTTAACATGGTCGTAGCTTGAATTAAAAGCGGCGTATAATATCGTTATAAAAGAAAAGTATATCACGAATCTAAATGCGTATTTCTCGATAGGTAATTTTGATGTTAAACCAAGTTTGCTAAAACGTACTGTAAAAAATAAAAAGCCTAGCATATTTAATATAGCAAAAAAATACGCATAATTTATAAATGAATCTGTATGCAAAAAAATTACTGGTATGGTAGATTCAGGAATGAAGTGCAACGGTTGGATAGAAGCGCAGGCTGACGGATTTGCCAAGCTCCTTGAGGAAGGCTTCGACGGGGGATTTGAAGCCGAGGCATTTACGGGGTGTTGTGTTGATGGTCATGGCGATTTCC
>CALFVD010000177.1 GCA_937928005.1 uncultured Neomegalonema sp. | reverse complement strand
TGGCAACATCCTCATCGTTTACGGTAATATTTAACTTATCGTTAAAGGTAATAACAGGAAGCGCTTCTTTTGATCGGTTCGCCAAATACAACCAACTCATCCGCATCGAAGAAGAACTAGGCGACATGGCCGTCTATGCGGGCCATCCTTTGGGAGATTCTATCGGGTGAAACGGTTCCGGCGCATCGTGGTATTGATCGGCCTGCCCCTGCTGCTGCTAGCGGGCATCGTCTATTTCAACGCCCAGACCTTCACGGGCCGCTACGGCAAGCTGGCCCGCGAAGACGTAGGCGCGCGCCACCAAACCGCCCAGCGCGAAATCGACCGCCTCGACGAGACCCTCTCCGCCCGAAAATCCCGCAACGAAGGGCTACGCGCGGGCAGCGTCAACCTCGATCTCCTAGACGAACGCGCCCGCGCCGAACTCGGAATGCTCCGGGTGGATGAAGTCTTTCTCGTCGAAGAATGACCGCCTCCATCCTCCAAGGCTTTATCCTCAGCTTCTCCCTCATTCTCGCCATCGGTGCGCAGAACGCCTTCGTCCTACGCCAAGGGTTGCGAGGGGAGCATATCCTACCGGTCGTTCTCGTTTGCGCCATTTCCGACGCAATCCTCATCAGCGCGGGTGTCGCGGGTTTTGGCGCGCTCAACGATGCCTATCCGTGGCTCGAACGGGCCATGCGCTATGGTGGCGCCGCTTTCCTGACCATATACGGCTTGCGCAGCCTGTGGAGCGCCTTCACTGCCACCGACGCGCTCAACGCCGCCGACCGCCCGCCAACGTCCCGACGCGCCGCAATCCTAACCTGCCTCGCGCTCACCTGGCTCAACCCCCATGTCTATCTGGATACGGTTGCCCTGCTCGGTGCCATTTCCACCCAATACCCCAGCCCATGGGCCTTCGGCATCGGTGCCGTCAGCGCCTCCTTCGTCTACTTCTTTTCCCTCGGCTTTGGCGCAGCCCTCCTACGCCCTCTCTTCGCCAAACCCCGCGCATGGCGCATCCTCGACGCCCTCATCGGCCTCGTAATGCTGGCCTTGGCCGCAAAATTGCTGGGATAGGCATAAATGAGAAGATTGAGACGCGCCAAGCATGGCTCGCCTATCTTGCGGTCGCTAACTGGCGTATTGAATTTACATGACGTCGACAGGGTCATAGCAATAGCGCACTCTCTCCTATAGCGCCCCGCTCCCACACCGCCTATGGTGCGCCGCAATACCCCCAGCCGGAGCTAACACCGTGGTCCTGATCGCCGTCTTCATCGTCACCTTTGCCCTTGTCTTCGTCATCCAGACGCGGCGCAAGGCGATTATGCTTGACCGCCTGCACCGGGCCACGCTTTCGGCCCTCGGCACCACCATGTTAGCCTTCGCCATTGCGGTCTTCGTTGGTGGCTAAATTGTAACCTAAGTCACGATCCCGCCATCCAATCCTGCTAAGACTTCCCCAATGGATTTTTGTAACAATATACTGGTAATCGCATAATGTGAGTATGGGCCGTCGTGTATCGGGCCTGACAGGGGTAAGACACAGCCATGATTAATCCAGCGTTACAACGCGGGCGCGAAGAGTTTCGATCCGCCTTTTTCTCGGCCAAGGGTCTGTTCATTATCGCGGCAGTGTTCAGTTTTTTCGTGAACTTGCTCATGCTGACCGGCCCGCTATTCATGCTACAGGTCTATGACCGTGTGCTGGCAAGTGGCTCGGTCCCTACACTCCAAGCGTTGTTTCTGCTCGTCGCGGGCTTGTTTTTGATGATGGGCTTGCTCGATTTTCTGCGCGGGCGCGTCCTTGCCAATGCGGGTGCCCGCTTCCAAGCCATTCTCGATGGTCGCGTCTTTGAGGGCACCATGCGCACCGCCCTCATTCCCGGTGAGCGCGCCAAGCCCGCCGGTGCCATGCGCGATCTGGAATCAATCCAGCAATTTCTCAGCGGCCCCGCCCCTTACGCCTTTTTCGATGCACCATGGACGCCGATTTATATCGCCGTGATCTTTGTGCTGCACCCCTATCTCGGCTGGTTCGCGGTCGGGTCGGCCATCCTCCTGCTCATCATCGCGCTGTTCAATCAGATCATGACCGTCAAGCCGGAGATGGAATCGCGCAAAGCGACTGCACTAGCGGAGAAATACTCCGAAAGCGTTCGCCGCGAAGCCGAAGCTGTACGTGCGCTCGGTATGATCGAAACCACCAAGCAACAATGGGGCAAGCAGCGCGGCGAGGCGCTCCAAGCTCAAATGCTGCACAGCGGACGCGCTGGTCTGTTTCAGGCCATGTCCAAATCCCTGCGCCTGTTCCTACAATCGGCGATCCTCGCGGTCGGTGCATGGCTGGCGGTACAGAACCTCATCTCCCCCGGTGTAATGATTGCCGGATCTATCCTCATGGGCCGCGCGCTCGCCCCTATCGACCAAGCCATCGCCCAGTGGCGCATGTTTACCCGCGCGCGTCAGGGGTCCAGATCCCTCGCCCAGTTCTTCGCAACCACGCCGGTCAGCGAGCCGAAAACCGCCCTACCAGACCCCGCCGCCCGCCTGACGGTTCAGGATGTTGCCGTTGCGGCCCCCGGCTCACGCACACCCATCGTGCGCGGTATTAAGATGGACGTACAGCCCGGCGAAGCCATTGGCGTTATCGGTCCCAGTGCATCGGGCAAATCGACCCTCGCCCGCGCCCTTGTTGGCATCTGGCCTGTGCTTGCCGGTGAGATCCGCCTCGACGGCGCGACCCTCGATCAATGGTCCGAAGCCGATCTCGGCAAACTGATTGGCTATCTGCCGCAGGATGTTGGCCTCTTCAACGGCACTGTTGCCCGCAATATTGCCCGCTTGCTCGAAGATGCAGACGAGCGCGACATCGTGCAGGCCGCCGAACGCGCCGGGGCGCATGATATGATCCTCAAGCTACCCAACGGCTACGATACCGAAATCGGTGAGGGCGGCACTTCCCTTTCCGGGGGCCAGCGCCAACGTATCGGCCTTGCCCGCGCCCTATTTGGCGACCCGCCTCTCCTTGTCTTCGATGAGCCTAACGCCAATCTCGATGCCGAGGGCGAACAATCCCTCATCCATGCGATCCGCCAAGCCAAGGAGCGACACCGTGCCGTTATCGTCATGGCTCACCGTCCCAGCGCCATCGCCGTCTGTGACCGCTTGCTCGTCATGCGCGATGGCACGCCGGTCGCCTTCGGCCCGCGCGACGAGATCCTCAAACAGACGACCAGCAACCACGGACAGGTGACACAGATCAACCGGTCCGTCGCAGGGAGCGTAACATGAAGAAATCACAAGCAACCTTTGCCCATGACCCCACCCGCTGGCGGGCACGCGGCTATGTTCTCTTCGGCGGTGCCGTCATTCTTGGCTTATTTGGTGGCATGACCTGGTGGGGCACCAATGCCAAACTCGAAGGCGCAATCGTCTCCCAAGGCGAGTTGCGTGTTGAGACGAAATCCAAACCCGTCCAGCATCCCGAAGGCGGTGTTGTTGGCGCTATTTTCGTCAAGAACGGCGATATCGTAAAAGCACAGCAGCCGCTCCTGCGCCTTGATCAAACGACCCAGAAGGCCAGCCTCAGCATCGTCGATACCCAACTTCTAGAATTCCTCGTCCGCCGCGCGCGCCTCCTTGCCGTGCGCGACGAGAAAACCTCGGTCGTCTTCCCTTCAATTGTGCTCGACCGTGCTCGCGATGACGCCGAACTCAGCGAGGTCGTACGCGGGCAGCGTAATCTGTTCGAATCCCGCCTTTCTGGATATCGCCAGCAACGCGCCCAACTTGGCGAACGCATTGCCCAGCTTGAAAACGAGATCAAAGCATCGCAGGCCCGCCGCACAGGCTTTAACACCCAGCTTAGCTCTATTGATGAGGAAGTCAGGGTTCAGCAGGGATTGCTCGACCGTGGCCTCTCGATCCGCAGCCGCCTTGAAAACTTCCGCCGCGAGCGCGCTCGTATCGAGGGCGAAATCGGCGCGCTCCTGTCAGACGAAGCCCGCCTGCAACGCCAGATTCAGGAAACCCGGATCGAAATCACCCGCCTACGCGAATCCCGCCGCGAGGAAGCCATCGGTGAACTGCGCGATGTCGAAACCCGCATCGCCGAACTGCGCCAGCGCATGATCGTTGCGACCGATGCCCTCAAACGCATCGAAATCCGCGCCCCTTCCGACGGCGTGGTCGAGGATATGAACATCTTCGCCACCGGCGCAGTTGTCGGCCCCGGCGATCCGATTATGACCATCGTACCCGTCGCCGACCGCCTGATATTGGAGGCGCGTATCGCGACCAACAAGCGCGATAAAATCAATATCGGTGGCCCAACCCGCGTGCGCTTCACCAGCTTTAACCAGCGCACAACCCCCGAACTCAAAGGCGAAGTCTTTGGTATCTCCGCCGACCGTAAGATCGACGAAACAAGCGGCGCGCCCTATTTCGCCGTCGAAATCCTCCTCACCGATGAGGAACGCAAACGCTTGGGTAAGGAAAACGAGCTGGTGCCGGGAATGCCTGCCGAAATCTACATTCAGACAGAATCCCGCACCCCGCTCACCTATCTCCTAAAACCCATCACCGACAATTTCGAGCGAGCGTTCAAAGAATAAGGGTGCCTGCCCCTATTCTTTGTACTTATCGTTCGGTTTGCGCCACGAAAACGCGCGGCCATCGGGGTAAATCGCCATCATCAAGTCGGCCCCGTCGCCCTCATCAAGACCCGCCATGATAGGGGTGGCATCCCCCGATTTTATATCGGCAAGGATCGTTTCCTCATCAAAGCATTCGATCCAATCAGGCGTGGTAAGCGGTATGGCGCGCGGAGCCGGGTCTCCGGCGGCAATCGCGGCGGCGGGGTCGGCCAACGTGAAACACCCTCGCAGTTTCAGCGGAGTACGGGTGCCATCTGTGCCGGAATAGCCTGTAACGGGGAAGTTATGCCCGCCGATGGTGACGGCGGTTACATCCGTTACGGTGTCGTAATATTGCGTTTGCTGCGCATACCACATCGCCCCGCCGAAGATGACGCCAATGACGACAATGCCGCCCGCGATGATGGTTCCGTTCGATGGCATGGCGTGTTCCCCTTTAAAGCGAATTGCGCAAACGTTGATCCACAAAAGATCAGGTTTCACGCGGGTCTTGGCGGGAAACCTGATTCAGCAAATGCGCAAATCGCTATATGCAGCGGAGATAAGCCGTTAAAGCGAATTGCGCAAACGTTGATCCATAAAGCATCAGGTTTCACGCGAATCTTGGCGGGAAACCTGATTCAACAAATGTGCAAATCGCTATAGCGCATAAAACCAAAGGGAAATCAGTCGCCCTCGGCAATCTTCAACCGTCGATTGGCGATTACAATCAACAACAGGACCGGCACGCCAAGCGCGGCGGCAATCAGAAAGAAGACGGAATAGCCCATGCTATCCACAATCGTGCCTGAATACCCGCCAATGATCTTAGGGAACAACGTCATCAACGAGCTAAAAATCGCATATTGCACGGCGGTAAAACTAACATTCGTCAGGCTCGACAGAAAGGCGACAAAGGCAGCACTGGCCAGACCCGCAGTCAGGTTATCCGCTGATATCACGAGGTAGAGCAACGGTATATTCCGCCCTGTCTCGGCCAACAGGATAAACAATAGATTGGTGAGGACAGTCAGCAAAGCCCCCGCGAACAGGATGCGCATCACGCCATAGCGCGCGGCAAGAATTCCGCCGATGAAGCCCCCGGCAATGGTCATAAACAGGCCAAAAGTCTTCACCGTCGCGGCGATCTCGGACTTTGTGAAGCCAATATCCTGATAAAACACGTTTGAAATCACGCCCAACACGATATCGGAGATGCGGTAAAGGCCGATCAGAGCCAACAGCAGCCACGCGAGGCCCATACCGTATCGCTGAAAGAAATCACGAACCGGATCAACATAGGAATCCACGACCATCGCCCGGTCGGCCAGCCCTCCACACACCCCAGCAAAGGCTAACGCCCCGGCAACCGCGATGCCGATAGCAAGGCGAACGAGTTCAACGATAAATCCAGCCAAAGCCTTATTACCAAAGATATCAGCGAGGGATGCACGCGCGGCACTCACGGCATCACCGCTAAATACGAACACAGCAATGAAACCGCCGACCGCCAGTGCAAATAAGGCAATGAAGCGCAGGTAATGCGCCGTATCATGCTCATGCCGGTCGCTGCGGCCCTGCTCCGGTTCGGGGATCAAAAGCGTAGCGGCAACACCGATCAGCATCGCAGCGGCCATCCATAGATAGGATTGCCGCCATGCGTCGTAATTATATATCTCGGCATTAGAGCCGAATGTCTCGGCGAGGTAGATTGCGCCAGCACCCGCAATGAGCATCCCGATACGGTATCCGGCGATGTAAGTGGCCGAAAGCATGGCTTGCAACTCTTCGGCGGCAGACTCGATCCTGTAAGCGTCGATCACGATATCCTGCGTAGCCGAGCTAAACCCAAGCAGAACGGCGGCAAGAGCCATGACCGTCAGACTCGATCCGCCCGCCGCCGGGTCAGTCAGCGCCATCCAGCAAATCGCCGTGATGATTAGCGCCTGACTGACCAATATCCATGCACGCCGCCGCCCCATCAAACGGGTCAGCATCGGTACGGGCAATCTATCGATGAGAGGTGCCCAAACAAACTTGAAGGAATACCCCAACGCCGCCCAGCTAAACATCGTCACAGAGGAGCGAGACAGACCCGCTTCACGCAGCCAAAGCCCCAAGGAAGAGAAAATCAGCAAGATCGGCAATCCAGCAGACAGACCAAGGAACAGCATCGCAATAACGCGAGGATGTAGGAAAGTGGCAAAGGATTCGGACCAGCTTTTTGTTGGGGCGGCGTCGGTCATAGGGCGTCCTTTAATCTCAGCCAGCGGGTCCAGCGCACATGATATCTTGTACGATTATGGCGATTATAGTGAATCAAATCCTACGACGTTCAGGAGTTGTCACCGCTACCCTTGCGCCGATGCCGCGCGCCCTCCTCCGCTACCGCCTCAGGATCGGCATCCATCACCAGACGCTCCGCGCCTGATAGGCAAACAAAGCGGCGCCCCCGCATCCGCCCCACCAGCGTCAGGCCCACCTCGCGGGCAATCTCAACGCCCCATGCGGTAAAGCCAGAGCGGGAGGCGAGAACGGGAATACCCATACTGGCCGTCTTAATCACCATCTCAGATGTCAGCCGCCCGGTCGTATAAAGGATATGTTCGCCCGGATCGACACGATTGCGAAACATCCAACCGGCGATCTTATCAACCGCGTTATGTCGCCCGACATCCTCCATATAAACGAGCGGACGATTCTGACGGCACAGCACCGACCCATGAATCGCCCCAGCTTCGAGATAGAGCGAAGGCACAGTGTTAATCCGCTTTGATAATTCGTAGAGCCAACTCGTGCGCAATTCGGCGGCGGGCAGGGTTAACCCCTCCAAGGTTTCCATCATGTCGCCGAAGACCGTGCCGACGGCGCAACCGCTGGTGCGGGTCTTCTTCTTGAGCTTTTCCTCGTAATCCGTGGCGCGCTCCGTGCGCACCACGACGACCTCCAACTCCTCGTCATAATCAATACCCGTCAAGGTATCGTCCCGGCGCAGCATCCCTTGATTAAGCAGATAGCCAATGGCCAGTTCTTCGGGATAATCGCCAATGGTCATTGCCGTGACGATCTCCTGCGCGTTCAGGAAGATGGTCAAAGGCCGCTCCTCAACCACGCGCAAATCAACCGCTACACCGGTATGATCAATGCCGCTAACCGCGCGGGTAAGGCGGGGTAGCGACGGGTCAGGCGCAACGAGAAAATCGCTCATTCGGGCACCTCCGGCGGAATATCGCCTGTCTTCAGAAACGCGATCACATCCTCGGCGACCTCTGCGCTGAGCGGTAGCCAGCCATGGATGCTTTCGACGCGCCGCCGCTTACCCGCCGCCCACCCCCAAGCAGAGCGAACGCTGACCAAACCGTCATTCAGACCACGCATCCCGTATCCCTGCGCAAGCCAACGGGGCATCGCCGCCCCGGCAACCGCCATCACA
>CALFVD010000176.1 GCA_937928005.1 uncultured Neomegalonema sp. | reverse complement strand
GGGGTTTGCGGAGGAGTTGGGCGCATGATCGAAATAATCGAAATCGGTGCGTTGCAGGGTGACGGCATCGGTCATGCTTTCTTCACTCGCAAGGGCGGGGTGTCAGAAGGCATCTATTCGGGGCTGCAATGCGGGCGGGGCGCGAAAGACGATCCGCGCGAGAATGTAGCGAAGAACCGGGGCTATGCAGCGCGAAAAATAGGGGTGGGGCGCGAGGCGCTGCTATTGGTGCATCAGTATCACAGCGCCGACGTGATGACCGTCACGACCGCATGGCGACCGGGCAAGCAACCGAAAGCCGATGCGATGGTTACGGACACGCCGGGGCTGGCGCTTGGCATTCTGACCGCCGATTGCGCGCCGGTCCTGTTCATGGATGAGAAGGCGGGCGTAATCGGGGCGGCCCATGCGGGCTGGAAAGGCGCGCTGGGCGGAGTGCTAGAGGCGACCGTCGAGGCGATGATCGCGCTGGGGGCCGAGCGTCAGCGCATCCACGCCGGAATCGGACCATGCATCACGCAGGCAAATTATCAGGTGGATACGGTTTATCGCGACCGTTTTCTTGCCGCAGATTCAGGTAATGCCGCGCATTTCCGGCCTGATACCGAAGATGGGAAGTTCCGCTTTGACCTGCCCGGATACTGCCAAGCGGCGCTTAAAGCCTATGGTGTGCGGCATTCGGCCTTTTGCGGCGAGTGTACCTATGCCGATGAGGAACGCTTCTACTCCAACCGCCGTGCGCTGCATAAAGGCGAAGGCGATTATGGACGGGGGTTGTCGGCGATTGTGTTGAAGTAGCGCGATATGCTGGATTTGACTCTAATGTCGTATAAATGACCGTCGTGTTCTACTAATCGTGGGGCGCGTAGAAAGAATTTCCTCAACCCTTTTTCCTATTCTTCAAGGGCAATGTTGGGGGAAGGAATTCTACGATGATGAAACTGTTGTTCAGCTTCAAGGGCCGCACTGGACGAGCAGGCTTCTGGGTCGGCTCGATGATCATAATGACCGCAGCCAGTGTTCTGGGCGGAGTCGTCGGTGGCGTGTTCGGCGCGGTGATGGCCGTGCAGCATAATCCCAGCGTCGATAATCCCATGGTGGGGATGGAGCTAGCAGTGATGTCTCTAGCGATCTGGGCCATCGTCAGCCTGCTCTCGTTGTATCCGTCCTTTGCGCTGGTCGTGAAGCGCCTGCACGATCTGGATCGGTCAGGCTGGACGCTTGTTTATGTGATGTTTGCGGTGGGTGGATCGGCGTATATCAATCCGCTCTTGCCGTTCCTCCTCATCATCATATGGAACATCTATCTTGGCTTTTTCAGCGGGACTGACGGTCAGAATAATTACGGCATGCCACCCTCGGGCCTGACTGGGGCGAGTGCGCCTGAATATGATCAGGTCTTTGCTTGATTTGCCAAATGTAGAATAACGGCCCGCTATATGGAGCTGTGCCAGAGGTAACGAAGCCCCGGACTACGGTTCGGGGCTTCGTTTCGTCAGCCCGCCTTCTTCTCCAGACGGCGCGCATGCAGCACTGGCTCGGTATAGCCTGACGGCTGTTCGCGGCCTTTGAAGACGAGGTCGCAGGCGGCTTGGAAGGCCACGCCGTCGAAACCGGGCGCCATGGCTTCATACGCGGGGTCGTCAGCATTCTGGCCATCGACCTTTTCCGCCATGCGCTTCATCACCGTCATCACCTGATCTTCGGTGACGATATCATGGTGCAGCCAGTTGGCGATATGCTGGGCGGAGATGCGCAGGGTGGCGCGGTCTTCCATCAGGCCGACATCGTGGTAATCGGGCACTTTTGAGCAGCCAACACCCTGATCGATCCAGCGGACGACGTAGCCGAGGATGCCTTGGGCGTTGTTTTCCAACTCCTCCGTCAGGTCATCTTCGGGCCAGTTGGTATCCGTTGCGAGCGGTAGCGTCAGCAGACCGCCCAAAGTGGCGCGGGGGCCGTTCTTGACCAATTCGTCCTGTACTGCGCCCACATCGACCTTGTGATAATGGGTAGCATGCAGCGTGGCCGCCGTAGGGGACGGCACCCATGCGGTGTTCGCGCCCGCCTTTGGATGGCCGATCTTCTGGACCAGCATATCGGCCATCAGGTCGGGCATCGCCCACATGCCTTTGCCGATCTGTGCCCGTCCACGCAGGCCACAGGCGAGGCCGATATCGACATTCCAGTCTTCATAAGCGGCAATCCACTCGGTGCCTTTCATGGCCGCTTTGCGGACCATTGCGCCCGCCTCCATGTCGGTATGGATTTCGTCGCCGGTACGGTCGAGGAAGCCGGTGTTGATGAAGGCGACGCGGTGCTTAGCCGCACGGATGCATTCCTTGAGATTGACCGAGGTACGGCGTTCCTCGTCCATGATGCCGATTTTGATGGTGTGGCGTTCCATCTCCAGAAAATCCTCAACGCGGGCGAAGATTTCGTCGGCGAAGGCGACTTCGGCGGGGCCATGCATCTTGGGTTTGACGACATACATACTGCCGGTGCGCGAATTGCGGATGGTACCTTTGGGCTTGTCGGCGCGGATATCATGCAGCGCGATCAGGGCGGTGACGGCGGCGTCCATCAAGCCCTCGAAAACCTCGTTGCCATCGCGGTCAAGGATGGCCGGATTAGTCATCAGGTGGCCGACATTACGGACCAGCATCAGCGAGCGACCATGCAAGGCGATCTCGCCACCCGATGCGCTGGTGTACTCGCGGTCAGTATTGAGCGCGCGGGTGACGGTCTTACCGCCCTTTTGTAGATCTGTGGAGAGATCACCTTTCATCAGGCCCAGCCAGTTGCGATAGGCGAGGGTTTTATCCTCGGCATCGACGCAGGCGACGGAATCCTCGCAATCCATGATCGTGGTCAGGGCCGCTTCGAGGATGATATCGGCGATTCCCGCCGCATCGCGCTTGCCGATCTGGTCTTCGCGGTCGATCTTCAACTCGATATGAATGCCATTATTGCGCAGGAGAATGGCGGTTGGTGATTGGCGTTCGCCTGCATATCCAACGAAAGCGCCTTCGTTTTGCAGGCGGACAGTGCGTCCGTCCTCGGTCTCGACGCGCAGATTGCCGTCGCTGATCTCAAAGCCAGCACGCGCGGCCCAGCCAGTGCCGTTTAGGGGCGCAACATCATCAAGGAAGGCCATGGCCCAGTCGATTACCCGGTCGCCGCGATCTACGCTGTAGCCGCCCGCCGGGGGCAGGTCGCCCATGGCATCGGTGCCGTAGAGGGCGTCATAAAGGCTACCCCAGCGGGCATTAGCGGCATTAAGCGCATAGCGCGCATTGGTGATGGGGACCACGAGCTGTGGCCCGGCGATCATGGCGATCTCGTAATCGACACCGCGTGTCTCGATCTCGAAAGCCTCGCCTTCGGGGGTGAGGTAGCCGATTTCGGTCAGGAAAGCGCGATAGGCCGCCGGGTCGCCCGCGCCGTTATCGCGGTGCCAGCCATCGATCTGGCTTTGCAGCTCTTCGCGTTTCTTCAGCAGGCTACGATTCTTGGCAGTGAGGCTGCCGAGTAGAGCGGCGAAGCCGACCCAGAAGGTGTTCGCCTCGACGCCAGTACCGGGGAGCGCCTCGTTCTGGATGAACTCGTAGAGGCCGCGCTCGACCTGCAATCCCTGTACGTCTACCCGTTCCGTCATGTGCCAACTCCGCAGCGAAATATTGTTGCGCGGAGGCATACACGAGATAACGAGCGGGTCAATGCGTCGGGGTGTTTCGCAAGGGTGTTTCTTGCGAATAATGGCGTCGTCAGGACGCCTCCAGCACCAACGCAGCAAGCTTAATCCGCTGAATCTTGCCCGATGGTCCTTTTGGTAGTTCGGGGAAGACGTGGACGCGGTCGGGCGCTTTGAAGCGACCTATACGCTCAATGCAAAGGGCGATAAGGACGGCTTCGGTGGCTGTGGAACCTTTTGCCAGCATCACGCCCGCCTCGATCCGCTGGCCATAGAGGTCGCAGGGGCAGGCGAAGGCGGCGGCTTCGATGACGTCTGCATGGGTGTAAAGGGCTTCGTCCACTTCGCGCGGGGCGATGTTTTCGCCGCCCTTGATGATCAACTCCTTGAGCCGCCCAGTAATGGTGACGTAGCCATCCGAATCCATACGCCCCAGATCACCCGTGCGCAGCCATCCATCAGGGGTCAGCGCCTCGGCGGTGGCCTGCGGATTGGCGCGGTAGCAGCGCATGACGTTGGGACCGCGTACCAGCACTTCGCCCTCTGTGCCGCGCGGTGCTTCGGCCTGCGCTTTGTCGGCGATCATCACCTCGTTGCCGATAGCAACACCGGGCGAGCCGACCTTGCGTGTGCCGGGGGGCAGGGGGTTCGAGAGGATCTGCGCCGCCGTTTCGGTCAGGCCCATCGTCTCGATGATCGGCACGTTGAACCGCGCCTCAAAAGCCGTCTGTACGTCTGGCGAGAGGGGGGCGGAGGCGGAGCGTCCGAAACGGAGTGACGGGATGGCCTCGAATGGTGTTTCGTCGTGGAGAAGATAGGAAATCTGCGTCGGCACGACCGAAAACCACGTCGCGCGATGCTCGCGGATCAGCGGCCAGAACCGCTGTACCGAGAATTTCGGCGGCAGCACGACCGACCCGCCGGAAACCAATGGCCCCATGATCGTCACGCATAACCCGTTGATATGGTAGAGCGGTAAGGTGCAAAGGGCGCGGTCAGCGGGGGTCAACGCATGGGCAACGGTGGGATTTTCGCCCCCAGCTAGCAGGGCGCGGTGGGTTAACGTCACACCTTTTGGCCGCCCCGTCGTACCAGAGGTGTACATAAGCAGCGCATCATTTTCGCAGGTTACTTTAGCGGCGCTGGGCGCGTGGTCAAAGAGGTCTAGTGCGACCCGGATCAATCGCGCTTGTGAGGAGGATTGGGCTAACGCCTCGGTCAGTAATGGCTCGGTTTCCTCGGTGACGAAGACGATGCGCGCGTCGGAATGATCAAGGACATAGGCGATGATATCGCGGCCTGCGACAAGGTTGATGGCCGTGGCCAAATACCCGCCGTGCAAAATGCCAAGCAAAGTCAGCGCGGAGGTCGGGCCATTAGGCATGGCCCAAGCCACACTATCGCCGGGGGCAATGTCTTGAGCGGCCAGCCAGCCAGCCAATCCGCCTGCTCGCGCGGCGACTTGGGCATAGGTCAGCGCGGTATCGTCAGGGTCTATCAGGAATGGTACGTCAGGGGTCTCGGTCGCCCGTGCCGCCAATACATCGCCGACAGAGCCACTCATCGACCGGCAGCCTGCCAGTAATCGCCGAAGACATCATCCAGCGATGGTTCGTTGGGCGGAATGGTGCGGACAACCTTGGTGACATTCATAAAGTGCGTGTAGTTGAGGTTGTCGTCGATGGAGTTCCCACCCCACGACCCGCAGCCCATCGACAACGAAAACGGCATCCCGTTATCGAACGAGCCACCCGTGGCAAAGCAATGCGCCTGATTGACGATCACGCGGCAGGTCGGCAATGTTTGGCCTAGCAAACGCGCGCGGGTGTCATCGGTGGAATGTAGGCCGACCGAATGACCCGCGCCTTGGTGGGCCAGCACAGTTGCGGTGACTTCGCGCGCATGGTCAAAGTCGCGGGCGGCGTAGAGCGTGGTGATAAGCGAGAGTTTCTCGCCCGATTCTGGGTGATCCGGGCCGATGCCGTCACCTTCGATTAGGATGAAACGCGCGGTTTCAGGTTCAGGCACCACCACCCCGGCGGCGGCCAACATTTCCGGCAGATCACGGGCGATCATGTGGCGGTTTAAGCCGCCGCCGCCAAACAGCGCGTCTTTCAGGGTTTGGGCATTGCGGCCTTCGACAAAGCGTCCGCCCGCCGCGTGAATCTCGCGCAGGAAATTGTCACGGATGGCATCGGTCACAACCAGCGCGTTTTCGGATGAGCAGGAGGTGGCGTTGTCAAAGGTTTTTGACGCCGCAATCTTTTGCGCAGCATGGGCGAGGTCGGCGGTTTCGTCCACGATGACCGTCACGTTACCCGCTCCGACGCCAAGCGCGGGCGTACCGGAGGAATAGGCGCGGCGAACATTGTCTTGGGAGCCGGTGACGACCAGCAGGTCGCAGGTTTCCATTAACGCCTGCGTTTTGGCCTTTGATGATGGTGCCGGGACCATTTGCACGAGGTCGGGGTCCACGCCGATCTTTGCGAATTCAGCGTGGATGTAGCCGATCAGCTTTTCGCAAACGATGTTGCCCTTTGGCGAGGGCGAGAGGACGATGGCATTGCCGCATTTCAGCGCATTAATCGCGTTGTTCGTGGGGGTCGCGACTGGGTTGGTCGAGGGCACGACTGCGCCAATCACGCCCTTGGGGCGGGCGATTTCGGTGATGCCGGTGACTGAATCATCGGAGAGGATTCCGTAGGTTGTCGCATCTTTGATATCGCGCAGAAGGCCCAGCGTCTTGCGGTGATTCTTGGTGATCTTATCAGCCACATTACCCAGACCCGTCGTCTCGACTGCCATTGCCGCGAGTTCGGCGTTGCGGTCTGGGTCCATGAGCGCCCAAGCAACGGCAAGCGCGGCGCGGTCATAGACCGTTTGCGAGCCATTACGCTCGAAAGCCGCCTGTGCGATACGGGCGCGGTCCATAATGGTTTCGACGATGGCGGCATCGTCGGAGAGGGGGGCGAGGGCTGGGGAGGCCATGGTACATTTTCCTGAAATCGGAAGGTCGTCTCGGATGCCGTGTGTGGCGGCATCCGAGGTCTTGCGCGTGCTGCACAATACCCGGCGCAATTGACGCGCCGGGGTCGTTCTCAGAGTCCTTCGAGTAGTTCTTCGAGATAAGTCTGACGCTCGGACCACATCTTCAAAACTTCATCACGGGTCATGATCTTCATCGGTGAGCCGCCCGCTTTCATGCGCTTGGCAACGCGGCCATTGGCAAACATCTCCGGCACTTTCGCGGCCAGCATTTCAATGACCGCCGGATCGGTGCCCTTCGGGACCATTAGGCCACGGAAGTTGACGGAGGAGTTATCTACATCGAGACCGGCTTCCTTGAGGGTCGGCACATCGGCGAGGAATTCCTCGTTCCGCTCCAGATCGGCGACGCCGAGGATTTTGACGTTGCCCGCCTCCCGCGCGCGGTAGGCATCGGACAGATTGTTGATACCCGCCAGCGTGTCACCGGCGATGACTGCCTTCATGGCCGCTGCGCCACCACCTTTGGTGGGGATATAGGCCATCTTGCAGTCGCAAGCCTTCTCGATCTGAAGCGCCGCGATGTGGTGGCCGACGAACAGGCCCGCGCCCGACATGGTGGTCTTGCCGGGGTTTTTCTTGGCATAGGCGACAAGGTCTTCCATCGAGTCGAATTCGCTATCCTTGCCGACGACGACGACGGCGGGGTCGGACCCCCAGTTAGCAATTGGCTCAAAGCTATCGGTGGAATATTGCACGCCGCCTTTAATGGATTGGGCGATGAAATGGGGCACGTTGTAGGCACCGACGGTGTAGCCGTCGTTATCCGCCTTGGTGGCCAGCCAGTTCCAGCCGACGCGCCCGCCCGCACCGGGCTTGTTGATGATGACGATGGGCTGGCCGAGCAGATCTTCGTTGCCCGCGACCATCGTGACGATGCGCGCCTGAAAGTCGGTCGCGCCGCCCGCACCGTAGGAAACCATCACGGAGATGGGGCGGTCGGGATAGGTATCGGCGGCGTTTGCCCCGGTGGTCATGGCGGCGGCGGCGAGCGCAAAGCCCAGCCCGGCGATCATCTTTTTCATCGTTTCTTCCCTTGTTCGTTTTTTGTCGTTCGTCTTAGAAAAACATCCCACGCGGCGTCTGTACCTTCAGCAACAGCGCGAAAAGTCCGTACATCACGGCCATGAAGACCGCCGTGACGATGATCCTCCGTACCCATCCATTGAGGCTGGAGAGGGGCGTAGGGTCGTAAATCGTATATATCGCGAGGAAGGTCAGCGTCCCCGCCACATAGAATCCCAGCGCCGTAGCCGCAAAGAACACAAAGGCCAGTGCGACGATCAGGCCGGGCAGGACGTTGAGTGCCGTGCGCCCGTCGATCCCCCCACCGACGCGGGCCAGACCCGCCGCCGCGCGATACATGTTCCAGACGGCCAGCCCGACAAAGGCGACAGATATGATCCTCGGAAACAGGAATGCTTCGGTAGGTTCTTCGGTAAAGCTGAGCCACGCGACGATTATGGCGACGGCGAGAACGATTCCGGCGGGGACGATGTGTTGGGTGCGCGCGCCAGTCATGCTGCACAACCCTTCGTAAGGTCTGACCAAAAGCCCTCCCTCCTCGTAGGGGAGGGGGAAGGGCCATTCATGATATCCATCATCATTCCGCCGCCTCCACCGTTTTCAGCGCAGTATTAACCTGACGATTCGACAGGAAGCTGTAGAGGATCGAGCCGACCACTAATGACACCAGCGCGATATTAAGCGGGCCACCGAAGAAGTAGGCGAGCGAGCCATCCGTGGCCGTGGCGATCATCGATCCTTGGATGAAATTCGCTTCCGCAATTGGGCCGAGGATGAGGCCCAGCACTAGCGGCGCGGCGGAGAAGCCGAATTTCTCCAATGCATACATACCAATGCCAAGCACCAGCATGACGTAGACATCGCCCATTGATTGTTGCACCGAATACGAGCCGAATACCGCAAGGATCAGAACCGCCGCCGCCATGATCGGCATGGGTGCACGAGCGATCTTTGCCGCTGAAGCCGCAATCCAGATACCGAAGGCAACCATAAGGATTTGGCCCAGCAGCATTGAATTGATGAAGGTCCAGATCACCTCCGGGTGACGCTCGAACAGGTCGCCGCCGGGGAAGATGCCGTGGATCAACAATCCACCGAGCAGTACGGCAGCCGTAGGCGATCCGGGGATCGAGAGAGTCAGCAGCGGTACGAGGGACGGCCCAACCATCGCGTTATTGGCGGATTCGGCGGCGATGACGCCTTCGGGATGGCCCGTGCCGAATTTTGCCTTATGGGGCGAGAGCTTGCGGGTCTGATCATAGGCAACCAACCCGGCGATCTGTCCGCCAACACCGGGGATAAGACCGATGATCGAGCCGACGACCGTCCCGACCGTCAGCGCGCGCCCTGACTGGCCGATTTCCTTCGCCGAGGCGGAGAGTTTGTGCTTCGTGACCGTCACGGCCTGAATGGCCGCCGCGTTGCGACCCTTCGCGAACATCTCCATGACCTGCGGAATGGCGAACAGGCCGATAAGGGCGGCGATGATGTTGATGCCGCCCGTGAGTGCATCTGCGAAGATAAAACGCGGCGCACCCTGCATATCATCATAGCCGATAGTGGAGAGCCATAGGCCGATACAGCCTGACAACAGCCCCTTCACGAAGGATTTGCTGTCAAGTGAACCGATGAGTGTAACGCCCAAAATCGCCATCCAGAATAGATGCGATGGGCCGAAGGCGAGCGCCCATTGGGCAAGAACCGGAGTGAGGAAGATGAGCAGCAACACGCCAATTACGCCGCCAATGCCGGAAGCGAGGAACGACAGATGCAGCGCCCGCGCGCCCTCGCCTTGCTTCGCCATTTCGTGGCCATCGAGGGCGGTGGCAATATTGGCGGGTGCGCCGGGGATACGCAGCAGGATTGCGCTAACTGCGCCCCCCGCGACCGTCGAGGTATAGGCCGCGCCCAGGAGGATGAGTCCATGGGTTGGCGAGAGGTGGAACGTAAAAGGGATGAGCAGCGCGACGGCCATTGTCGGCGACAGGCCCGGTGTTGCACCTAAGATCAATCCGCCAACCGTACCGCCAAGCAGCAGCAGCATTGCCACCGGCTCAAAAACGCCGCCGAAATAACTCAGAAATTCCATTCGCACCTTCTCCGTTCCACACCTCTTGCGGGTGCGGTTAACGATGACGCTAACGGATGAAAACATGAATGCAAACGTTTTCATTTAACGATATGCTAACCTTATGAAACAACGCGATTCACGCAAGGGTCCGCCCGGAATCGTTGAGGTTGCGGCACGGGCGGGCGTGTCCATCGCCACCGTCAGCCGTGCCTTTGCGCGTCCCGATATGGTTCGCCCCATGACGCGCAAGCGAATCGAAACTGCCGCGCAGGAACTGGGCTATATCCGCGACCGGCTGGCGGGCGGGATGCAGGCGCGGTTCTCTGGCACCGTGGGCCTGATCGTGCCGACCATCGATAATGCCATCTTTGCCGAGATGATCGAAGCCTTCGCCGGACAATTGCGCGAACATGACCGGACGATGCTGATCGCCGCCCATGGATATGATTTGTCGTTAGAAACTGGGATTGTGCGGTCGTTATTGGAGCGACGGATTGACGGCGTGGTACTGGTCGGGTTCGCGCATGAAGCTGTGCCGCTGACGATGCTGGAACGGCGGGGCGTTCCGGTAATTGCCATCTGGAACTACGATCCGGCCTCTGCGCTGCCCTGTATCGGGGCGGATAACGCCCGTGCGGCGCGGTTGGTGACGGAGCATCTGTTAGAGTTGGGACACCGCGACATTGCGATGGTCTTTCCCGAAGCGGAAGCCAATGATCGGGCGCGCGACCGGATCAACGGGGCGCTCGGGGCAATGGAGGCGGCTGGCGCGGCTGTGCCGGGACATCGACGCTTGGCCTGTTCCTACGATATGGGCGAGGCAAAGGCGCTGGCGCTGCGCTTTCTATCCGACGACCCGCCTACAGCCATCGTCTGCGGTAATGACGTGATTGCCCATGGCGTTATATTCGCTTGTACCGCTCTGGGCCTGCGCGTGCCGCAGGACGTGTCGGTCGTGGGGATCGGCGACCTACGCGGATCGGCGCAATTCGAGCCGGGGCTGACGACTGTGCGCCTGCCTGCGCGGCGGATCGGGCGGCTGGCGGCAGATGCCATCGTCGCCATGAGCGAGAGTGGCGAGCCGCCCAATCCCTTTCACCGCGCCGTTGATTTGTCTTTTGTCGAGCGCGCCAGCACTGCGCCGCCCTATAGCCATTTGCGATAAACCTGAGCCATGTTTCGCGCCAAGAGCCGCGCAAAATATGGCGCTTGATGATTCAGGATAAACGCAACTCGCTTTAGGGTCTGTTACTCCGGCATCTTCGTGCCCGGATGCCCGTAAGTGACAAAGATTCCACCCTGATAACGGGCCTTTGGCTCGTCTGGGTGCCAGTAATCATCCGGCATCCCGTCACGCCATGCATCCGAGCTATCTTGCGGCTGCCAGCCGAGATAGGCTGTTTTGCTATTATCCCACCATGACTCCGTGTTGTCCGACGCGCCGTAGAGGATTGGACAGCCTAGCCGATGTGCGTGGATCATGCGCCCGAACAGCCGGATCATGTCATCCACCGACATCCACGTTGCCAGCTGCCGCTGGTCAGCGGGTTTTGGAAAGCATGACCCGATACGCAGGATCAGGCTCTCGACCCCGAATTTATCATAGTAGAAGCGCGCCATTGCCTCGCCATAAACCTTCGAGACGCCGTAGAGCGTATCGGGGCGAGTGACACTGTCGGCATCCAGCATTTCCTCGCGCGGATGAAAGCCGATGGCGTGGTTTGAGGAGGCGAAGAAGACGCGCCGCACGCCTTCGAGCCGTGCGGCTTCGTAGAGATTATATGTGCCAATTAGGTTTGAGTTGAGAATGCGCTCGAAAGGCGCTTCCATCGATTGCCCCCCGAAATGCAACACATCGCCGCCACCTTTTAACAATGCCCGTATTCCATCAAGATCGGTCAGATCGCAAGGGCGCGAGACTTCGTTGCCCGAAACTTCCACATCATCAATATCCGACAGCACCACCTCATCGGCGAGATGATCGAGCTTGCCCCGGATCATCTGTCCAATGCCTCCGGCGGCTCCGGTCACGATCAGGCGTGAACGCTTGGGGCGATCTGTTTCAAATATCGGCATGATCGTCTCCCCTTATGTAGTTTGGGGGGATGGTGCCGTATCGCGTGGTGGATTACGACTGGAAATGCAGCCCGAATACAGGAGCGCCCGATGAAGATTACCGCCATCCATACCCATTGTCTGACGCAGGTGCTTGACGGCGATAATCGCTTCGATAGTGCATTCTCGACCTTTACCGAGCGTGCGGCATGTCTGGTGGAGATCGAGACGGATGCGGGCATTACCGGCTGGGGTGAATGTCTAGGGCCGAGCCATGTGAACGCCGCTATCGTTGGGGCGATGACGCCTGCACTGGTCGGGCGTGATCCACTGGCCATCGAGCCGATATGGTTCGATCTCTATTCGGCATGGCGCGACCAAGGGCAGCGCGGGGCGACAATGACGGCGCAATCGGGTATCGATATCGCGCTGTGGGATATCGCGGGCAGGCATTACGGCGCACCGGTTCATGCTTTGCTGGGCGGGGCATTCCGTACGGATGTGCCCGCCTATGCCACGGGTGGTTTTCGCCCCCATGGCCGCAACCGGCTTGAAAAGCTGGTCGAGGAGACGGCGGGATATATCGCCGAAGGGTTCACCGCGACGAAGATCAAGATCGGGTTTGGTATCGACGAGGATGAGGCGGTTATTCGTGCCGTGCGCGAGGCCATCGGTGACGCGCATCTGATGATTGATGCAAACCATGGCTATGATGCCATAGAGGCCATCGCGCTGGGCCGCCGAGTCGCGGATTGCCGAATCGATTGGTTCGAGGAGCCTGTGGTGCCCGAAACCCTCGATGCCTATATGCGCGTGCGAGAGGGGCAGCCGCTCCCCGTGGCGGGGGGCGAGACATGGCACGGGCGTGCGGCGCATCGTCAAGCGTTGGATGCTGGGGCAGTCGATATTTTGCAACCCGATGTAGCTGGCTGCGGCGGTATCACCGAAATGCGCAAAATCATCTCGGAGGCAGAGACACGCGGCATCCGCGTCGTGCCGCATGTCTGGGGGACGGGGGTGGCCGTGGCCGCATCGCTGCATATGCTTGCCACGATCCCGCCGCAGCCGGGGCGGCATACGGCGCGTGACCCATGGCTTGAATTCGACCGTACACCCCATGCCTATCGCATGGCAGTGCTGCGCAATCCCATCGAGCATGAAGCGGGCCGCGTCGCCATTCCGCAGGGTCCGGGGTTAGGCATCGACATCGATCGGGGAACGCTGGAAGCCTTCCGTGCGTAACCAGCACAGATCGTTGAAAATAACGCTTCCCAAGCCGCTCGCCCTTTGCTATTTCGCGGCCCTGCCCAGACATGCGGTCGTGGCGGAATTGGTAGACGCGCAGCGTTGAGGTCGCTGTGGGGTAACACCCGTGGGAGTTCGAGTCTCCCCGACCGCACCATTCTAGGCTGTAAAGTGCTGATTTTCAATATGAAAATTTGCATAGGGAAGTGTTGAACCACCTTCGAAACCACACTTCACCATTTGGTATGGCTTGCTGTCATACATGGCAGAATCGAACTGGCGGAAACTCGCATCCACATTGAGTTGGCGGTAAGTCACATTTTTTGACGATGCGGTCCGATGGCTAGCGGTGTCTTCAGACTAAGACACGGACAGTGATCGGGTGCTGGCACAATCATGAGGCAGCGAAGGGACGCATAGCTGCCGCCCGTTTTCGCACGGCCCGCTCCCGATAGAATGTATATCCACCGGTCAAGACCACGATTGAAGCCCCGATGAGCATCGGCGCACTCGGAATATCCCCGAAAACTAGCCATCCGAGTACAACTGCCCAGATCAGGCCCGTGTACCTGAATGGCGAGACAAATCCGATCTCGCCATGCCGCATGGCTTCAACGCTGAAAAGATAGGCTACAACGATGAACCCTGCGGCAGCAGCGCACGTGATGATCGTCTCGTTTCCGATGACACCAACAGGCTGAAACAATGTCCCGACCCCAGCGGTCGCCGTTATTGCAATCGACGTGGTGAGCGCGACGAACACCGATGGAATTCCGGTTGGCATTTGGCGTGTTACGAGGTCTCGCATAACGATAAAGCCCACCGTTGCGACGGCCCATAGCGCATAAGGCGAGAACCCTTCCGATCCCGGTTGAATGATGATCAGAACGCCGATGAACCCGATAGTGATAGCGGTATACCGCCGCCAGCCTACCTGCTCGCGCAGAATGAGCGCCGCTGCCAATGTTACCGCAAGCGGTGCCGCCTGAAGAATTGCCATCGTGTTCGCAAGCGGCATATTCGCGAGAGCCGTCAGGAAACAGAGTGTCCCGCCGATCTCGGCCACCGAGCGCAGCAAGACCAACCGCCATTCTCGCGCCGATAGGTTGGGTCGCAGCACGCGCTTCCGCTTCGCCAGCAGGGCCAATAACAGCGTCGCGGCAACACCGCGCATCAGGATCGATGGGAACAGCGGCACTTCTTCCAGCACGAGTTTGATCAGCGTATCGTTCGCCACGAACGCAGCCATGCTGAGCACCATGTAAAGGCCGCCCCGCGCATTGCTTGATAAGTCCATTTTCATCGAAAAATCCGTCTCCTGACCTCAGGTGAACCGCAGTTTGGTGGGTGCGTGGTTCGGCTGTGCGAGCGGAATTAGATTCGTCTGCCAGCCATCGCGCCCTCTGCGATCGCGATATGGACTTGCCGGGGCGCAACGCAGTCCCCGACGATATGATGCGGCAAGCCCCTTGCCAGAACGGCTGCGGCCAGAGCGTCCACGACAACGCCGCCGCGCCAGTCGACCACCATATCGACGTCTGCCAAATCCGTCTCGATGCCTGAATGCACGTTGCGAAGCGTGACGGTAGGCCCCGCAATTCGGGCGATCTCTTCCGACGGACGCAGATCGGCACCCGCCCCAAGAAACCGGCGGTAGAGCGTCGCCCGGACGGTCGGCGTGACCAACTCCCCAACGGCATATTCCGCCGTCGTGATCGTAAGCCGGTTCTTGTCGAGCAGCGCATCCACCGCCGACAGCGCCGCGCGTCCACCGCCCTCATCATTCACAACGATATGCAGCCCCTCCGGTAGACTGGTTATGGCTTGCCACGGATCAATGACCGGTATCGATTGCGCGTGTTTCTCCACCACGCCAGAGGATGCGGGCCGCGCCCCGGTTGCCAGCACCATTGCATCCGCATCCAGCGCGCGCACGTCTTCGGCGGAGAGACGATGGTTCAGGTGAACGCGGACCTGCAAGCGCGTCAACTGGCCCTCGTACCAGTTCAACGTCTTCGCAAATTCACGGGTCATCGGCGCCTGCGCCCACAGACGCAACTGTCCGCCAAGGTTTGGATCAGCCTCGAACAACGACACGCGATGACCGCGTTCGGCGGCGACCCGTGCAGCTTCCAGTCCGGCGGGGCCACCGCCGATAATGACCACATGCTTCGGAGACGTGGCCAATTCCGCATCGGCCCATGCCTCCTCCCGGCCCGTGAGCGGGTTGTGGAAGCAACGGATCGGCTTGCCCGCCATCGCCTGCGCAATGCAGAGATTGGCACCGACACAGGGCCTGATATCCTCCGCGCGCCCCTCGCGCAGTTTCTGAACGAGCAGCGGGTCGGAAATCTGCGCCCGTGTCATGCCGACCATATCGGCATCTCCACGCGCAAGAATCGCCTCGGCCATTCGTGGATCGGTGATGCGGCCCACCGTGAAAACCGGAATCGCGATCTCGGCCTTGATACCTGCCGCTAAGGTGACGAACAGGCCATGGGGTGCGGGGGTCGGTGGCCAATGATCCATCCGTCCGTCGCGGTCATAGTTTGTCCCTGCGATGACGTTCAGATAGTCGATCTGGCCAGTCCGGGCGAGGCGCGCCGCGATTGCCTTCATGTCATCCGGCGAAAGACCGCCCTTGACCCGCTCATCCCCCGGCAGACGCACGCCCAGAATCCGATCCGGCCCCAGCCTCTCGCGCACTGCCCCGATCACGCGCAGCAGGAACCGCATTCGATTTTCCAGCGGCCCCCCGTAATCGTCCTCGCGCGTGTTGGAATACGGTGAGAGAAACGCAGTCGCCAGATATCCGAAGGCGGCAAGGATCTCGATCCCGTCAAGACCGCTCTTGCGAACGCGCTCCGCAGCGTCGACATGGGCCTCGACCAGCTCGTCGATCTCATGTGTCGAAATCTCTTTGGGCGTTTCACGGGACAGGCGCGACATGATCGGTGAGGGTCCGAGAAGGGGCCGTCCGGCATCGGTATCGGCTACGTTGGCCCCGGCATGGCCAAGCTGGATCAGAAATCGGCCACCCTCTGCATGGATCGCATCGGCCAGCCGGGAGTAGCCATCGATGGCATCGTCCGACCCTCCGAACAGGCCGCGCCCCGCGCCGACTGCACCCGTGCGGTGAACCGCCGTCGAGCCGGAAATCTGAAGCGCTGCGCCGCCATGCGCCTTGGCTCGCTGGTAGGCGATGAACGCATCATTGACGACACCGTTTGCCTCTAAACCTGGCACATGCGCCGTGACCAATACGCGGTTGCGCAAGGTGATCGATCCCACCTGAAGGGGCGAAAGAAGATGGTGAAATGCATCGGACATGAAAAGACCTACTGGATGTGCGCTGCTATTTTATCAGCGTTACCGCGCTTGCCAGTGCTGTCCAGCCTGATGATGACGGGTCGGAGCGGATGACGCCGTTCATGAGTTCTCTGCGCCGTGCAGAGTATTTGGCCAAGAATGATCGACAGACATGACGTATGCTCTCGGTGTCAGAGATGGTGAGAAAAGAAGATCATGGTATTGCTCGACCGCTCTCACGCCCTGTCGGAACCCGTCAAAGCGGCGCTCTTGATGATTGCCGGAATGCTGGCCTTCTCGGCGATGAGTGCGCTCGTGCGATTGTCAGCGGAGCAAATCCCCAGTCTGGAAGTCGCGTTCTTTCGTAATTTTCTCGCAGTTCTGATTTTCATGCCGTTGCTGGCGCGCAGGGGCGTGAAGATCATGCACTCGCCGCAGATGGGGTTGCATCTGTTACGGGCCGCCTTGGGCGCGATGGCTATGATGTCGTTCTTCACGGCCCTGACGCTGATCCCTCTGGCCAAAGCAACGGCGCTGGGATTTGCCTCGCCCTTCTTTGCGACACTCTGCGCGGTGCTGCTTCTGGGTGAACGAATTGCCCTCCACCGCATCGGCGCACTGATCGTGGGGTTCGCCGGTGTGATGATCGTGCTGAGGCCGGGTTATGTCGAGATGTCGCTCGGAACCGGATTGATGATGCTCTCCGCCTTGTTGATCGGCGTCGCGGCGGTGTTGGTCAAGAAACTCAGCCAAACCGACACACCCGAATCCATTGCGATATGGATGGTCGTCCTCCAGACACCGATTACTTTCGCGGCGGCCTTGTTCGTATGGGAATGGCCGACGCTTCAGACCTTGGGCTGGCTGTTCTGCCTCGCCCTGACCGGGACGATTGGGCATCTGTGCTGGACGCGCGCTATCTCGATGGCGGATGTCTCGCAGCTTCAGCCGTTCGAGTTTGCCAAATTACCCTTCGTGGCCATCATCGGGTTCTTCGTCTTCTCAGAAGTTCCCTCGATCTGGATATGGGTCGGTGGCGCGCTGATCTTCGCAGCCAACGGCTATATCACCCACCGCGAAGCCCGCCTCGTCCAACGCAGCAAGAGCAAGGCGGCGAGCCACGGCAGGCCGCCACCAATTTAATCGGTCCATCAAGCCCAAGCTGATGCAAGAGATCGCGCATGTGCAGCGCATACTTTATTGTCCGCTTACCGGTTCAAAACCTCCGTCTTCCAGACGGAAAAGAAAACTCAAGAGTGCGCCGGAGGCGCTCATTTAAGAAAAGGCGATTTCAATCGCCTCTTGAGAACCCACCGGCTTTAGCCGGTGGTGGTTCA
>CALFVD010000175.1 GCA_937928005.1 uncultured Neomegalonema sp. | reverse complement strand
AATCGGCAACGCACTGATTTATCTGCCCGGCGTCCTCTGGCTCGGCGCACTCTATGCGTCGGACAAGGGTTGGGACTGGGTGATCAAATGGGGTTTGACCAATTTCATGGTTGCCGATGCACTCAAGCTGGCGCTCGCCGCCGCACTGCTACCATTGCTCTGGCGCATCCGGCGTTAAAGCCATCAAAATACAAATGAAGTGAAAGGGTGGCTTAGGCCGCCCTTTTTATTGTTAATTCACGTTTATCATGTACCACTTTTAACCAAGGTGTACTGCGAAAAGCGAAACTACATACAGTTTTTCCTATTTCCGCACAGCGTTACTCGTCTGGCTTAAGACAATCAAAAACCTTCCCCGGCATATTCCTCCTCACAAGCCGCACGACCGGGGGGTTATCGCGGCAGACACAACAGTTACTGTCTCTGGGGGACCACATATGCCACGCAAGCCTTTGACCGAAGACGAAAAGTCAGTCGTCCGTGAAAAAGCCGCCGCTGCCGCGCGCCGGATCATGGATGAGCACGGTGCCGAGAAAGTCACCATTCGCGGCATCGCCAAAGAAGTCGGGATGAGCGCCATGAGCCTCTACACCTACTTTGAAAACAAGGCCGACATCATCGCCTATCTCCAGTCGCAAGCCGTCAATGAGCTGGCCGCTGAACTGGCCACCGTTCAGGCCAAGACACCAGAAAAGGTGGTTGCAGCACTGGGCGGTGCATACGTCGCCTTCGCTGAAGAAAAAGCCGATGAATTCCGCCTCGCCTTCCGCGCGGAAGAGGGTCGCATCCCCGATGCAGCACTCGAAAGCCTCGAAATCGCGCTTCAGCCATTGCGCGACGCAATCGCTAAATCCGTCAAGGACGCCCGTTCGCCAGACGAAGTCGAACGCATCGTCACCGGCATCTGGTCTGGCTGGCATGGCTACGCCTTGCTCAAGCAAGCGGGCTGTGTAGGTGGTCAGACGCCCGTATTTGACGCAAAGACAGCGGCGGCGACCTTCGGGATCGGTGGCAAGAAAGCTGCGAAATCCAACGGTGCCGCAGCGCACTGAAAATACGACCGACCATAATAAAAAGAACAGTCGGATCTGACCTACGCCGGGGAGCAATGCTTCCCGGCATTTTTATGCGCTATCAGCGGGCCGCATATCGTTGGCGATGAATTCCTCGATAATGCGCGTGAAACTCTCGTCCCGGATCAAGCCCAGTTCATCCGCCTTATCCGTGAGCAGCGTGCTGGACCATCCTTGCACGATCTTTTCGATCACCGGATCGCGCTCGTGATCGACGAGGCCAATAACATTTTCACCCGCCACCGTTTCCAATGCCTTTAACATCGCACCGACGGTCGTGGTCATGCCGGGCAGAGAGAAATTGCGGAGCGCACCGATAGCTTCACTTTCAACCTCGGCTACGCGAACGAGGTTTTCGACCGTAACGCGCGGCGATGCGAGCCAAACTTCTTGTTCCACATCAACAGGACACATCGCCGGATCGCCCTGAAGCGGCTCGCGAATGATCGAGGAAAAGAACGACGACGCGGCAGCGTTGGGCTTTCCGGGGCGCACAACGACAGTCGGCAAACGCACGCCGCGACCGTCAATAAAGCCCCTGCGCGTATAATCACTCAACAGCAACTCACCGATAGCCTTTTGTGTGCCGTAACTGGTCTGAGGCGTCGTGGCGGTCCAGTCCTGTATCGGCTGCGGTACATCGGTACTGAAAGATGCAACGCTTGAGGCATAAACCAGCACAGGCACTTCGACCCGCGTTCTACACGCTTCGAGAATGTTGAAAGTGCCGAAAAAGTTCGTGCGCATCCCGGCCACGAAATCGGCCTCCGCCTGCGCGCTAACCACCGCCGCGAGGTGATAGATTACGTCCCAATCCTGCGCGATAATCGCATCTACCTGATCTCGCTCGGCAATATCAAGTGTATGGGTTGTAACCGGAAACGCGGCTGCGATATCTTCCGGCCCAACGATATCGGCAAGGGCAAGATGGGAAACCGCTGTCCCGCGCAAACTGCCTCTTTCAGCAATAGCACGAGCGAGTTTCTGGCCAACAAACCCGCCGCCGCCGATAATGAGAATGCGCAAAAGACTTCCTTTCGAGAATACGAGATCAAATACCGCGCAGGACGGTCTTCACGGTTTCGAGCGAGGATGCGGCACGTTGGGTACGCCTTGCCGCTTCAATACAAGTTGGTGCCAAATGGATACCTCGCGCGCATTCAACAGCGAGCATCGCATCAGCCCGTTCACTATGTACCCGGCGCTTGAAGCGGTTAAAGGCGTCTGATTTTTGTGCTTCTTTCATGCGCTTGTCGATTTGACCACAAGTGACACCCTCCCCGCGCAATGCTTCACCAAGTTCTCTAGCGGCGCTGCGCGACTGGCACAGCTTCCATATTAAATCTGTTTGGACCGCTGGGAAAAGACGGATCAGGGCGCGGTATTGTTCCTCAATCCCATCATAGACACTTGCGACGGAGTCAGGGGACCAGAATTCATAGCTGGCCAAAAATCTCGATGGTTCCACATAGCGCGTGCCCTGCGGTGGCTCTGGTATAAATCCGACAGGCGGGGGCGGCGTTTCCAAGCCTTGTCGTTTGAATGCATAGACGACATCGCCGCTACCATCTTGCGGAGTCCAGATGAAACCCAGCCCTAAACCCTTTGGAGTCAGTCTTGCCGTGCCACGTTTTCCGCGAAAGATCAGGTCCGTGATAACCGATCCATTTTGCATCCGACCTTGAATTTCTTGACCGCTACCATCCGCAGCACCAATGCGCCCAGTCGCCCCGTTCAGTTGAATGGTAAGGCCGCGAGCTTCATCCAGACCATAATATGCGCCATTGAGACGTTCCTGAGCCAATACAGGCAGAGTTAGCCCAATAAGCAGAACAAACCCGACAGCAAGCGCACGAAGGCTATGAAAAAGGCGATTCATGTGGGTGTCTCCCGTATGACCCTGTGTCCCTTGTGATACAGGTGCAGGCTGAATTCAAGCGTTGCGATGGCCGAAGGGCCATACAAAATCGCGGAAAAACAAAGGACTATTTCCTTGTGTCCTTAATGTGGTGCGGATACTCGGATCGTCATGGATTGGGATAAACTACGCATTTTTCACGCTGTCGCCGAGCAGGGAAGCATCACCCATGCTGGCGAAACGCTACATCTGAGCCAATCAGCGGTCAGCAGACAGGTCCATGCACTCGAACAGACGATAGGGTCGCCATTGTTTCACCGGCACCCGCGCGGATTGATCCTCACCTCCGAAGGCGAAATTCTGTTCGAGACGACGCGCGAGATCGTTAGCCGCCTCAATACGGCAACTGGTGAAATTCGTGGCGTCAAGGAAGGCATCTATGGCGGATTGCGGGTCACGACGACGGTCGATTTCGGCTTATTATGGCTGATGCCGCGCTTGTCCCGTCTACTGGATGAACATGAGGGATTGTCCATCGATCTTTCGATGACCGAGGAGGTTTTGGACCTGCCGATGCGCGATGCCGATGTTGCAATAAGGCAGCGAAAGCCCAAACAAGCCGATGTGATCACCAGTCAGCTTCTTACCTCTGATGTTGGCTTGTATGCAGCTCAAACATATCTTGATCGCACCAATTCGATCAAAGATCGTACTGATTTGGCACAGCACGATCTGATTCGATACAGCCCACGCTCCCCACAGCCGGTAGATAATCTCGATTGGCTGTTCATTGAGCGTGCCGGAGAACCGGCGCTTCGCGCTCGAATTACCCTCAACACGCAGATGGGAATCGCTGAAGCAACACGTCAGGGTGTTGGGATCGGCATCCTACCTGCCTATGTCGCGAGAGAATTCGATTTAATTCGCGTTCTTCCGACCTTTAACGGGCCGTCAGTACCCCTTCATTTCGTCTATCCCTCTGAAATGCGTATGTCAAAACGGGTTGCAGTTTTACGCAGTTTCATAGAAAAAGAGCTGTCAGAAAGCAAAAATCAAAAGTAGTTAACATTAAGATTAACCATTAATATTAACTAATTATCAATTTACTTATAAAGTAAATACCAATATTATATTGAATACAATAAAAACAGTCTTCAGAACATTCCAGTAGACGTTCCTTAGCTAGTTTTGTTTGGCCCATGCTTTGCACAGTGCCTTTCACACAACTGGTAATCGACCAACTATTGATGAGGCGACCATGTTCGACTGGAAAATGACGACATCGCGTGCAGCGCTTGGGGTCGCCGTTACGGCGGCCACTCTCGCCAGCGCGCTCAATGCAACTGCGGCACCTATCACGTCACAGGACGATGAAGCCCTGTTCAAGCTGCGCTACGCTGCGAAAGTGGCGAGCGGCCTGAAGGAGCGTAATACGCTCGATTCAGCAATGATGCCCCTAATCGACGCATCGACCGAGAACGAGTACATGCTCGAACAGGTTGATCTCGGTAGCACATATGGCGCAACCGCCGTTACGAGCGCACCAAGCATCAGCGGTTCTGTTGGACCCGTAGTCACTGCACCTTCCATGGGTCTTGACCCGATGGCCCGTGCAACGATCCCCGCCCCCGCTACATCTTCCTATGGTGTCATTGAGACGATGCCTGTTGAAGACGGTGGTTATGGCATGGTCGATCTGAATGCCGCCAGCGGCTTTGGCACAACCCAGTACCAACCTACCGAAATTGGTGGTCAGTACATGGTCAGCGATAGCATGGCGATCGACTCTATGCAGTCGACGGGCAGCAATTTCGCAATCGGAACGAGCGAAAGCTACACTACCGATGGCTCAGGCTACGTTGCCCCTGCAATTGAATCCTACACGAACGAATCTTTTTCCGGTGGCTTCGTCGCTGAAAGCTATAACCCCGGTGCGATGCACGTCTCCGGCGGCATCAACTCGGATTGCTTCGCGGATACAGCGCCAGTGATCAATACCGTTCCGATCGAGCCATATCTCGGCCCAATCGAGATGGTCGCGCAGGAACGCATCGTAGAAACGATTGTTCAGCAGCCGCAGATCATCGAACGTGAAACGGTCGTTCAGGCAGCGCCACAGGTTATTCAGACGGCACCGCAAACTGTCGTTTGCCCGAATGTTCCGGCTGCTCAGCCATCGAACACCATCGTGAACATCACGCCACAGCAAGCGGCAGCGCCCGTCTTTGCAGCGGCTCCACAACAGGCAGTCATCGCCCCAGCTGCGCCCGCATTCTTCGGCTTCAGCGGTTTCGGCGGCTTTGGCGGCGGGTCGTCATCCAATCAGACGGTTATCGTCGAGCAGGGTGATGCGGCTGATGTCTTCAACGATAACAGGATCATTGATAACCGCGTATTTGGTGATGAAGTTGTCAACAACAACGACAACCGCGTGACCAACAACGACACTCGCGTGAAAAATATCGACAACCGAACGATCAACAACGATATTGATAAACGCACTATCAACAACGATATCGACAATCGCACCATCAATAATGATATCGACAAACGCACTATCAACAACGACAACCGCGTTACTAATAATGATATCGATAGGCGCGTCACTAACAACGATAACCGCGTTACTAATAATGATATCGATAGGCGCGTTACTAACAACGATAACCGCACCACTAACAACGACAACCGTACTACTAACAACGACAATCGCACTACCACCAACAACGACAACCGTACTACTACCACTAACAACGATAACCGCACCTTCACAACTAACAACGACACGCGCAACACTACCAACAACGACAACCGCACTACCAATAATGACACGCGGGTCAAAAACATCAACAACCGCACGACTAACAACGACAATCGGACGACGAATAACACCACCAACAATACGACAAACAACAACGGTGGCGGCACCAGCGGTGGGGATATCGACATTGACATCGACGTCAATGGTGGCAGCTCTAGCACCTCGTCATCGTCGTCGGGCGGCAGTTCCTCCACATCTTCGAGCAGCAGCTCATCGAGCAGTGGCGGGTTTTCGAGCGGTGGGACGTCCAGCACGTCGTCCAGCTCCTCTGGAGGCACGTCAAGCGGCGCATCCTCTTCATCGAGCAGCTCTTCGGGCGGCAGTTCCTCAACGTCATCTTCGAGCGGCGCAAGCTCCTCGTCCAGCGGTGGCACCGGATCGTCTTCCTCGTCCAGCGGCGCAAGCAGCTCCTCGTCGAGCGGTGGCGGCATGACCTCCTCGGGCATGACCTCCAGCGGTGCAACGTCCAGCACCTCGTCGAGCAGCAGCTCGTCCTCGTCGGGCGGCATGACCTCCAGCGGCATGACCTCCTCCGGGATGACGTCGAGCGGCATGACCTCTTCGGGCATGACCTCCTCGTCTTCCTCCAGCGGCGGCACGGGCAGCAGCAGCGGTGGCGCAGGTCAGGTTCCAGAACCTGCTCCGCTCCTCCTGATCGCCCTTGCGGGTCTGGCCGGGTTCTTCCGCCGGAAGAAAAGCTAAGACTAAACGTCTGAACTAACTGAAAGGCTCCGCTTCACGGCGGGGCCTTTTTCTATGTGAGGGCACGCTCCACCGCATAGGCAAAACCAAGCATTCGCTCGTCATCATTAGCGGTCGAAGAAATCAGGATACTCGTCGGCATCCCACCCGCATCCGTCCCGGTTGGCATTGCAACACCGGGCATATCCAGAAAATTACCCATCAGCGTATTGCGCAAGCCGCGCAGGTTAAGGCGGAAATACACTTCGTCATCCGCCTCCATCGGCGCGATTTCAGGGGCCGTATTCGGCGTTGTCGGCATCAGCATCATACGCCCATCGAGTAACGCGCCCAATTCGCCTTTCATCCGCGCACGGGCCTGCTGGATCATCAGCACGGAATGCGCGCTCATGGTTTTGCCAGACATCATGCGCGCGACGACCCGACGATCCACCCGTGCAGCATCCGGCCCGTCCAGTATCTCGCGATAAGTGGTATAGGCCTCCGCCGAAGACAGCCCGCCATGTTCCGCTGTGAGCGCGGCAATCTCGGTAAAAATCGGGCACGGTCCCCGCTCGATCCGCGCACCAGCCTTAGCCAAAGCCTCCAGCGCAGCCTCAAAATTCGCCGCGACCGCCTCATCCAGATCATCCATAACGAAGGTTTCGGGCACGAAGGCATGAAGATCGCCCGCATCACGCCGCTGCACAGGCGAAATCGCCGCATCGCGCATCGCCATGTCGAGCAGCACACAATCCTCCACCGATCGCGCAAGCGGCCCGACCGTATCGAGCGTAACCGACAGCGGTACAATCTGCCGCTTGTCGATCCGCCCTTCGCTGGTCTTGTACCCGGTCAGGCCGCAAAACGATGATGGCACGCGCACCGATCCGCCCGTGTCCGAGCCGATAGCGGCGGGCACGATCCCAGTGGCGACAGCCACCGCCGACCCCGAAGACGACCCCCCCGGCGAGCGGGGTGTGGTGCGGTCATGGGGGTTCTGCGGCGTCCCATAATGCGGGTTCAGCCCTACGCCAGAAAACGCGAATTCCGTCAGGTTCGTCTTGCCGATAAACACCATGCCCGCCCGGTCGAGCGCAGCGGCAATAGGGGCATCACTCGTCGCAGGGGGCGCGTTCCGGTATAGGTCAGAAGCGGCGGTCGTAACCTCCCCTTCCAGATCAATCAGGTCTTTGATCGCCACCGGCACCCCATCCAGCGCCGATGCCGGACGCCCCGCCGCAATCCGCGCTTTCGCCGCATGGGCCTGCGCCAATGCCCGCTTGCGCGTCACGGCGATGAAAGCATGGGGAGCCGTATTGCCCTCAGCCTGTGCCAATGCACGCTCAGCCATTGCAACAGGACAAGCTTCCCCAGCATGGAGCGCGCGCCCGATGGCGGCGGCACTTAAGGTCGATAGGGTTTCGGGGTCAGCCATAACATCCTCGCTACATTGATCAGTGGTCAATCTCGTCATGGCATACAGTCCGGGTCAAGCCAGTTTCCCGTACCGTGTCGCTAGCACATGGTTTGTCCGGGCTAGGTAGCACCTGAGTTGTGGACTTCGTCCCTCATCCCGGACATTTCAGTTATTGATGCTATGTGGCGCTTTTCCAAGTCATGTTTTGGCAAGCCTGTTCGGGTGTGATGTAGCCGATGGCTGAATGTCGGCGCTGTCGATTGTAGAAGACCTCAATAT
>CALFVD010000174.1 GCA_937928005.1 uncultured Neomegalonema sp. | reverse complement strand
GCGATCAGCGCGGGTAGCGTGGGATCCTTTCTCCGCCGTCATCCCGTCGTCGTGAGGTGGCAGGGGAAAGTCGTTGGGGGAATTTATTGCGCGCTTGGAGCGAGATTGGCGTTGCAGGAAAGATAACCGGCGACTGGTTGCGAGAGCGTCTGATCTTCTGTGCATGATCGATCTGGTCCATGCTTCTGAGAAAGAAAGCATGAATGACGATACCGAATTACCCCGTAATTCAGGATTCCGGGGTAATTCGATCACCACTTTACGAAGCACCGACAAAGAACCCGTATTGCTCGGCTAGAACGTGGCGGGCATCGACTTTGAGTTCTTTTGCAGCCCTGAAAGCCCAATGCGGGTCACGCATCATTTCGCGACCTAGCAATACGATGTCCGCTTTGGAGGACGCAATCAGCGCATCCGCTTGCGCCGCATCGGTAATGCCGCCCACGGCCATAGCGGGAAGGCCCGTCGCTTCGCGGATGACGCCCGCCATCTCGGGCTGCTCGGCGGTTCTGTTGCCGATTGCTCCGCGCGCCGCCGGGACAGCCCCACCGCCGGAGCAATCAAGAATATCGACACCGAGTTCCTTCAACCACCGGCCAACCTGTGCCGTGTCTTCGAGCGTCAGCCCGCCTTCTGCGAAATCATGAACGGATAGACGAACAGAGAGAATTTTCTCCACCGGCCAGACCGCACGGACCTTTTTGACCGTCTCCAGCAGGAACCGCGCACGCGCACGCAGATCGCCGCCATAGTCATCGTCGCGCGTGTTCACCAGCGGCGTGAGGAAGGAGTGGAGCAAATACCCGTGGGCGCAATGTACTTCCAGAAGGTCGTATCCGGCCTCCAGAGCCAGTCTCGCGGAGTGCGTAAATTGGTCCTGAATTTTGAGAATTTCCTCGACGGACAAGGCGTGTGGCGCTCTCCACAGGCGCGTGCCATCAGGATCAAAAGCGTCGGATGTCGGGCCGACCGTCTCCCACGCACTGGAATCCTCCGCATCAAGATGACTGCCGCCATCCAATGCCGTCGCCGCGCTGCCCTTGCGTCCCGAATGCGATATCTGGATGCCCGTTACAGCGCCAAACCGGCGTTGAAACGCCACGATGGGCTTCAATGCGCTGACATGAGCGTCATTCCAAAGCCCTGCGCAGCCCTGCGAAATGCGCCCGGTAGCGGACACTGCCGTACATTCGGTCATGATGAACCCGACGCCGCCCACGGCCCGCGACCCAAGATGCACCATGTGCCAGTCGCTAGCGACGCCATCGGTCGAGCTGTACTGGCACATGGGCGACATGCCAATGCGGTTTTTGAAGGTGACGCCGTTGATCTGCATCGGTGAGAAAAGCGAGGCGGTCATATTGTAATCCCAGTTGGTTATTTTTGCGCGTGAGGGTGGATGGCCTACTAGACGGAGCGTGTAATCTCGCCGTCCACGTGGATGTTTTGGCCGGTGATGTATGCACCGTCTACGGACGCCAAAAATGCAACAACGCTTGCGATTTCGTTGCGGCAGCTAGATGTCGGAAAGAAGGGGTTTGGCTCGAACGCGGCAAAGGTGGAAATATTGATGATCGCACCGCCGCCCTGCGTCATGTGATACCGCGCCTTGAACTCCCATTTCGAGAAATGCGTCTCCAGCCTGAAATCGGGTAGCATCATCAGGGTCAGGCAAATTGGGCGATGCCGTTGCCGAGAGAAAAATCTTCCTTGGCGACTTCGAGCAGGCTGATGAAGATGTCCTCGCCGCGAACGTTCAGTTCCGTGGCAAGATTCTCCGCGACTGCCGCATAGAATGCCTTCTTCTGATCGACTGAGCGCCCAGCCAGAACTGTCGCCTGAATGATGATGTGATCGTCTGACCTGTCGATGCCCAAGAAATCACCGCTGTTGCTGTAGCAGCTTTCGCCATGTTCGCTGATCACCGCGAAACGATCGTTCTCAGGCGTTCCGAGGCCGCTGCGCATGGCGAGATAGACTTGTTCCATCAGGGTTTCATGGAATTCGGTCGATTTTCCTTCGCGCAGTGAGATACGGACCAATGGCATGGCGCTCTTCCTCTAATGGATGGAGTGTCTGTCTCTTGTCGCGATAGTATAGGTACGGTGTCATGCATTGGAACCTGAAAACCGCCAAACGCCTGGCCAAGCGCGCGGGTATACGTCTTCCCGTCTAGCGCCCCCGGCAGCGACGGTGCCGAAGCCTCGCCAACGACCGAAACGCTCGACCCGCGCCGCCGCCGCAATGGCGGGGTCAATGGCCGTCTCGATCAGGTAATCCGCCTCGATGCGCTCGCTCACCCGGCACGTACCCACGGTCAGGATAATCTTCGATATGTATACTCATCATACCAGTTGATAGATTACAACATCTCTTACGGTGCTCAGGCCAGATTGGCTGCATGATACAGATCATTCGCCCGGTTGAGATGATCGGTCATGCGGCTCGCGGCCAATTCGGCATCACCACTGCGGATCGCCTCCAAGATCGCCGTGTGCTCGTTGATAGTCAGTTGCTCCAACTTCGGTGCCCGCATTAGGTCGGAATGGAACTCCGCGAGCCAGTCGAACAGTGAACGGCTGAGGGCCGCAAAGATCGGATTGCCACTCATCGTGGCGATCTGCGCATGAAAACGCCCGTCGCAGGCAAGAAAGGCATCCGGTTCGCGCCGGGCTGATACTTGTTCATCGAGGATACGGTCTAATATTCCGACGCTTTCTGGCGTTGCATTTGCCGCCGCCAACCCGGCCATTTGGGCCTCAAACAGCGCCCGCGCTTCCTTAAGGTTCTCCAGCGTCGTATCCGAATTGACGAGCATATGCCGGATCGGTTCCCCGATCTGGCCGAGCATCTGCCCGACCGACGGCTCTGCCACGCGCGGGCGCTCGCCATGGCGGATATCGATAAGGCCCATGCTCTGGAGCGCCTGCATCGCCTCGCGGATGGCGGGCCGCCCCACCCCGTACTGGGCCATCAGTTCCCGCTCGGAAGGAATGGCATCGCCTGGCCGCAGTTTGCGCTCGCGGATGAGCAACAATAACCGCTCCCTGACGTCGTCGGAGAGCTTGCGGCGGCGGATCGGTTGTGAAGGGTCCATCATGTCGGAAGGTTCGTGCGGACACAGGCACTTTGCAAGAGTATGTTCTCGTTGTCGCCATATTCCGCTTCGCACTCATGGCTTACAGCGTCGCACGAAGAGGCCACCACGGTAGTGAACGCACCACCCCCCGTATCTCCCGAACCGTCATGCCCCGCGCATACATCGAGACGATCTTCTCGTCGAAACCTAGGAATCGGCGCTTGTACCGTGCGATCAGCTTGGGATCGAACGTGCCGTTGCGGTCGCGCGGAATGTCCAGCCGCACTTGCGACGTCTCGTCCAGCACCGTCTTCGGCGAAGAGCCGTTGCGACGGTTCGGCCTTCCATCAACGTCCTCAGCCGCCAAATGCTCGTCCAACTCGGCGTTCAGAATGCGCTCAGAAAGCGCCTTCTTCAGCTCATCGAGCCGTCCTTCGAGAACACCTCCTGTGGGTCACGACCCTCCAGAAGCTGCTCCAGCACCTCTTTCTCGATTGCCATGCGATGTTCCTTTACTCGACATCATCATGACCCCAATCACAGAAATTCTGACAGTCCCCGTTTCGGCGGTCCCTTTGCCGGATAGCCTTGCCATCAATGGCGATGGCGGGCTGTGCTCTTTGTTCAGCGGCAAAATCAGTGCGGAACTTGTCGAAAAACGCCTCTAAGCTGCTCGGCTTTATCAGCCGGAACAGCCGTAAATACGCATCATGGCAGGGCACACCATGGGGCAATTCGAGGAAGTCACGCAGGAAATCCTCCTTCGTATGACCGAAAGTCTCCATATCGACCACAGTTTCCCCACCGCAAAGCGCACACGGCAAACTGATCGTCATCAGATCAACGAACTTATGACGCGGCGCATTGCCAGTGCGGGGTTCGTCTATATCATTGAAATAGCTTTATAATGTTGGCATCACGAGACTCCATCAAGGGATGAAACCTCAAGGATCTCTTTCTACACAGATGTCAAACTTCAAGCGCGATTCTCCTGACCTTGATATATATCTTCTGGTGTAAAGGGGCGATACGTTGGGTGCTTCATATGAATCTTGAGGATGGATCATGGCTAACCTGACCGGGAATACTGGCGCATGGGAAAATATGGGTGCCCCCATAGTCGTTGAGGTCTTCTGGTCACGCCTGACTGTCACACGGAAGGGATCACAGATATGAGCAGCAAACCCCGCATCTTTCGTGTCGATGATCCGGCAATCACCAAAGCGCCGACGCCTACGGTATTGGAGGACGATCCAACCCTTCCAGTAGAGGCGGAATTCCTGCCCCCGCCAAAACGTTTTTCGGCCTTTGGGGCGCTGGTCGGGTCTGCGGTAGTCGGTCTGATAACCCTGTCCTTGGGGGCGGCAGCGTATGATCTCGTCACGTCTATGGCGGCAAAAAATATCTGGCTAGGCCGCCTTGTTATCGCGCTCGGTGTGATTGTTTTGGCCGGTTTGGTGTTGTTCATCTTCCGGGAATTAGCCGCTTTATCGCGCATCTCGAAGGTAGACGACCTACGCCGTCGCGCAACCGATGCTTGGGAGACGGGCGACCGCTGGACCGCCGATCAAGTGCGCGGCGACCTCGAACGCCTTTATCGAAACCGCGAGGATTTCGACCGCGCGCGTGAAGATATCGCGTTGCGCAAGGACGACGCGGCGGATGCCGAAACACTGTTGACGCTGGTTGAGGTGGAGGCAATGCGCCATCTTGATGCGCGCGCGGCGGATGCGGCACAGCGGGGCGCGCGTAACGTGGCGGCGGCGACGACCCTATTGCCCTCCGGCGTGCTGGATGCCGTCGCGGTATTGTATATCAACGTACGGATGGTGCGGGAGATTGCGATAGTCTACGGCGGACGTGCCGGGTGGCTTGGGTCTTGGCGGCTGCTCAAACAGGTCGCCTATCACATCGCAGCCACGGGGATGATCGCCCTTGGCGATGATTTCTTTGGCGCCGTCCTCGGAGGGGGCGCACTGGCCAAGTTATCGCGGCGGGCAGGTGAAGGGGCGATTAACGGCGCGTTAACCGCCCGCATCGGGGTAGCGGCAATGGATGTATGCCGCCCCCTACCCTTCCATGCTTTGGAAAAACCCAACCTGCGCAGCATCGCAGCCGGTGCTCTTACGCGCTTTCGCAATGTGTCAAAGGATTAACCTTCGTTCAGATCCCAGTCATAACGATCATTGGAAATCGACGACACGCCAGCCAATGCCCCTGCGAGCGGTTCGCTTGCATATTGGCGCAGATGGCTGATGACACCTGCATCGGAACCACCAAAATCAACCTTATACCAGTCGAATATCGAAGATACGATCAGACGGCCACCCTGCACCTCGGCTCCGCGCGGATGGTTGATATAGCTACGCGCTGCCGTGTCGAGCATTCCGGCAAGGTTAGCCGACGTGAATGGCTGGGTTGCAAGGTTCGGGCAACCGATGGAAGCGCAGTTCACCGCGTAATGGATGCGCGGGTCATTCCAGATCGGGCGCATGATGCCATGCTCGATTTCGTTCAGGGACAGCGAACGCCCTTCAACGGTCACGACCTTTTCGTCCCACGGGCCAAAGCTGAACAATCCACCGATTTTGGTGATCGACTTTACCGGGTAGTTATCAAGGATCAGGTCGACCGTCTTGGCATTGTAGAGATTGGTCCAGTATGCAAAAGCGGCATCGCGGTTCATCGCGGTCGGCTGGGCCGCCTCGAGCGAAGCGATATAGGATTTCAACGCCTGCTTATCGGCTGCGGATACGCCGCCATAATTCACAAGATTCACGCCGCTCGCGCCGGGGCGCACATATTGGCTCAGAAAACTGCCCCATGCCGAATGATCCGCATCACCGGCTCCACCCGATTGTTGCCAATGCGGGTCGATAAGGGATGCGCCGGGTGCGGCCATTGTAGGCGTGGCGGCAAAGGTTGCGGCGGCGGCAAGGCCAATAAGGGCGGTACGGCGGGTAAAGGACATCAGGGACACTCCTGTTTAAGCATTGTGTAATAGATGGCCGACCATTCTTAAGCGTTCCAGCACCCAAACGATGATGTGAGGAGGCGTGAGCCGGATGTAACAACGCCGCCCCCAAACAGGAGCGGCGCAACCGTAGCGTCAACCAATCCAATGAGTGTTAGTGGCGGCGATGGCGACGAAATCCACGGCGATGCCCGCGAAATTTGCGGTATCCATGGCCATAGTGGCGACGATGACTGCGATAGCGGTGGCCACCATAATAGCCGGTGCCGATACTGAAGCTGACGCTCGGACCATAATAAGGACGATAGATCGGAGCGGGCGCATAGTAGCGGGGCGCATAGTAAGTCGGCGCGGAGGAATAATAACGATTATTCGCGTTTGCGGTCGATCCGATGATTGTTCCGAGGATCAGCCCCCCCGCAATACCAGCAACAACAGCACCACCATCCGCTTTGGCGGGCTTAGCCGCCATTGAGCCACCGACGAGGGCAAGCGCAATGGCCATTGCCCGGACGGCTGTTCCAAGAAGTTTCATTTCACATGTCCTCTGTCATTTCACCAACCAACCCCACCCATTCATATACATCGAATTCAGACACAAGAAAGGCAGCGAAGGGATTGGAGTCGCTTTGATGCCACGCCCGGAGGCTGGAGATCACCTCCGGGCGGGCGTTATCAACGGCGATAGGGGCTGTAGTACTGATCATCATACCGCACCGTACGGTCGTTATTCGCGAGCCGCGCAATTCTACGGCTGTTGCGGTTGAGCATCCGCATCAGTTGGTCTTCTTCATACCGACCAATGACACCATCATTGTCGCGATACGCGCGGAACGTCTGACGGATTTCCCGAAGACGGCTACGCAGGCGATCCTCCTCTCGCGGGCGAAGGTCGCCCCGCGCTTCGGCACGCTCGATGCGTCTACGCTGATTGCGGATACGCTGACGCACGCGCTGTTTACCATCGTATTGCGGCACAACATATGTAGGAGCAGGCGCATAGGTTATGCTTGGCGCTACATAGGCAGGCGCAGAATAGACCGGCGCTTGATATGCGGGCACTGTGTATGTGGGCGTTGTATAAGTAGGTGTCGTGTAGGTTGGTGCTGTCACCGTCGGCGTGGTGTATGTTGGTGTCGTATACGTTGGGGTCGTCACCGTCGGTGTGGTGTATGTAGGGGTTGTATACGAAGGCGTAGTATACGTATTGGTCGTGACAGTTGGCGTCGAGTAATAGACACCATCCTGCCAATAGCCATTGGCGGATGCACTGGTCGCGGTCAGGGCGAGAGCGGCGGATGCCGCGAGGGCGAGTTTCATCATGGGGTCGATCTCCTCATCTTCGGCAACACACCGTTGTGCTGTTCCGATGCCAGTTACACGGATGGGCCATGGCCGAACCCCGACTCGAATGAGACAATCTCAAGGCAATATACCGCCGAATACGACCGTCTGCCATAATGGTTGATATAGATTATTTCACCATAAGCCATTGAAACAAAAAGACGGTGCAGTTTCCTGCACCGTCAAGTCGTCAACATACGTGTTCGTAAAGCCTTTCCCGCAATCAACGGGAAAGGCATTTTTTTCTGGATCAGAAATCGCCGAAAGTCTTGCCCTTGGCACCACCGAACCCGGCATAGCCGTAGGCAATGGGCAACGCCTGCTGGAGATGCGGGAACTGCGCACTCGGCAGATAAGCACTGGCTGCACCAAAATCGGGACGCAGGGCATAAGGATTAATGCCGCCAAAACCGTAACCATGATGCTGCACAACGTCACCGTTGGCCTTGGCACTATGCGTATCTGTATCGAGCGTACGGACGCTGGCAGCGACCTTCTCAATCTCAGCGTTGTTCAGCTTTCCATCTTTGCGAGCCTTATCCAGAGTGTTTGAGATATTCTGGATTTTCTTCCGAAGGTTGGCCGCTTCCTTCTGGGTGATCCGTCCTGCATTCTCGCCATCAGCGATACGGGCAGAAATCTTCGAGATACGATCTGCTAGATGCTGAACGGGGCTGTGATGTTTGCGGTGATTGGCTGCAATCGCGCCGCCAAATCCACCAAACCCGCCGAAGCCTCCGTAGTGACCACCGCCAAAGCTATTACAGCAATTCTGACCACCGAGGCCACCAAAGCCACCCAAGCCACCTAGACCGAGGCCAGCACCAAAACCGTGAGCATTGCCTAGGACAGCACCATGGGCATTATCTAGCGTACCACCATGGGCATTACCCAAGCTATTGCCATAATACTCGTAGCCACCGCTGACGATAGGCGCCTGTAGGTTCGTAGCGGAACCATGGCATCCATGGCCGTAAGACGGTTGTGGCAGCGTAATCTGAGGCGCCGCAACCGCACAGCCGCCAAAGTTCTGCGCAACCGAAGCAAAGACGGGCGTCTGGATCGGACGATCGACATAAACGGGGCGATCCACGGGGACCGGACGGTCAACAGGAACAGCCACGCGCTTCTCGACATAGACGGGACGATCCACAGGAACAGGCTGCGGAACCGGAACGGCAACACGCTTAACCACGGGATAAGGCTGAGGCACAGGCACGGCTACGCGCTTGGTCACATAAACCGGGCGATCCACGGGAACCGGCTGTGGCACGGGCACAGGCACGCGCTTCTCGACATAGACAGGACGATCCACTGGAACCGGCGTTGGCACAGCTACAGGCACACGCTTAACCACGGGATACGGCTGCGGTACAGGCACAGCAACGCGCTTAGTGATGTAGACTGGACGATCGACAGGAACGCGGCGCGGCACATAGATCGGACGATCAATGTAAATTGGACGGTTCACGTAGACCTTACGCTCGACGGGACGGTCGACATAGACTTTCTTCTCAACGATGCGATCACGATAGACCGGACGGTCGCGATAGACGGGACGGTCACGATAGACAGGTTTCTCGATAATTTGTGGTGGCTGGTAGACGGGCTTCTCGATGATCTGCGGCGGCTGATAAACTGGCTGCTGAATGATCTGAGGAGCTTGATAGACAGGTTGTTGGACGATCTGCGGAGCCTGATAGACGGGCTGTTGATAGACCTGAGGCGCGACATAGGGTGCCGCAGGAGCAACGTACTGCGAAACCGGAGTCGAATGATGTTCGACCGGACCATGCGGGTGACGATGTGGCAAAACTTGTTCGATTCCGCTCGACGTTGCAGCCTGACTACCAAAGCCGGGCGTGCTGTAGCTGTCGTAGCTCTGGCTCGTCGCTGCCGTAGTTGGCGCTTCGGCATAGCTGTTGTCTGGCGTTGCGAGCGGAGTGGTATATTCATACTCGCTCGGTGCCGTCTGCGTAGCAGGTGTTGTGTATTCGTATTCCGGTGCAGACGCGACCGTACCATTCGACGTGGCCAAGTCGGTCCACTGCGCCTGACCCGAAGGTGCAGTCTGCGCAATCTGTGGAGTAATCCATTGATCACTAGCCGCATAGTCACCGGGACCGGAGGCGAATGCCCCCGTCGATGCAAACCCTGCCATCCCGACAACCAGTGCGAGAGGCGATGTCATTCTCAGAAATTTATCCATTGCTCGATCCTCGTGTTGTCGAAGGGATCGTTCATCGCGCCCCTCCGCTTAACCTATAACATTAAGAAAAATTCTCAACTACGCAATACAAAACAGCTTTTCAGATTAGTTAAAGTAATTTCTTAGGTGTATCAAAGGCTTTGACACACTGTCAGTAGACGTCGTTGAGCCTTTGTGATGCAGGGGAGCAACGCTTTTCAAACCGCTTTGATTCGTAATCCGCGTATCGTTCGATATCGACAGGACTTGCGGTTCACCGCCCCGGACGCCATACAAGCCACGTTTCCCGCCCCCTAGACGACGAGACTCGCACCATGGCTGATACGCCCCAGACCGACGCCCCGGATTATCGGGATACGCTCTTTCTGCCCAAGACAGAGTTCCCGATGCGAGCGGGCTTGCCCAAACGCGAGCCTGAATGGATCGCCCATTGGGACAAGATCGGATTGTATGAAGCACAGCGCATGCAGGCGGAAGGGCGTGAGCCTTATGAGTTGCATGACGGCCCACCCTACGCCAATGGCAATCTGCATATTGGTCATGCTCTCAATAAGATATTGAAGGATGTTGTTGTTCGATCTCACCAGATGCTTGGCTATAACAGTCGCTATGTTCCCGGCTGGGACTGCCACGGTCTGCCCATCGAATGGAAGGTCGAGGAAAAGTATCGCAAGAAAGGCAAGAACAAGGACGAGGTGCCGGTCAATCAGCTTCGCAAGGAATGCCGCGATTTCGCGGGCGAATGGATCGGCACGCAAATGGAGGAGTTCCAACGGCTCGGCGTCGTCGGCGACTGGCCCGGCCATTACGAAACCATGAGCTTTCAGGCCGAAGCCGTTATCGCTGAAGAGTTTTTGAAGATGATCGATAACGGGCTGGTCTATCGCGGATCGAAGCCCGTGATGTGGTCGCCCATCGAGAAAACCGCGCTGGCCGAGGCCGAAGTCGAGTACCACGACCACCAGAGCCATACGATCTGGGTGAAGTTTCCGGTCGTTAAGACTGGCGCACAAGATATTGAAAACACATCCGTCGTTATCTGGACTACAACTCCTTGGACCATTCCCCAGAACCGAGCGATCTGTTTCAGCGAGACGATCTCTTACGGTCTGTATCTCGTCACCGATGCCGCGCCGGAGAACTGGACGGCGAAGGGTGATCTGCTGATGGTCGCGGATAACCTCGCCGCTGATGTGTTCAAGGCGGCGCGTGTCGATGCCTATGAGAAGGTACGCGCGGTTTCTGCCGACGAGTTAGCGGGCATGGTGACTGCCCACCCTTTCCGGGGCGTAGACGACGCAAACGGCGAATGGGACTACGATGTCCCCCTTCTCCCCGGCGAGCACGTCACCGACGAGGCAGGCACCGGCTTCGTCCACACCGCTCCATCACACGGGGCGGACGACTACATGATCGGCGTGAAATACAAGCTGCCCATGACCCATAATGTCGGCCCGGCGGGTGAGTTTCGCGATGACCTGCCCTTCTTCGGCGGGCTGCATATCCTCGACCGCAAGGGGAAAGAGGGCAAAGCGAACGATGCCGTTATCAAGAAGCTATCGGAGGTTGGCCGCCTCGCCGCGCGCGGAAAGCTGACGCACTCCTACCCCCATTCATGGCGCTCGAAGGCTCCGCTCATCTTCCGCAACACCCCTCAGTGGTTCGCGGCGATGGATAAGCCCATCGAGGATGATACTGAATATTCAGGTAAAACCCTGCGCGAACGCGCGATGGATAGCATCGACCGAGACGTGCAGTGGTATCCACCTACCGCCCGCAATCGCCTCTATAACATGATCGAAAATCGCCCTGATTGGGTGCTCTCGCGCCAGCGCATCTGGGGCGTGCCGCTCTGCTGCTTCATGAAAGAGACCGGCCCTGGACAGATCGAAATCCTGCGCGACAAGGACGTCGATGCCCGCATCCTCAAAGCCTTCCGCGACGAGGGTGCCGATGCGTGGTTCGAGGATGACGCCGCCGCGCGCTTCCTCGCCGGGCGCGATGATGCCGCCGAATGGACCAAGGTAACGGATATCCTAGACGTGTGGTTTGATAGCGGCTGCACCCACGCCTATGTCCTGCGCGATGGCGGCGGCAAATGGCCCGCCTCGGTCTATCTGGAGGGCACTGACCAGCATCGCGGCTGGTTCCATTCCTCCCTACTGGAATCGAGCGCCACGCGGGGCCGCGCGCCCTATGAACGGGTCGTTACCCACGGCTTCACGCTCGATGCCAAAGGCATCAAGATGTCCAAATCGCTGGGCAACCAAACCGCACCACAGGACGTGGTAAAGCAATATGGTGCCGACATCCTGCGCCTCTGGGTCATGCAGGTCGATTATACCGAGGATCAGCGGATCGGGCCGGAAATCATCAAATCCGTCGCCGACAGCTATCGCCGCCTGCGCAATACCTTCCGCTTCATGCTCGGATCGCTCGACGGGTTCGATGCCAGCGAACGGGTCGATCCGGCGGAGATGCCGGAGCTGGAACGCCTGATGCTCCACCGCCTCGCCGAATTGGATGAGGTCGTTCGCAAAGGCTACGCGGAATTCGATTACCAGAAAACTTTCAAGACGGTATTCGAGTTTGCGACTGTCGATCTGTCATCCTTCTATTTCGATATCCGCAAGGATGCGCTCTACTGCGATGCGCCGGACAGCCTGCGCCGCCGTGCCTGTCGCACCGTCCTCGATATTCTGTTCGAGCGTCTGACGATCTGGCTCGCACCCATGCTGTGCTTCACGATGGAGGAGGTCTGGCAGACACGGGGAGCCAACGAAGAAGATTCCGTGCACCTGCAATTGATCCCAGACACACCGCAAGCATGGCGTGACGATACGCTGGCAGCGAAATGGTCTAATATCAGGCAAGTACGCCGCGTTGTTACTGGTGCGCTCGAAGAACGTCGTCGCGACAAGACCATCGGTGCCTCATTAGAAGCGGCCCCAACAGTCTATATTGCCGACAGCGCCATGGCCGAAGCAGTCAGTGGGCAAGACTTTGCCGATATCTGCATCACTTCCGACATTGCCATCGAGACAGGCGACGGCCCGGAACAAGCGTTCCGCCTCGATGACGTCTCTGGCGTTGCCGTAACCTTCGCTATTGCCAAGGGTGAAAAATGCGCCCGATGCTGGAAAATCTTGCCTGATGTTGGTGGCCACAGCGCGCCACATACCTGCCTTCGCTGTAACGGCGTTATCGCGTAAAATTGTTCGCAATACGCAAACCCTCAAAGCCAAAAAGTCCCATAAAATTACATTAACACAAGATAATCTTGTTTTAATACAGAAAATATCTTCCCATACTGTGCCAAAATATGCCAGATTGCGCGTGATGTGATGCATCACGCTGCGTCACGATACCGTCAGAGGTGGGAATGATGAAACAAATAAGCCTTTTGAGTGCTCTCGCAATTGTAGCAGCGGGAGGCTTTGCCCCTGCTGCCAATGCAGGAGGATGCAGTATGCCCGTCTACATGGTATGCGGTGGTGCAACGACGACTTACGAAGCCCCTGCGACAACCTATGCCGCTCCAGCCACAACAAGGCAGGTGGCGCGCACCGTTTATGAAAGCGTGCCCGTGACGACTAATACACAGGTTGCACGAACCGTTACCGAACAAGTGCCCGTGACCAAAACCGAACAAGTGGCTCGCGTCGTCAGCAAGCAAGTCCCCTATACCTACGCTGATCAGGTTGCGCGCACTGTAGACCGCACCGTCGAAGAGACGGTCATGGATACGGTCGAGGAAGAATATTTCGAGACAGTTCCAGTCACGACCTACAAACAGGTTCGCCGCGTCCGCGCGAAGCAGGTGCCGCGCACGGTAACAAAGGTTGTGCCGGAAACGGTCTACGAGACAGTCGAGCGCACTGGGTTCAAGACCGTTGACGAAACGGTCTATGACACAGTGAACAAGACAGTCTACGAAACCCGCGAGAAAACCGTCTATGAGACAGTTCCAACCACGACCTATCAACAGGTTCCGCGCACAGTCTACGAAACCGTTGCAGCGCCAGCTCCTGCACGGGCCAGCACGGTGACAATCAATGTTATCGCCGCGCCAGCACCAGCACAGCAAGTGGTGCAGCAAGCTCCGGCTCCGATCTATCAGCAACCGCTCATTATACCGAGCTACGGTGGCGGCTTCTTCGGTGGTGGCTTTTTCGGTGGTAGCAGCTTTATCGGCGGTGCCCGCTCGAACAGCACAGTCATCATCAACAACAATAACCGTGGCAACCGCATGAGGCGGATGCGCGGCAACCGTCAAGGTATGCGCCGGATGATGCGTCGCATGAACGGTATGCGCGGCGGCGGTCGCCGTATGGGCGGCGGCGGCGGTGGTGCAGACTAACCATTTTCGACGATAACGCCATCTTGGCCCCGGCATGTTCACTTGCCGGGGCTATTTTTATGCAAGCTTCGCGCTCGCCTCGTCAAATGCGGCGCGCGCATTTTGCCAAGCGACGCCATCCGGGTAGGTATGCAGAACCGGCAGTAATTGAGCCGCAAAATCCTCTGATGCCTCAAGCGGCAACAATGACGGTAAATTATCGATCGCGGTCAGATACTTGCCGCCCTCAATCCGCATAAACGGCGCATCCCAAGCCGTTGGTGCCTGATAGATCGGTAGCGGATTGAAATCTGACAGCGGGTCACAAGCCACATCCGATATCATGGACAGCCGCGTTGCCGGATCGGCGATATCGTCCTGTGTCACCAAAACCAGACCGGAGCCACGCAACAACACGCAATTGACAAGGATGTCGTGGGCCAAAAGGCTGTTCCGATCTAGATCTACCGTCTCCTCCTTGTCCCATGCGGAGACCGCGACGCCACAAGCCTCAAACAGGTCACAAGCCCCCTGCCCCGACCGCCCCTTCGCGCCAACGACGATAGCGCGCGGAATAGCCACATCACTTTTTAATGCTCTGATTTCGCTAAGAAAAGCATCGCGCGAATCCTGTGATTTGACAAGGCCGAACGCCCTGTCCTGCTGTACCTCTAACCAGCCACGCAGGCCCAGCGCCGCCCCCAACCATCCGGCCCAATAGCCGAAAGCCGCGACCCGTACACCCCGCTCATCGGTAAGATATTCCAGATCATAGAGCACGCTGCCCCCAAGCCCAAAGCGGGCCAAATCATCTTGCCAGCCGCGCTGCTGTTTATAGAGATGCGCGAAATGGGCATAGTTACCCACAAGTGTTTCAGGTAGCTGTGGCAACTCCTTAACACCAAGGATTAGCGTATCGCGCGGCGCATCCAGCCAGCGGCCTGCATCAACAAGCACGCATCCTACATCCGAATATGCCGCATCCTCGAAAACCCGCTTATCGCTGCGCTCAACCGTGACAAACGCCCCTGCTGCGATGAGACTAGCCGCACCATTCGGGGTCAGCGGCGTGCGCCGTTCAGTATCGCGGGCTTCATCGCGCAGCCAAAATTTCATGCGTCAGCCTCCGGCGGGTTGATGGTCGTTTCAGGCAATGGATGCCCCCGCAACGCGACGCGCTCGCCCTGTACTCGTGCAGCACCAGACGCAACCAGTCCAAGGGCATGGGGATAAAGCCGATGCTCTGCCGCCAACACCCGGCGATTTAGACTCTCCGCATCATCATCGGCGGCCACAGGCACAGCGGCCTGCGCAATGATTGGCCCCTCATCCATCGCCTCGCGTACGAAATGGACAGAACAACCATGCCAGCGCACGCCCACCTCCAACACCCGTGCATGGGTATTCAACCCCTTAAATGCGGGCAACAGCGAGGGGTGGATATTGATAATCCGATCCCGCCACGCCTCCACCAGCCATGGTGATAGAATTCTCATATATCCTGCGAGGCACACCAGATCGATGTGATGTTGGTCGAGGATATCCGCGATGGCGCGCTCATGTGCGGCCCGGTCGCCCTTATACGGCCCATGCGGTACGGTCTCCGTCGCGATACCACGCTCCGCCGCAATACCCAAACCCGGCGCATCCACGACATTGGAGAGAACCAGCGCCATCTGCGCCGGAAAACCGGGAGTAGCGCAGGCATCGGCCAGCGCTACCATGTTTGACCCGCGCCCTGAGATAAAAGCGGCTACCCGCATCGCAATCAGACCGATCCGTAGACGACCGCCGCGTCGTCTCTGGGCTGCACATGGCCGATCTCGAAAACTGTTTCGCCCTCTGCCTCAAAGATCGCGCGCAGTTCTTCGGCAGCATGGGGATCGACAACGACAACCATGCCGATCCCGCAATTGAAGGCACGCCGCATCTCCGCTTCATCGATGCCCCCCGCCTCAGCCAACCAGTCGAAAACAGGCGGGCGGGGCCATGCATGGGGGTCGATGCGCGCGGCAAGCCCTTCGGGCAAGATGCGCGGAACGTTCTCAGTCAATCCGCCGCCGGTGATATGCGCGAAACCTCGCAATCCTTCATGTTTCATCGCCGACAGCCCGGAACGCACGTAGATGCGGGTCGGTGTAATCAGCTCCTCCGCCACCGTTCCATCGCCAAAGGGGGCCAGATCATGCCAAGCAAGACCCGCCATCTCGACAACCTTGCGGATCAACGAATAGCCGTTGGAATGCGGCCCCGATGATGCCAACCCCAGTAGAATATCCCCCACCTGCGACTCGCGTGGTAGCAGGGCATCGCGCTCGACCGCCCCAACCGAAAACCCGGCGAGATCATAATCACCCTCAGAATACAGCCCCGGCATCTCCGCCGTTTCCCCGCCGATTAGCCCACATCCGGCTTGCCTGCACCCTTCCGCGATGCCTTCAACAATCGCCGTACCTTGCTCCAGATCAAGCGCACTGGTCGCGTAATAATCGAGGAAAAACAACGGCTGTGCGCCTTGCGCCAGCAAATCGTTTACGCACATCGCAACCAGATCAATCCCAATCCCGCCATGAAGGCCCGTCTCGATGGCAATCTTGAGTTTCGTACCGACACCATCCGTCGCGGCAACTAAGACAGGATCATCGAACCCAGCGGCCTTCAGATCGAACAACCCGCCAAAGCCGCCAATCCCACCCATCATGCCGGGCCGCTGCGTTGAGCGCACGGCGGGCTTGATCGCATCGACGAAATCATTGCCTGCATCTACATCGACCCCCGCATCGCGGTATGTAAGGCCGTTCTGTCGTCGCTCGTCGGTCATGGTGCGCCCGCTACTGGTTTCGCCGCAGGGCTAGCGCATCGGCGGGCATTTGAAAAGCATCAGCGAACAGCGCGTCGGTGAAGGCAAGGACTTGCTGGTGCAGTGGCGGACTATAGGCATTTTAAGTTGGCCGCATAAATGCGCTTGCAGCTGACCCATGCCGGCTAAAACCGTGGAATTTACTGATCCCCTATCGGGGACTTTAAAATCTTTATATACACCCAATAAACACTAATACTGCCCAATTAACTGTATTTTTATCGGACTGCAAACGAATTACCCCTTCATTATTCTGCAACCGAAGGGCGGTGGTAGATTCAGGAATGAAGTGCAACGGTTGGATAGAAGCGCAGGCTGACGGATTTGCCAAGCTCCTTGAGGAAGGCTTCGACGGGTGACTTGAAGCCGAGGCATTTACGGGGTGTTGTGTTGATGGTCATGGCGATTTCCT
>CALFVD010000173.1 GCA_937928005.1 uncultured Neomegalonema sp. | reverse complement strand
GAGAGCGTGACCGATGCGGAGGTAGGCACAATGTTTGAACCGGCGACCGATACGCCCGATTTCGACTGGGAAACAACGCTATGAGTAATAATATCTTATTACGCGACGAGGCGGACGGGGCCGTAACCCTGACGCTGAACGATCCGGCGCAGTATAACGTGTTATCCGAGGCGATGCTCGGCGCATTGGAGGCGGAAATCGCCGAGATTGCGGGGCGGACGGACCTCAAGGTGTTGGTAATTGCGGCGACGGGCAAGGCGTTCTGTGCGGGGCATAATCTCAAGGAAATGCGCGCAACGCCTGAGCGGGGATACTATGAGGCGTTATTCAGCCGTTGCTCGCGCTTCATGCAGAGCCTCGTGGCGCTGCCGATTCCCGTGATTGCGCGGGTGCAGGGCTTGGCGACCGCCGCCGGGTGTCAGTTGGTGGCGACCTGTGACATGGCGGTGGCGAGCGAGGACGCGCAGTTTGCAGTGTCCGGGGTCAATCTGGGGCTGTTTTGTTCGACGCCCTCGGTCGCGCTGAGCCGGAGCGTGAACCCGAAGCGGGCGTTCGAGATGCTGACGACGGGGGAGTTTATTGATGCAGCGACGGCTGCCGAATGGGGGCTGATCAATCGGGCCGTGCCCGCCGATGCGCTGGATGCAGAGGTCACGCGCCTGACGGACAGCATCCTACGCAAAAGCCCAGTGCCGCTGAAGATAGGCAAGGCGTTGTTCTACCGCCAGATCGGCCTACCCCTTGGCGCGGCCTATTCGGATGCGGGCACGACGATGGCGGCAAATATGATGACGGCGGATGCAGTCGAAGGCATCGACGCCTTCATACAGAAGCGCAAGCCGGAATGGACGGGAGAATAGACTCCGAACCTTTCTGATCAACTATTTTGCACTTACCGTAAAAAAACTACTTTTCATAATAACAACTTCTTCGTGTATCGTAAATTACACATTTTTTTCGCGTGAAATGGCCGCGCCGTGCGAAGGCGCGGTTATTTTACCTATGATCATGCTGAATTCAAACGAATATCACGGATATTTGTAGAATTAAGACTTGCCATTGCTGGAAAATATCTTGTTCCGCCACAGAATAAGATGGGCTGTCAATCACCTAAACTTTGCATCGGTGTTGCGACTAAACCCTGAACAATAGATAGCTGATGAAGGAGTTTCGCTATGCGATCTAGTTTAATTAAAAAAATTGCGGTTACCTTACCGCTTTCAATATTCATAATGTCGAATGTTATGGCATCCGATACGCTCTATGTTACAAGTAATAAATTAGATGGCAATACAGTTGTTGCCTTTCATGAAGATGCGCATGGAAAATTCAAGAAAATTGGTGAATATTCAACGGGCGGCAAAGGAACAGGTGATTTAGAAGTTCCATCTTTAAAAAAAGACCCGACACATCCATTGTTAAATGGAGACGATCCTCTGATTTCTGCATATGCTATCGAAGGCACTGCAGATAAAAAGCATTTGGTAACGGTCAATCCGGGCGATGGCACCATTTCATTGATGGCAGTCAATTCTGATAAATCACTTAAAAGTGTCGATACAGCTATTGCTAGTGATAAATTTCCAGTCAGCGTTGCAATATTTAACAATCATGTTGCGGTTGCCAGCATCGGAAGCACTAATAATGAAGGCAGTATTGCAACTTACAAAATCTCCAATGGAAAAATTGTAAGCATTGATAATTCACGTCGTGATCTTGCTGCACGACCCTCTACTATTCGTTACTCAAGCGATGGTGAGCATGTTATCGTTAATGAGCTAGTTACCGGTAAAGTCAAAGTATATGCTATGATCGGGGACACTCTTTCGGATGAACCGGTATCACAGGCCGATTCCCCTCGCGCCGCAAAGGATCGTTTTCAAGCGATTCCTGTTGGTTTTGTCGTTCGAGGCGATGGAAAAGACGATGTACTACTCATGTCTGAAGCCCGGTTTCTGACGGCAGATTTCAAATTGCGAGAAGATAAAGGTGTCGTTCCTCTAAGCCCTCTGTATTCATGGCAGACTGGTAGTGTTTCAACTTATAAATTAACAGATGATGGACAAATATCTGTCGTTTCAGCGGATATTCTTACTGGCGAAAATGTCGAAGGTGGGGAAATCGCTAATTGCTGGGTCGTCTTATCGGCAGATGAAAAAACCCTTTACGCCGCAAACGCACTATCTAGTTCAATTAGTACGTTTGATATAGGTGAAAATGGCGAGGCAATCCTACAAGATAAAACAGCTTATAAAGATCAAAGTGAGAAGCTATTTTTTGCGGATATTTCTATTAGCGATGATGGGAAACGCCTGTACCAACTTATTGGAAATAAAGGTCAGGTCATGATCCTCAATGTTGGCGAGAATGGAGATATTGAGCATCACCAAACAGTCGACGGCCTTCCAGAGTTAGGTTCTTATGGTATGGTTGTCCTTTAAAACGGACCACGTTTACCCTGAGCATTAAAACCATATTTCGCGCCAAAGGCTGCGCGAAATATGGCTTCTAATCTCTCAAGGGAAGCAGCAACCTCATGATGCATGTACGGGATATATTAATCTCACAATTCGCGGAAAATAGTGACCAATAGCAAGGGTGGCCTGGTTTCAGAAGCGAGGTGCAACACCGTGACGGATTTTGGTATCCGTCTGTCGCTAAACAAAAAACGGTGTTGCGATGTCAGATTACACACATCTTACGAGCGTTGAAAGAGACCGGATTGCCGAATTGCGCGCTGA
>CALFVD010000172.1 GCA_937928005.1 uncultured Neomegalonema sp. | reverse complement strand
TATTGTCCGCTTACCGGTTCAAAACCTCCGTCTTCCAGACGGAAAAGAAAACTCAAGAGTGCGCCGGAGGCGCTCATTTAAGAAAAGGCGATTTCAATCGCCTCTTGAGAACCCACCGGCTTTAGCCGGTGGTGGTTCAGTGTAACAAATCATTTCAAATATTTACCCATGCCAAGTTTTAATCATTCGTAAGCCATAACGTGGCCTGATCCATGCATCTTAATTTTATGAACACATGGATAGCATATACTCTATGCGACGGAAATACTCTTGGTGATCGTGTCAGCTTTGTAAGCGTATGGCTCGTGATTATGAGCGGTACAGTTTACGTGGAACACAATCGAGAAGACGAGGGGAGCACCAGATATGGCAATGCTTCGTTTGGCCGTAGCCGACGAAACTCCACGGCTCTACGACCCTGAAAAGAAAGGGCCGACCGTTGCGCTAACCTCTGATATCATTCGGGATATTGCCCCGAACGTACCGGCACAGATGCCGATCGTCATTCTTATCCACGGATATCGTTACGACCCTTTTGCAGCGCCTTTGGCTGACCCGCATCAGACGATCTTCAGCTTTGATCCGCTTCGCCCCCGCAATGATCGCTGGCAAAAGACCGAAAGCTGGCCTTTGGGTCTTGGATTTTCACCAGATGATACAATGGGCTATGATGGCCTGTGTATCGGGTTTGGATGGCGTAGCCGTCCTGATACCCGGTTTGGGCGGTTTTGTACGGCCTATGCCAATGCCGAAGATGCTGGGCGTGCTTTGCTGAGGACGGTTGAATTACTCGTCCGGGTTTATCCGGGACATCCTATTGATTTTGTGGCGCATAGTCTTGGCGCGCGTGTCGTTTTATGTGCGATACGGCTTGCGGCGGAGAGGCGGCGACATGATCTGCTACAGGCGATAGGGCGGGCGATTATGCTTGGCCCTGCTGAGCTTGCTTTTGTAGCGCGCCGGACATTGGCCGATATGGAGGCTGTTTCGCGGCGGCGAAGCCCGATGATCTATGCAATTCTTGCGCGTGAGAACGATGTATTCGACGCGCTATTGGAGCATTTTGCCCCTACGATGCCGACCAATCGTCCCCGCCTTGGAATCGGTGCGACTGGCCTTGGCACGGGGCGGCGAAACTGGCTCAATATTCAACTCGATCACCCAGAGACATTGAGTTGGCTGGCCGAGCGCGGTGCGACCATTGGTGGGGGCGCAAGGCGGGCCTGTCATTGGGGCGTTTATAACCGTCCCGGCGCGTTATCGCTTTACGCCGCAATCTTACGTGACCGCCCCCGTTGGTCTTTGGCAGTTATGCGTGAAGAAGGGGTGCCTGAAGACCTCGAACCACGCTGGTCGCGATTGCCTTGGTTCTTGCGCCGCCGCCGGGCAAGGCAAGAAGAGAAAGACTTTATGATCAATAGTTTGCCGGGGTAAAACTGCGGTTGAATCAGCGGCGATGGCACGAGCTGCGCAACCCATAGATAAGGCGCTATAGCGAATTGCGATTACCCTGAATCATCGAGCGCCATATTTTGCGCGGCTCTTGACGTAAAATATGGCTCAGATTTATCGCAAATCGCTATAAATCATTATACCACGACCTCCGCCTCTTCCTGTTCGCCTACCTCGAATACACGCTTGTAGCGTTCGATTTCTTCTGGTGTTCCCATGGCTTTGCGGGGGTTGTCGGAGAGTTTGACGGTGGATTTGCCGTTGGCGGCGACAGCTTTGCAGACGAGGCTGAAGGGGGCGAGGCGCTCGTTTGGGCCAAGGCCACGGAAATCGTTGGTTAGGAGCGTCCCCCAACCAAAGGCAAGACCAACGCGACCGTAGAAATGATTATGCAGGCGCTCGATCACGTCAACATCAAGGCCGTCGGAGAAGATCATCAGCTTCTCGGTAGGGTCTTGGCCATGGGCCTTCCACCAAGCAATCGCCTGTTCGCCGCATTTGATGGGATCACCGGAATCGACGCGCATTCCGGTCCAGTCTGCGAGCCAATCCGGGGCGCGCTCTAGGAAACCGGTTGTGCCATAGGTATCAGGCAGGATGATGAGGAGGTTGCCGCCATAATCCTTTTGCCAATCTTCAAATACGCGATAAGGGGCGGCAGCGAGGGCAGTGTCAGTCTCGGCGGTGGCGGCATAAACCATGGGCAGTTCATGGGCGTTGGTGCCGATGGCCTCCACCTCACGGCGTAGGGCGATGAGGCAGTTTGAGGTGCCGGTGAACCGCTCGCCCAAGCCTTCGATCATCGCCTGTACGCACCAATCCTGCCACAAGAAGCCATGGCGGCGGCGGGTGCCGAAATCGGCGATGCGGACGCCGTCGAGTGCCTTGAGGCGCTGAATTTTCTCCCATACGCGGGTCATAGCCTGCGCGTAGAGAACCTGTAGCTCAAAGCGGCCCATATTCTTGAGGACAGCGCGGGAATGCAGCTCCATGATGACGGCAAGGGCAGGGATCTCCCACATAGTGGCCTCGGCCCATGGTCCTTCAAAGGTTAATTCGTATTGGTCGCCCTTGCGTTCCAGCGTGTAGGGAGGAAAGCGGAAATCCTCCAGCCACGCCACGAAGTCAGAGCCGAACATATATCGCTCGCCATAGAACGTGTTGCCGCGCAGCCATGTAGACTCGCCCCGCGACAGGGAGAGCGTGCGGATATGGTCAAGCTGCTCACGCAGATCGCCCTCGTCGATGATATCGGCTAGGGGCAGTGACTTTGTGCGGTTGATGAGGCTGAAGGTCACGCGGGTATCGCGATGGTGGCGAAAGATGCTCTGGGCCATGAGCAGCTTGTAGAAATCAGTATCAATCACGGATCGGACGATCGGATCAATCTTCCAGTTGTGGGAATAAACGCGCGTGGCAATGTCCGTCATCAGGGTCGTCCGTCGAATCGCTGCGAGACGGGTAGTGTGCCTTAAATTATGACGGGGGGCGACAGGTGGTAGGTGGATTTGAGTTACTGACTGAACGGTTACGATTGCGCGTACCGGTTGGTGGGGATTTTGATGGCATGGCGAAGATGTGGGGTGATCCGGCGGTTGTTGCCATGATCTCTGGTGTGCCGGATACGCCGGGGGAAGCGTGGTTGCGGTTGTTACGTCATATTGGGCAATGGGCGGTCTGTGGCTATGGTTTCTGGACGGTGCTGGACCGGGAAAGCGGGGCGTTTCTGGGGCAAGCGGGGTTCTTCGACAAGAAGCGGGAGATTGCGCCGGAATTTAATGGGATGCCGGAGGCGGGATGGGGGCTGGTATCCGCTGCGCAGGGGCGCGGATTGGCGACGGAAGCGATGCGCGCCGCCATGGTCTGGGGGGACGCGAATTTGCCGGGGCGAGAGACGTTTGCGTTGTTCGATCCCGGACATGCCGCATCAATTCGGGTAGGCGAAAAGTTGGGGTATGGGCGCGGGAAACTGTATTCGTGGGAGGATGGCGAGGCGCTTATTATGCGGCGCGGTGGGTGATGAGCATCAAGCCCGACGCAACGACAATCGCCATGCCGAGCCATGTGAGTGTGGTGGGGATATCACCGAAAACCGCGTAGCCGAGGACGGTCGCGCCAATGATCTCGGCATAGGCTAAGGGGGCGAGCAAGCTGGCCGAAGCAAGGCGCAGTGCGGCGATGATGAGGATGTTTGCGGTCGCTGAACCGAGGCCCATCAGGAGCATCCACGGCAAAGCGGCACCGCTGATCCCGCCGATTTCTGGCGCTGCAAAAGGGAGCAAGAGGAGCGCTCCGAGGCCGGTTTGGAAGGCGACGGAGAGGAGCGGCTGTACATCGCGGATCGCCCATCTCGTTACGACGAGGAAGCCGCCAAAGGATGCGCCCGCCGCGAGTGCGTAAAGCGAGCCGATATCCATGCTAGCGCCGGGGCGGATGATGAGAATCGCACCGATGAAGCCGAACAGAGTGATGGCGAGGATGCGGTACGTGATGCGCTCACCCAATATCAGCGCGGCGAGGAGGGCAGCGAAGAGCGGAGCCGTTAGGTACGCGCCGACCACATCCGCGAGCGGGATGCGCGCCAGCGCGGCGATGAAGAAGACGATGGCGAGGACCGCGAGGATCGTGCGCAATGTCTGCTCAATGATCAGGCGCGCGTCTATTTTTGGAGGGAGTTTTGCAACGACGATTGCGAGCGGTACGGCAATCAGGGCACCGAAGGCCAAACGCGCCCATGCAAGGAGGAATATGCTGTAATCCGCACTGAGGTATTTGGCGATAGCATCACCGATTGGGAAAGTAAGCATCCCCGCGACCATGAGGGCCGCCCCGGCGAGGGGGCGGTCACGCACTGGCATCCCGCGTTAGTTGCTAGGGGCAGGGGTCGCGCCGATGCGGTCAATCAGGCTGGGGTCGCGCAGCAGGTCATCGACGCTGACATCCTCGATCCGGGTGGTGGTCGTTGTCGTGCTGGCAGGCGGGGATGAAACCGTACCTGAATCGAAGGTCGAGAATGCGGTTGAATCAAAGACATTTGGCGAGATTGTACCGCTATCAAATGTCTGCGTTACGGTCGGCACGCTATCATAGGTGATCGTCCCAGCGGGAGGGGTGCTGACGAAAGGATCGGTCGTGTCGATTGCAAGGGGGGCATTGTCAAAGCCGTAAGGATCGTTTGACACGGTGCCGGTAGAGGAAAGGGTCAGATTGTCGATACCGCCCGCGTCAAAGCCGCCCACGCCCACGCTACTGCCGATGGGGTTAGATGCGAAGGCTTCCCCGCCATCAATCGTGGTTTCCGTGCGGCGGTTCTGCGACCATGAGGCGGTGTCGGAGCCTATGGCGACGGGACGCTCTTTGCCGTAGGAAATTTTTTCGATCCGGGACTCGTCGATGCCAACGCCGATCAGGTATCCGCGTGTGGCGCTGGCGCGGCGGTCGCCGAGGGCGAGGTTGTATTCACGGGTGCCGCGTTCATCCGCATGGCCTTCGATGGTAACGCGGGCTTGTTCGTTGACGTTAAGCCAAGCCGCCTGGCGGCGCAGCGTTTCACGGGCGCGTTCATCGAGCTCAGAGCTATCGGTGGCGAAATAGACGGTTTGGCCAATATCGCTGAGGAAAAAGGCGGTCGATCCGGTGTCTGTGGATGACAGCGTTCCAGCGCCAGCATCGGAGAGTGCGAGCGCGTCTTGCTCGACGAATCCACGCTCGGCCCCGAAATCGATATCGCCCAGTTCTGGAAGGGCGGCGTCGTTCTCGCCAATGCCGACCAGTTGTTCAACGTCGAACGGCTCGCCCACGGCAGGCTCAAAGCTGCTGCCCGTTGGGGCGATGGTATCGGCGAAACCGGAAGAGTTAGCGCCGCGCGAAGGGCCGCGCGTGATCTGTGTACCCTTGACGATGGATTCGGTCTTATTGAGCGGATCAGGCGCAATGAATTGCGAACATCCCGGCAATGCAAGCGCACAAACGGCGGCAATGATGGCAAGCCGGGAGAAAGCCTTTGGGGCAGTCGAAAACATCGCAATCCTCATATGCACACACGCATCGTCACTCTAGGCCGATATAGGGCAAAGCGAGTAATGGCCAAGTTGCCTCGCTTTCGCCCCGATATACACTGCGAGGTGGATATGAACAAGCAGTGCATCGGTGCGGCGGTGAAATCGGGCTTCTTTAGTTTGTGTCTAAGTGCTGGCACGTAAGCCATAGCTGGAAAAGCTTTTCATCGTATCATTGATATCGGCTTCGGATAAGAGGACAGGGCCACCTATGGTGAGGGCGTGGTGATATTGGCGGGCGAGGGTTTCCAGTTCTGATGCGCGCCAAAGCGCCTTATCCAGTGTCTCGCCCAGCACGATCATACCGTGATTGGCGAGGAGGCAGGCGGTACGATCTTTTAGTGCCCCTAGGGCGAGAGTGGAAAGCGCCGCCGTTCCATAGGTTGCGTAACCGGCGCAGCGAATATCGGCCCCGCCGAAGGCCGCGACCATGTAATGCGCCGCTGGTATGCCTTGCCGGGTCATGGCCAGCGCCGTGCAATAGGGCGGGTGAGCGTGGACGATTGCGCCGATCTCTGGCCGTGCGCGCAGGATATCGCGGTGAAAGCGCCATTCGGTCGAGGGCGGTAGAGGGCCAGACCAATCCGGTTCACCATCCAGCGGGGTACTGGCAAGGCTGGTGGGGGTCATGGCGGCATAGGGTGTTGCCGACGGGGTGACAATCAAGCGGTCGCCAAAGCGCGCGCCGATATTGCCGGAAGTACCCTGATTGACCCCGGCATCGTTTAAGGTGAGGCACCCGTCGATAATGGCGCGGCGGAGTGCCTCTTCTTCCGTGGTCATGTCAGACCGTCAGGACAGTTGCGCCGGTGGTCTGGCGGGCCTCTAGCGCGCGGTGAGCATCGGCGACGTCATCAAGGGCGAAGCGTTGGTCTATGCGAATATTGACGTTGCCGCTCGTAACCTTGGCGAAGAGGTTATCGGCCATTTCCTGCGTTTTTTCACGGCTGGTGATGTGGCCGAACAACGTGGGGCGGGTGACATAAAGACAGCCCTTTGGACCGAGGATACCGGGGTCGAAGGGGGGAACTTTACCCGATGCGTTGCCGAAGGTGATCATCATGCCAAAGGGGGCAAGGCAATCGAGGGAACCTTCCCATGTGTCCTTACCCACAGAATCCATCACCACGCTCACGCCTTTGCCGCCGGTTAGCTCCGCAACTTGTTCCGCGAAGTCGCCGGTGCGGTAGTTAATGGCGAATGTTGCGCCGTTTTCCTTGGCAATGCGCATTTCTCGTCGGTCCCCGCCGTGCCGATCAGTGTTACCCCGACCGAGCGCGCCCATTGGCAAGCAATGAGGCCAACGCCACCCGCCGCCGCATGGAAGAGGATCGTGTCACCCGCTTTTATCTGAGCGGTGCGATTGAAAAGATATTCAACGGTCAGACCTTTGAGCATCATGGCCGCACCCGTCTCAAAATCTATGCCATCGGGCAATTTACAGACGTTCTGTGCGGGCATTACACGGGCTTCGCAATAGGAGCCGGGAGGGGCAGCGGCATAGGCAGCGCGGTCGCCGACCTTGAGATGTGAGACGCCTGCGCCGACCGCCTCGATGACGCCCGCGCCCTCCATGCCTAGGCCCGTGGGCATGGCGAGGGGGTACATGCCTTCGCGCTGGTACACGTCGATGAAGTTCAAGCCGCAAGCATGATGGCGGATGCGAATTTCGCCCTCACCGGGATCGCCAACGGGAACCTGCACGATCTTCATGGCGTCCGGGCCGCCGGGTTCGGTGATCTGCACAGATTTGACGGTATCGGCCATGGTGGTTTCCTTGGGTTGAGAAGGGGTGACAGGGTTAGGTATCGCCTATCGCCCTGTCAAATGGATGAATGTAGTCAAACCTGTTCCACATGGGCCACACCAGCGGCATCTTTAAGAGCGGCTTGCACTTTGCCTGAAAGTTCGTATTCGCCGGGAAGGGTGAATTCGACTTCGCAATTCTCGTCGGGCAGCAGCATGACGACCGTGATGGGGCCGGAGCCTCGGCGGCGGTCGCTACGGGCGAGGCGGGCTTTCATGGCCTCGAAGGCCGCCGGGTCGTTAACGTAGACTTTCAGAGACATGGCGGAGGCATCGGCAACGGCGTCCTCGACGGGCTGCGCGCCCAAGATTCGCATCCGTAGTTGTTCACCCTCCTTGGTCGCCTCAATGGTGAGGGCGAGGGCTTTGCCGGTTTCTAACTGGTCACGGATGGCGGTGAGGGTTTCGGAGAAGACCGAAGCTTCAAACAGGCCGGTGGGGTCCGATAGCTGAACGAAGGCGAAGCGATTGCCACGGGCGGATTTGCGTTCCTGACGGCCCAATACAGTACCCGCGATGCGGACAGTGGTAGGCTTGATGCCCGCCATGCGTTCAAGTTGGGTGAAGGTGACGAAGCGTTTGCGCTCCAACGCGGCCATGAAGCCGTCGAGTGGGTGGCCGGAGAGGTAGAAGCCGACTGCGCCATGCTCTTGGGTTAGGCGGTCGACGGCCTGCCAATCCGCCGAAACGGAGAGGCGGGGCGGGGGAACGGCATCGGGGTCGCCACCAAAGAGGGAGACTTGCGTGCTGTCGCGATCCGCCGCGCGGGCTTGGGCATAGGAGAGAAGAATGTCGGCGGAGGTGAACAGCTTTTGGCGATTGCCCTCCATCGCATCAAAAGCACCCGCGCGGATCAGGTTTTCAAGCGCGCGTTTGTTGACCTGTCTAGGGTCCACACGCGCCATGACGTCAAACACATCGCGGAAGGGGCCGTTCGCCTCACGCTCGCGGACGATGGACGCCATGGCCTCGATCCCGACGTTCTTGAGCGCGCCGAGGGCGTAGCGGATGGCGAGAGTCGGCTTCTCCCTCCCCCCTTGCGGGGGAGTCTTTTCATCTGAACCGATGTTTCCAGTGGCGAGATTATCCCCCCCCTCAACGGGGGAGGGTTCCAGAATCTCTTCCACCGTGAAGCGGGCTTCGGAGCGGTTGATATCAGGGGGGAGGAGCGTAATGCCGCTGCGTTCGATTTCCTGTTTATAGACGGCCAGCTTGTCGGTGATTTGGATATCGAGATTCATCACGGAAGCCATGAACTCAACGGGGTAATTCGCCTTGAGCCAGCCGGTCTGGTAGCTGACGAGGCCATAGGCGGCGGCATGGGATTTATTGAAGCCGTAATTGGCGAATTTATCGAGGAGATTCCAGACTTCGATCGCCTTTTCCTTGCCGACGCCGTTCTCCTTGGCTCCATCGAGGAATTTAGGGCGTTCGGCGTCCATCGCCTCTTGGATTTTCTTGCCCATGGCGCGGCGCAGCAGGTCTGCGCCGCCCAAGGAGTACCCGGCCATCTTCCGGGCGATTTCCATCACCTGTTCCTGATAGACGATGATGCCCTGCGTCTCGTCGAGGATACTGTCGATCAGGGGGTGGAGCGTGTCGCGTTTGGCGCGCCCATTCTTCACATCGCAGTATTTGGGGATATTTTCCATTGGGCCGGGGCGGTAGAGGGCAACGAGCGCGACAATATCCTCAATGCAGGTGGGTTTGAGCTGGCGCAGGGCGTCGCGCATGCCCGAACTTTCCACCTGGAACACGCCCACGGTATCGGCGCGGCCATAAAGCTCGTAGGTCTTTGCGTCGTCCAACGGGATACGGGGCAGGTCGATATCCGTGCCGCGCGCTTTGAGGATATTCAGCGCACCCTGAATGACGGTGAGGGTTTTTAGGCCGAGGAAGTCGAACTTCACGAGGCCCGCATTCTCGACCCATTTCATGTTGAATTGCGTGACCGGCATGTCAGAGCGGGGGTCGCGGTAGAGTGGGACCAGTTGATCAAGGGGACGGTCGCCGATGACGACTCCGGCGGCATGGGTGGAGGCGTTACGCAACAAACCTTCGATCTGTGTGCCGATCTCCATGAGGGTGCCGACGGCCTCCTCGCGCTCCATCTCCTCCTTGATGCGGGGTTCCTGTTCGATGGATTTGGCAATGGAGACGGGTTTGACGCCCTCCATCGGGATCATCTTGGCGAGGCGATCAACTTGGCCGTAGGGCAGTTGCAGCACGCGGCCCACATCGCGAACGGTGGCCTTGGATTGCAGGGTGCCGAAGGTGATGATCTGGGCGACGCGGTCTGCGCCGTATTTGCGCTGGACATATTGGATCACCTCCTCGCGGCGATCCTGACAGAAATCAATGTCGAAATCGGGCATCGACACGCGCTCAGGGTTCAAAAACCGCTCAAACAGGAGGCCGTAGCGCAGGGGATCGAGGTCGGTGATGGTCAACGCCCATGCGACGACCGACCCCGCACCAGAGCCACGACCGGGGCCGACGGGGATATCGTGATCCTTGGCCCATTTGATGAAATCGGCAACGATGAGGAAATAGCCGGGAAAGCCCATGCCCTCGATAACTTCCAATTCGTAATCGAGGCGTTTGTCGTAGATTTCCCGCTCGGCGGCGGGTGGTTCGGCTTTGAGCCGTGCATCCAGCCCTTCGCGAGATTGGCGGCGTAGTTCTTCGATTTCGTCATCGGCGAATTTTGGCAGGATCGGGTCACGCATCCGGGGGCGATAGGCGCAACGATGGGCAATCTCGACAGTCCGCTCAATGGCTTCGGGTAGATCATCAAAGAGAGCGATCATCTCATCGGTGGATTTGAAATGGTGTTCTGGGGTCAGCTTGCGGCGGTCAGTTTCAGTGATGTAACGGCCTTCAGCGATACAGATCAGAGCGTCATGGGCACGGTACATCTCGCGTTTCGGGAAGTAGACATCATTGGTGGCGACGATCGGCACTCCGCGTTCATAGGCCCAGTCGAGAAAGACCGGCTCAGTCTGGCGCTCGGTGGGGAGCAGGCGGTTTTCCGGGGTGCCGTGGCGTTGGAGTTCGACATAAAGGCGGTTGGGGAAAGTCTCGTGCAGCCAGTCGAGGTGAGTCTTGGCATCGGCGACATGGTTTTCGCGGATCATCACGCCAGCGGGACCATTCGGGCCGCCCGTGAGGCAGATGAGGCCCGCCGACCGTTCGGCCAGCGCATCGGTGGTGACGTGGATCGGCTCGCCCGCATCGGTGCCCATATAGGCAAGGCTGACGAGGGCCATCAGGTTCATGTAGCCCGTCTCGTCCTGCGCCAGCAGGGTAATCCGCGCGGGAGGCGGGGGTTTGGCGTGGGCGCTGGCGGCTTTGCCATACATCAGGGAAAGCTGACAGCCGATAATCGGCTGAATACCCGCCTTGGCCATGGCTTCGGCGAATTCAAGCGCGCCGAACATGTTGTCGGTATCGGTGATGGCAACGGTGTCCATGCCATGGCTTTCACATAGCGCAGGCAAGCCCTTGATCCCGTTGGCTCCTTCGAGGACGGAATAAGCGGAATGCAGGGTCAGGTGGACGAAGGGGGGCATGGGGCAGGCTCCGAGTCGGGGGGGTCCGGCATAGGGCGAGTATCCGATGCGAATGGGCGGGGACGCAACCGTTTCTGCATGATTTTTAGTCAAATAAGAAAGTTGTTTGGGTGCAGCGCGCGCTTGACATTTCCATTTTTGTATTTTTACTGTTCTTTAATTGTTTTACATGGAGAAACATTCCTTAATGATCGACTGGACCCGCTATATTGATGCGAACCGGGAACGCCTGTTGGCCGTGCTTGCCGCATTGGTCGCTATGGTGGATGGGGCGAATGAAGTATCGCGCTGGGTTCATTCGATGGTGTTGGCGTCCCTGCTTTTGGTGGAGGCATCGACGCGGCGGTTGATTGCAGTGCTTGCGCGGGATTTGGTGATTGCGCCGCGTGCTACGAAAGGCAAGCCGAGTTGGCCTATTCTCACAGGGGAAGATGAGGGTAGAGTACCTGCGTTTCCGTTATTTGATCCGCGCCAATGCGTCGATCCAAAGACAAAACGGACGAAGGGAAAACCGCGCGCGCGGACGCCAGGCGAATGGTATCCGCCAGAACCAGAAAAAAGTGTAGCTTTGCCAGATGATAAAGTGTCTGCTGCGGCGTTGCATCGGCGATTGGCGGCATTGGCTGTCGCGCTAGGTGATCTACGGAAGCAGGCGCGACGGATGGCCCGGAAGCTAGCGGCGCATCCGCGTTATCAGCGCGCCATGCGGCCCGGTCGCCCCCCCGGTTATCGGAAGAATGGCAAGCGTGAGATTGATGATATTCTTGCGGATTGCCATGATATCGCAATGCGGGCGTTGGCGGAACTGGAGGGCTTTGCGTCGATCTGGACTCCGCCCGCGCGGGCTTCGCCGTAACTGTGGGTCGTGCTGGCATGGCGAGCTTCCGCAAGAGCGGGAGGTTTTTGTTGTGTGATGTCGTCACGCTTAACGACCGGGCAAGTTGAGCAATTGCCCCCGGATTTTGCCTGCTGATAGCGGGAAGGGTGACTACCCCCGATTTACGGGGTTGCCGATGACGGTCATGAATTCTTGCCGCGTGCGGGGGTCTTTGCGGAAGAGGCCGAGCATCTGGCTGGTGACCATGCTGACGCCGTGCTTGTGGATACCGCGCGTGGTCATGCATTGATGCTCACCCTCCAGCACAACCGCTACGCCGCGCGGGCGCAGGACGTCCTCGATGGTTTGGCCGATTTGGGCGGTCATCTTTTCCTGCACCTGCATCCGCTTGGCATAGCTTTCGACCACGCGAGCCAGTTTGGAGATGCCTACAACGCGGCCCGCAGGAATGTAGCCGACATGGGCGCGTCCGATAATTGGGCACATGTGATGCTCGCAATAGGATTCAAAGCGGATATCGCGCAGCACGACCATCTCATCATAGCCATCGACCTCCTCAAAGGTCCGTTCCAGAAAGGCGTGTGGATCATGGCCGTAGCCCACAAACCACTCGCGATAGGCCCGTGCCACGCGGCCCGGCGTGTCGATCAAGCCTTCGCGCTCAGGATCGTCACCTGCCCAGCGGATCAGCGTGCGCACCGCATCCTCGGCCTCGGCCTGCGTCGGCCCGGTTTTCTTGCTCATTCCGTTATTCCCCAGCGCATCGTCCCTATTGCCCCTATAAACGGTTCGCCCGATGGTGGCGAGAGCGAAAGGCGCGGCGCCATCGTCTCAAAACGACATAGGTAATGTCGGATTCAGCCTTGCTTCCTCGTAGATACCGTGCGGCGATAGGGTATTGAGAGAAAGGATGACCCATGACCCTCGACACCACTTCCCCACCTCGCCGTCGTCGCGCTGGAGGGCGCGCAGGTAATACGCGCGGGCAAGGACCGGCAATTACGCAGCCGCCTTGGGTGTTGTCGACTTACCACGACGCGCCGGTAGAGCCGCTGGCGGAGGACGCTGTGCAGGCGGTGCATGAGGGGGCGATGCGGGTGCTGGAGGAAATCGGCATCCAGTTTCTGCACCCCAAAGCTGTAGAAACGCTAATAAAAGCGGGATGCAAGGTTCTGGATGATGGCGTTACCGTCATCATGGGGCGCGATTTTGTGATGGAGAAGGTCGCGCTTGCGCCATCGGAATTTACGATCACACCGCGCAATCCAGAGCGCGCGCTGCCCATCGGCGGGCGACATATGGTGTTTGGGCAGGTCGGGTCGCCGCCGAATTATTCTAACCTTGATGTTGGGCGGCGCACGGGGGACCGGAAGGCATTTCGGGATTTCGTGAAAATGACACAGTATTTCAACTGCCTCCATTTCGTCTCTGGTTATCCGGTCGAGCCGGTCGATATCCACGCTTCCGTTCGGCATTTGGATGCGCTGCACGACAAACTGACGCTATCGGATAAGGTGATGCACGCCTATTCGCTCGGCACAGAACGGATTGAGGATAATATTGAAATGGTGCGGTTGGCGGCGGGCCTAAGCCATGAGGAATTCGATACCAGCGCCCGCATGTTCACCAACATCAACTCGACTTCGCCGCTCAAACATGACTGGCCGATGCTGGACGGGGCAATGCGGATGGCGGCACGGAACCAGCCGACTGTGGTGTCGCCCTTCACGCTGTCAGGCGCAATGGCGCCGGTGACGATTGCGGGGGCCGTGGCGCAGCAGACGGCAGAGGGATTGGCGGCGATTGCGTTGCTGCAATGCATCCGGCCCGGTTCTCCGGTGGTTTATGGCAGTTTTACGTCGAATGTGGATATGAAGACCGGCTCGCCCGCGTTTGGCACGCCCGAATATATGCGCGCGACGCAGATATCGGGGCAGATGGCGCGGTTCTATAACTTGCCGCTGCGAGCCTCGAATACCTGTGCCGCGAATTTCCCCGATGCGCAGGCCGCATGGGAGAGCGCATTCTCGCTGTGGGGCGTGGTGACGGGGCAGACGAATATGGTCTACCACGGGGCAGGGTGGCTGGAAGGCGGGCTATGCGCGTCTTATGAGAAGTTCATCATTGATTGCGAAATGCTCCAGCAGATGCAGCATTACGTGCGACCAGTACCGGTGACGGAGGCCGATATTGCGGTGGAGGCAATTCGCGAGGTCGGGGCGGGCGGGCATTTCTTTGGCACGCCGCATACGCAAGAGCGGTACGAGACGGCATTTTATCAGCCATTTCTATCCGATTGGTCGAATTACGAGAATTGGGAGGATAATGGCTCGATACCAACGGAGCAGCGGGCGAATCGGATCTGGAAGGCGATATTGGAAGAATTTGAGCCGCCTGCGATGGACGCCGATGCACGGGGCGCGCTGGATGAATTCGTCGAGCGGCGTAAGCGGGAAGGCGGCGCGCCGACGGATTTTTAGTCTTGCGTTATAGTGATTTGCGATAAATCTGAGCCATATTTCGCGCCAAGAGCCACGCAAAATATGGCACTTGGTGATTCAAGATGATCGCAATTCTCTTTAAAGTTTAGTGATGACGATCACATGCACGCTATGCTCGTCGCTGCATACCGAGAACGAGGGTTCCATTGTACGGAGCCTGTTGTTCGGAGTATCGGTTTATGTACGAGTTCGTTTCAAATCCGGCGTTGTTGCTTATCGGCTTCGGCCTTCTGTCCGGTCTTTTGAGTACTTTCGCCTATCTTCCCTATATACGGGACACGGCAGCGGGCCATACCCAGCCGCAGCGGGCGTCGTGGTTCATTTGGTCGGTGTTGGGGAGTATCGCGTTCCTATCGCAGTTGTATGAGGGCGCAGGGTCTTCGCTTTGGTTTGCCGGAGTGCAGGTGAGCGGGACGATTATCGTGTTCTTACTGTCGATCCGGTTTGGGATTGGCGGATTGGTGAAACGGAGTGATTGTATCGTGCTGGCCTTCGCCGGGGCGGGGTTGTTGATCTGGTATTTCACTCAAAACGCTGTCTATGCACTGGCCATCACAATCGGCATCAGCCTGCTCGGTGGCGGCGTGACCGTCGCCAAGGCCCATGCCGCGCCCGAAAGCGAGACGCTCTCGACATGGTTCATGTCATTCATCGCGTCGGGTTGCGCTATCCTGTCGGTTGGGGCGTTGGACTGGGTTTTCCTCGCCTATCCGATCTATCTGTTTGTACTGAACGGCGCGATTGTGCTGGCGATCCTATTAGGACGGATGCGCGAAGCAGGTGCGGATGTACTCATTCTTACGCCCGCCCGCCGCGCGCCACTTCGTAGCCCGGTTCTTCCGGCTCATCGTCTACCATCTCTGCTGGGAATCCATCGGCGAGGATCGATAGGCCGGTGGCATCCTCCAATCGCCGGATGATGTTGGGCGATAGTTCGCGTGTTCCGTAGCGGGCGATGCCATCATCGAAGATTTCGACCATCTTTGGGCTGATTTCCAAGGGCACACCTGCGCGTTCGGCGATGGCTTGGAACAGGCCGATATCCTTTTTCACGAGGTCCATCGTGAATTCGATATCTCGCGAACCGTTGAGGATAATTTGGCCCTCGGTTTCGGCGACGAAGGAGGTGCCTGACGATATGCGGATCGCCTCGTAGGTGGTGGCGAGATCAAGGCCAGCGGCTTTCATCGTTACCATCGCCTCGCATACGGTGAGCAGGTTTGCGGTGGCAAGGTAATTGGTCATTACTTTGAGTACCGACGCCGTGCCAAGCGGGCCGGTGTGGAGAACGCGACGACCCAGCGAGGTGAGCAATGGTAAAACGCGGTCGAAAGTTTCGCGTTCGCACCCTGCGAAGATCGAGATATTGCCGGTGGCTGCGCGGTGACATCCCCCCGATACAGGGCAATCGACCGCCGCACCGCCCTTGGCGATGACCAACGCGCCGAGGCGCTTTATTTCGGCCTCGTCGGTGGTGGACATCTCCAACCATATCTTGCCCGGCTTGACTGCACCAAGTAGGCCGTCTTCACCCTCCATGACGGCGGCGCTGGCGGCAGGGGAGGGAAGGCATGTGATGACGATATCGCAAGCCTGCATCACCGCATGTGGGCTGTCGGCCCATGCCGCACCTTGGTCGATGAAAGGCTGTGCTGCATTGCGGTCAAGGTCGCGAACCGTAACGTCATGGCCGTTACGTAGCAGGCTACCCGCAAGTTTGCCGCCGACATTGCCCAAGCCGATGAATCCGATTTTCATGCTGTTCCCTCTTAATTTTCAGCCTCGACAATGACGATGCGCGGATTGTGTCCGCTATGCCGGTTCCGACGCTTGGGTGTCGCTTTCAGTCTATCGTTCTGTTCCGGGACGATGGAGCCAGTGCCGTCAAAAAATGGGTTCAGAGCGGGAAAATCGGTGAAATTTGAACGCTCTCGGCTGTGCGGCGTGGGTTAGCCCTTGCGCCGGATATCGTTCTCCTTTTCACTGCACGGACGAGCCTGAAAAGGGCCGATCACCGGGAGAATATGATGAAAAAGACGTTTGCCGCGCTGCTAGGAGCTTCTGCGCTGGCCCTGAGCGCCACTGCCGCGTCCGCGCTCGACAAGATTACCGTCGCCTATTTTCTTGAATGGCCGACCGCAAATCAGGTCGCGCAGCTGGATAAAGTTTATGACGAGGCGATGGGCGTTGAGGTCGAATGGCGGGCCTTTGGTAATGGCAATGAGATGACGCAGGCGATGGTCTCTGGCGACATCCATATCGCCTATAGTCAAGGTTTCGTGCCCTTTGTCGTTGGTGTCTCGACCGGCGCGCCACTAAAGCTGGTGGGTGTGGCGGTGACGTATTCGGATAATGATGATTGTATCATCAGCGACGAAAGCGGGATCACCAAAGCGAACGGAGCGGAGCTGAAAGGTCAGAAGATTGCGACGCCGATGGGCAATGTGACCCATTATTCGCTGTTGAAGACGCTCGAAAGCTTTGGCCTGTCCGATAAGGACGTGCAGATGGTGCAGATGAATCCACCCGATGGCGCGGTTGCACTGGCGCGCGGCGATGTTGCGATGGCCTGTGGTTTTGGCGGCGCGCTTAACCGGATGAAAGAATTCGGCAAACCGATTTTGACGGGCGAAGAAAAAGCCGCGATTGGCATCAATGTCTTCGATATCATCACTACGACCGATGAGTTCGCGGCGGAGCATCCGGATCTCGTCAAAACCTTTATGGACGTGACGGAGAAGGCCAATTCGGCTTTCAAAGCTGACCCCGACGCGATGATGGATACGATTGCTAAGGCGGCGGGCATGGACCTTGCGCCAACAAAGGAAATGATCGGCGGCTTCGGCTTTCCTACTGCGCAGGAACAGGCGAGCAAGGCATGGCTTGGTGGCGGCATACAGGCCATGACTAAGGGCGTTGCCGATGTGATGGTTTCGGCGGGCGGTATGGAGAATGCGCTCGACGATTATAGCGGCTTCATTGATGCGGGCTACCTGCCCGGCGGTGCGGTTGCGGCGGCTACGCCCAAGGGTGATGCGGCACTGATTCAGGAGCTTGAGGCATTGCATGATCAGCTCGGCGACCTGCTTGAGATGATCGACGGCTGATTTGGGTTTATGTGCGGCGCTTTTGAAAGGGCCGCACTTTTTAGTAATTTTCACAGGGGGACAGCATGGACGGTGCCGACCACAACGGAATGCTTGTCGATAATGTATCGATGGTATTCACACTTCCGGGGGGTGGATCGGTCCATGCCCTTAATAACGTCTCGATGAACCTAGCTTCCGGCGAGTTGATGTCTGTGCTTGGTCCATCGGGCTGTGGCAAGACGACGTTGCTGAACATAATCGCCGGATTTCTGGCCCCAACCGCTGGGGGCGTTTTTCTGAACGGTCATCAGGTGACGGGACCAGCGGCAGAGCGCGGTATGGTTTTTCAGCAAGGCGCACTGTTTGAGTGGCTGGACGTACGCAAGAATATCTCGTTCGGTCCGCGCATGATGGGCAAGCCGCGCAAGGAAACGAATGAGAAGGTTGAGCATCTGCTCAATATCGTTGGTCTGGGCGATTTTGGCGATAAGCCGGTCTATCAGTTATCAGGGGGGATGCAGCAGCGCGTGGCGTTGGCGCGTTGTCTCGCTAACGACCCGGATGTGATCTTGATGGATGAGCCGCTCGGTGCGCTCGATGCACTGACCCGCGAGAAAATGCAGGGTTTGGTTCTGAAGCTGTGGAAAGAAACGGGCAAAACCATCGTGCTGATCACCCACTCGGTTGAGGAAGCTCTGTTCCTTGGCGAGCGGTTGATCGTGATGGCCCCGCGCCCCGGACGCATCCACCGCGAATACCGGCTTCCTTTTGCCGAGCAAGGACTGACGATGTCTCCGCGCGACATTAAGGCGAGTGCAGAATTCGTGGATAAGCGCGAGGAAATCCTCTCGATGATCTGGGAAATGGAAGAGGAAATCATGGGAAGGGCCGACGCATGACCGATACACCCAATGGCGCAGGCCCGGAATCCCGCCTTGTCGTGGCAGAGCAGAAGCAACCATCCGCGCTGATGATGTGGCTGGGGCTGGCCGATAACAGCTTTACGCGGCAGAAAACCGTGAAGTTTGGCGACCCGACCGCCGTAAACTCAGGACGTCTCTATAGTTTTATTACCGTTATCTTGCTGCTTCTTCTGTGGTGGGTTACGACGTCGAATGGATGGGTCAAACCGATTTATTGGCCTTCCTACGAGGCAGTTGGTAATCGTCTCACGAAACTTTGGGAGCAGGGTTTTCGCAACGTGCCCCTGTGGGATCATGTCTATATCAGCGTCCAGCGCGTCCTGACGGGCGTGTTCTTTGGCGCGATTATTGGGATACCGCTGGGCTTTGCGATGGGCCTTAGCTCGGTGGCGCGCGGCCTGTTTGACCCAATTGTCGAGTTTATGCGGCCTATCCCGCCGCTGGCGCTGATCCCGCTGATCATCCTGTGGCTGGGCATTGATGAGACGGCGAAGATCACACTGCTGTTCCTTGCGGCCCTGTTCATTATGATCATCGCCGCGCGTTCCGGTGTGTCGGGGGTCAAGATATCGAAGGTTCATGCGGCCTATAGTCTTGGCGCATCGAAGTTTCAGGTGCTTAAAAACGTGATCCTGCCCAATGCTTTACCGGAAATCTTTACCGGTATCCGTACGGCGATGGGGGTTTGCTGGGGTACGGTTGTTGCCGCAGAACTGGTTGCCGCCGAGAAAGGCGTTGGCTCGATGATCATGATCGCGAAGAACTTCCTGCAAACGGATACGGTCGTGATCGGGATCATCATCATCGGGATCATTGGTTACACCATCGAAATGCTGATGCGTTTGCTCGAACGTTGGCTGATCCCGTGGCGCGGCAAGGGCTAAAGCGATACAGGATTAAGTTAAGCCAAGAATTGCGCTTATAGCCATTTGCGATAAACCTGAGCCATGTTTCGCGCCAAGAGCGGCACGAAACATGGCGCTTGGTGTTTCAGGATAATCGCAATTCGTTTTAACCTGCGCATTTCCTAACATTCGATAGCTTAACTTGATGGTGTTTCGCCGTAATGACCACCTTGCGTCCATGAAATAGAAAGGCCCCCGCTGTCATTGGCGGGGGCCTTTTCCGTTGGCGATATTATGGCCTTATTTGCTTCAAACCAGATGCTTCTGCACCGGGTTATCGCAATCCGTTTTATCGCATCATCTCAGAGGATTACCGTGTCATCACCGGGCATGATCAGCCCTTTTCCATCGAGTATCATTTCCACCACCTTTTAGAATGTTACCGAGCCGCGTTTCGCCTTGTTCCGACCATTTTCGCGCCTGTTTATATTCTGAGTAATTCGAGTAAACGAGCGATTAACGCAAGTGTTGAGAGTTATCGTAATAAAAGAACAAAGAAAGAATAAAATTGGGAATTTCGTTTCTTGAAAACTCTTTGTACGAGGTTCTTCTGTGATCAATTTTTTTTTCGCGATACGGACAATTTTGATGTCAAAAACGAGAGCAGCTAAATCGTATGATTCTCTATGGGCGGTTTGAGCGTGTCATTCTACTCGAAGCTATCCGAATCGCCTTGCCCACACGTCATGGTCGCCTGTCTCGTCCACAATCACATCGACAAGATCACCGGGCGATAGGTCATCGAAATTTTCGTCGATGAAGACATTGCCATCAATCTCTGGTGCATCCGCCGCTGAGCGGGCTTCTGCGCCGTCTTCGTCTACCGCATCAACCAAAACGGTCATACGCTTGCCAACCAACCGCGCCAGCTTTGTCTCGCTGATCCGCTGCTGTGCCTCCATGAAGCGGGCGAGCCGCTCGTCTTTGATGGCCTGTGGTACATGGCCGGGCAGATCATTCGCCGCCGCCCCGGCCACGTTCTCGTAGCGAAAACATCCGACTCGGTCGAGTTGCGCTTCCTCCAGCCAATCGAGCAAAAACTGAAAATCTTCTTCCGTTTCGCCGGGGAAGCCAACGATGAAGGTTGAGCGGATTACGAGGTCGGGGCAGACCGCGCGCCACGCGGCAATGCGCTCCAGCGTCTTTTCCTGATTGGCGGGGCGGCGCATGTTTCGTAGTACCGAATGCGAGGCATGCTGGAAGGGGATATCGAGATAAGGCAGAATTTTGCCCGATGCCATGAGCGGCATGATTTTATCGACCGAAGGATACGGATAGACGTAATGCAGCCGGACCCATACGCCGAGCGTGCCCAGACCCTCGCAGAGATCATGTAGGTCGCTACGATAGGTGCGCCCGTTCCACTCCGCTTCCTTATGTTTGATATCGACGCCGTAGGCGGAGGTATCCTGCGAGATGACCAGCAGTTCCTTTACGCCAGATGCAACCAGCCGCTCCGCTTCGCGTAGGATGGCGTTTACGGGGCGTGATACGAGTTTACCGCGCATGTCGGGGATGATGCAGAAGCGGCAGGAATGGTTACAGCCTTCGGAAATCTTCAAGTAGGCGTAGTGGCGTGGAGTCAGGCGCACACCTGCACCGTCGCGCGGGGCGGGGATCAGGTCGGTGAAGGCATCCGGGCGAGGCGGAACGGCCCCGTGGACGGCATCCATGACCTGTTCGTATTGTTGAGGGCCAGTGACGGCCAGCACTTTTGGATGTGCGGCCTCGATGGTTTTGGCCTCTGCGCCCAGGCACCCTGTTACAATGACCTTACCATTCTCGCGTAGTGCCTCGCCGATGGCATCAAGGCTTTCTGCCTTGGCACTGTCGAGGAAGCCGCAAGTGTTCACGATTACCGCATCCGCACCCTCGTAATCGGGCGAAAATTCATAGCCCTCGGCCCGCAAGCGCGTGAGGATGCGCTCTGAGTCCACGAGAGCTTTTGGACAGCCGAGGCTGACCATGCCGATGGTTGGTGGTGCGGGGCGGTCGAAGGGTGTATTGCTCATGCCCCGCGTTCTGCGCATCGGCGGGGATGGGTGCAAGTGTTAATGCGGTTTGCGCAGTGCTAATGCTTTGGCGCGGCGGGCTTTGGCGACGGGGCTGATGCAATGGGCCGTCTTTTCCCAAAGCTGGGGGCAGGCGGCGACCTGCCATGCCGCGCGTAGGGCTGCGATGCCCCCTAGCATCCAATAGGGCCAGAGGAGCGGCGCGAAGAGGCTGACTTTTCTGCCGAACCGTTGATGCGAGGCGATGATGGCGGCGGTGAGGAGGAGCAGTTGGCCTGCGAAAAGTGATCCCAGCAGGAAACCGGCACCCGGTGCGCTGAGCATTCCTAGCCATGGTGGTGTATCGAGTAGAATGGCGGCGCTGGCCGATAGGATCATGACGGGCTGTATCAGGAATGACAGGAAACCATCCAGTAACAGCACGTTGATCGCGATGGCGGGCCAGAAACCAAGATCGCGGATAAGGCGGCGAGGGCTACGCATATGCACAGCCCAAGTAAGCATGAAGCCTTTAATCCAACGGGATCGTTGGCCAATCCAGATGCGCGCGCTGCCGGTTGCTTCCTCATGGGTGAAGGAATCGAAGACGACGGCCCGCTTGCCCACCCGCGCCAGCCGTAGCCCCAGATCGGCGTCTTCGGTTACGTTATCCGCATCCCATCCGCCAACCTCGCGCAGAATATTGGCGCGAATGTAGAGTGATGTACCGCCCAGTGGTACGGGTAGGTGCAGGCGGCTGAGGCCGGTGAGTAGGACATCGAACCATAGTGCGTATTCCATCGCGACGCAGCGGGTCATGAGGTTGTCATCGGCGTTGTAGTGGCTGAGGCGAGCCTGCGCGCAGGCGACGCTTTCGCCGCCCGCGTCGAGCGTGGCGACGGCTTTTCTGATCTGGTCCGGCTGTGGGCAATCCTCAGCATCAAAGATCGCGATGATTTCACCGCGTGCGAAGGGCAGGGCGACATTCATTGCCTTTGGCTTGGTGCGCGGTTCGCTGGGCGGGACGATGAAGCAGTCGATGTGACTGCCCGCTGTCAGCCAACGGGCCTCGGCAATGGTGGCGGTATCATCGGCTTCGAGTAAGATCTTGATATCGAGCGCGCGAACGGGCCAGTCGAGCGCCTTTAGTGAGGCGATGAGATCGGGCAAACTATGTGCTTCGTTGAAGACGGGCACGAAGATCGAGACGATGGGGGTGCGCGCTGGTGCTGGCTCATGTGAAGAAGCGGACCTTAATGACCCGGCGATAAGGATCGCTCGCAAGATCATTGTTGCCGCGCAATAGGGCAAGAAGACCAGCCAGAGATTAAGGGCGGCGGCATGGGGCGCGGCGATGAGGGCCGCTATGGCAAGTAACGCAAGGCCGCCCCATAAAGCCTTCATCCAGAGCGGAAAGCCCGTGGATGCCGAAAGATGCGGGGTTGTTTCGCGTAAGCCCTGCGTTGCGCGGGTTGTCAGAGCATCGCCATATCGCTGTAGTAGATGTTCAGTGATCTGCGCACGCCCTATGATAATCACATCTGCGATTCTATGCGCGATGCCGAGGGCGCTCGCGGCGCGTAGAGCGTCGATATAGCGCGATGCTGCTAGTACCAGCTTGTCACCTTGTCTTGTGTGGGGAATGACGCAATGGGCGCAGAGGGTTTCCATCCAATCATCAACTGCGAGGGTCGTGTCTGGTAAGAACTCGCTCTGAGTGCCTTGACCGCGTGAGGCAACCGGATTCCTGTGGTTGGCGGACTCTCTTATTGAGACGCCCGCCCAGCTTTCTTTATCCGTCGTTGTGCCGCTATCCGGGTCCATCATCCTGTGGATAAGTGGACGCGAAATTTACAACCGAGTCAAATAAGTTGTTATTTAATGGCGCACTTCAGGTGTAGTTAGTTGCGGAATCGTCCCAATAGGGATCTGAGCCGTGTGGAAGCTCGTCGCCTTTAATGGTGTAACGCGGATTTCTGTACTTCGTTTCGATTTTCGACTGATGACTCGCCTTGTCCTCATATCGCGTCTTGAGAGCCTCTGAACTTCGTCCCTGATCCCGGACAGTGGGGTAATTTACCCCTGTCTGGAACAGGAGTGATACCAATCGCCTTGACTGGTGACCCATTTTGAGGCTTCCCAAATCCTGCGAATTCTGAATCATTGTCATCGAAGCAAGGAGGTTTCGATGACAGTGATGGTAACACGCGAGGATTTGACGGCTGTGGAGTTGCGGGAAGCGGCCTGCAT
>CALFVD010000171.1 GCA_937928005.1 uncultured Neomegalonema sp. | reverse complement strand
GCAACGGGGCCAGCGTCTCCTCGGCCAGCTTGCCAAGCTCCGTCAGGATCGCCTCCACCGTATCGGGTGTTGCTTCTGCAAACCGCTCCGTTTCGGCGAGCCGGTTGGCCCCGACGATATGGTCGAGGCAAAAGCGGATATCGTTTAACGGCGGGCGATAGGGCATGGGTCCATCCTTCGACGTGGCACTAAAGTGGAACGTGATCTGGCTTGACAACTAAGTGTTGAAAATGCGCCTTCTTGGCGCAATTTCCAACCCGACCTGATCGTGTTTCACACTCGGCGTAATAGATGCGATATGAAAGGCGTATCGCAACCCTATCGCCGCGTTATTCGGATATGAAGCCACGCTATGCGCCTTTTCGCCCTCAAGTTAGACAGCGTAAAACCCGTCACAGGCATCGACGTTGCGCGCCTTAACGACTGGGCGAAGCGGTGAGCGGCCCTAATACCATCCGCATGGGCGCAACTGACCGTGGATTGCGGGCGGCGGTCTACCTGCTGCGCGGGGGTGGTTTGGTCGCATTTCCGACCGAGACGGTTTACGGGCTGGGGGCCGATGCCCGCGATGAACGCGCGGTTGCGCGCATCTACCGCGCCAAGGGAAGGCCCGCCCAGAACCCGCTAATCGTTCATGTGCCGGATATGGCGGCGGCGGAAACCCTGATTGATTTGCCCGCGAAGGGCAGGGTGGCGGCGCGGGCATTCTGGCCCGGCCCCCTCACCATTGTCGCCCCTGCGCGCGCGAGGGCAGGCATTGCGGATATCTGCCGTGCGGGCAAGTCAACACTGGCTGTGCGCATTCCTGCCGCTCCGCTCGCGCTTGATCTGCTGCGCGCTTTCGATGGTCCGCTTGCTGCGCCCAGCGCCAATGTTTCCGGCAAAGTCAGCCCGACCTCCGCCGACCACGTTATGGAGGAATTAACGGGCCGCATCGACGGGGTGATTGACGGGGGTGACTGCGCCGTGGGCCTCGAATCCACCATCCTTGGTTTCGAGGGCGACCAGCCAGTTCTGCTACGCCCCGGCGGCGTAACGCTGGAGGCATTGGAGGCGGTACTCGGCCCCGTTCGCGCGCTCGGCATCGTGGAAAATGCGGCCCCCGACGCCCCCGGTCAGATGTCCAGCCATTACGCACCCGGCGCGGTACTGCGGCTGAATGCGGACGCCCCGCGCCTTGGCGAAGCATGGCTTGGTTTTGGTCCTGACCCAGAACGCGGCTCGGCCATATCGCGCAATCTCTCACTCACCGGATCACTGGAGGAGGCGGCAACGAACCTCTTCGCACATCTGCGGATGCTTGATGAATCGCTCGATTATAAGGGCATTATTGCCGTTGCGCCGATCCCGGCTGAAGGTTTGGGCCATGCCCTCAATGATCGACTGACAAGGGCGGCGGCACCGAGGTGAAATCCGTTCCAACAGCAGTCATCGTGATGGATCAAGCGATTGCCCTGCTGCTGTCTCGCCATAGGATTGTGGTTTGCCGATAAGCCATGATATCGCCAATTCATCGCCTGAAATGCTGGAGCCGCTCATGTTCGCCACCGTCATCGACCCCATCCCGCAACACAGCCTCGCCGTGGATGGCACGGATGCCCGCTTTCCCGTGCGCCGGGTCTATTGCATCGGGCGCAACTATGCGGCCCATACGATTGAGATGGGCGGCGACCCTGACCGTGAAGCCCCGTTCTTCTTCCAGAAAAATCCTGACAATCTCGACCAATCGGGGGCGTTCCCCTATCCGGTCAAATCTAGCGATGTTCACCACGAGCTTGAAATGCTCGTCGCCCTCAAATCCGGCGGCACGTCCATCACCGTCGAGGATGCCTTGGGCCACGTCTACGGTTACGCCGTCGCCCTCGACATGACTCGCCGCGACCTGCAAGGCGAAGCCAAAGATGCCCGCCGCCCTTGGGAGATTGGCAAGGCGTTCGAGCGGTCGGCCCCATGCGGCCCTTTAATCCCAGCGGAGCGCATCGGCCACCCCGCAACTGGTGCAGTATCATTGACCGTTAACGGCGATACGCGCCAGACTGGCGACCTCGACCAGATGATCTGGAAAGTGCCAGAGATGATCGCCTATCTCTCGGAGTATTATGAATTGGCTGCGGGCGATGTGATCCTGTCCGGTACGCCCTCTGGCGTCGCGGCGGTCCAGCGTGGCGATGAGATGGTGGCGCGGGTTGCGGGCCTGCCTGACCTGACTGTGCGTGTCACCTAAATGGCGGTCATTACCTGCATCGAGGATTTCAAGCCGCTCTATCGTCGCCGCGTGCCGAAGATGTTCTACGATTATGCGGAATCAGGCAGTTGGACGGAGCAGACCTTTCGCGACAACGCGAACGATTTCCGCCAAATCGCCCTGCGCCAGCGCGTGGCCGTTGATATGTCCGGGCGCTCGACCACTGGTGAGATGATCGGCCAGCCCGTCGCCATGCCCGTTGCGCTTGCTCCTGTGGGCCTGACCGGGATGCAATGCGCGGATGGGGAGATCAAGGCGGCGCAGGCAGCGGAAGCTTTCGGCGTGCCCTTTACTCTCTCAACCATGTCTATCTGCTCTATTGAGGACGTCGCGGCGCATACGAGCGCACCATTTTGGTTCCAGCTCTACACCATGAAGGACGAAGGCTTTCTCGATGCCTTGATCCAGCGGGCAAAGGATGCCGGATGCTCCGCCCTTGTCATCACTCTCGATCTTCAGATCGTCGGACAGCGGCATAAAGACCTGAAAAACGGCCTTTCCGCCCCGCCAAAACCGACCCTTGCCACAATGGCTAATCTCGCGACGAAATGGCGTTGGGGTGCGGGGATGCTGCGGACCAAACGTCGCGGCCTTGGCAACATCGTCGGGCATGTAAAGGACGCGGGCGATCCGTCGCAGATGATGGCTTGGATCGGCCAGCAATTCGATACGACCCTCGACTGGAACAAGGTGGCCCGCATCCGCGAAAAATGGGGCGGCAAGGTTATCCTGAAAGGCATCCTCGACCCCGAAGACGCGCGCATGGCCCTGTCTATCGGCGCGGATGCGATTCTCGTGTCGAACCATGGCGGGCGGCAACTCGATGGCGCGCTTTCCTCGATCCGCGCGCTCGCGCCGATTCTTGATGCGGTTGGCGGCGATGTGGAAGTGCATCTCGATGGCGGCATTACGTCAGGGCAAGATGTGCTGAAGGCATTGGCGATGGGCGCGAGCGGCACCTATATCGGTCGCGCTTTTACCTATGGATTGGGCGCGATGGGCCGCGAGGGCGTCACCCGCGCGTTGGAGATCATTCAGAACGAACTCGATATCTCCATGGCCCTCTGCGGCAGACGTAGCATCGCCGAACTAAACCGCGATATCCTGCGCGTACCGGAGGGGTTTTCGGGGCGGTGGGAATAACCGCTCAATACGACCTCGGCATCCCCAGCACATGCTCGGCGATGTAGCTGAGGATCATATTTGTGGAAATCGGGGCCACCTGATAAAGGCGCGTTTCGCGATATTTGCGTTCCACATCATATTCCTCGGCGAAGCCGAACCCACCATGCGTCTGCAAGCACGCCTCGGCGGCGGCCCATGAGGCATCGGCACAGAGCATCTTGGCCAGATTGGCCTCCTCGCCCGGATTTCCGCCCGCCTCGTATAGACGTACCGCCTCGCGCAACATCAACTCTGCCGCGCGCATCTGTGCATAGGCGGTTGCGATGGGGAATTGCACCCCCTGATTTTGCCCGATGGGTCGCCCAAAAACACTACGCTCGCGGGCATAGGCGATGGCCGTCGCCGTGAACCACTTCGCATCACCCACGCATTCGGCGGCGATGAGGATACGCTCGGCATTCATGCCCGACAGGATGTAGCGGAATCCCTTCCCCTCCTCACCGATCAGATTGGCGGCGGGGACGGGCATATCATCGAAGAACAGTTCGGTGGTCGAATGATTCATCATCGCGCGGATGGGCCGGATGGTCAGGCTGTTACCCCGCACCGCGCGCATATCGACGAGAAAAACGGAAAGCCCGTCCGTCCGCTTGGCGCAATCCTTACGCGGTGTGGTGCGCGCCAGCAGGAGCATCAGATCTGAATGTTCGGCCCGGCTGGTCCAAATCTTCTGTCCGTTCACGATGTAACGATCCCCGTCGCGCCGCGCGGTGGTGCGCAGGGCGGTGGTATCGGTGCCGCTGGTCGGTTCAGTCACGCCAAAAGCTTGAAGGCGTAGCGCCCCCTGCGCGATTTCAGGCAGGTATCGCCGTTTCTGGTCTTCCGAGCCATGGCGTAGCAGCGTACCCATCGTATACATCTGCGCATGGCACGCGGCGGCATTGCCCCCCGACCGATGGATTTCTTCGAGGATGGCGCATCCGGCAGAAATTGGCAGTTCCAGCCCGCCATATTCCTCCGGTATCAGCGCCGACAGATACCCCGCCTCGGTCAATGCCATGACGAACTCGGTTGGATAAGCCTGCTCCCGATCACAGCGCCGCCAATACGCCCCCGGAAACCCCACACAAAGCTTCGCCACCGCCTCACGGATTTCGGGATGATCAAGATCGTAGGTCATACCTAATTGGTCTAAATTTCAGAGGGTGCATTGGTTGCAGTAAAACCCAGCGCCCTTCCCGTCGAGGCGAGGATGGCGGGCATGAAATCCGGCTCTTTGGCGCGGAGGGCGGCCTCCGCCTCCGAGATGTAGTTGCGGTTAAGGGGGGCGTCATCCCTTTCGCGGGCCAATTGCATCTGGAAGACGTTGGAGGCGCCGTAGCGGAAGGCGCCTTCGCAGGCGGCGAGGTAGAATTCCCACATGCGTCCGAATTGCGCGTCATACATCGCTTCGATGGCGGGGCGGTCGGCTTGGAAGCGTTTGCGCCATTCGAGCAGGGTTTCGGCGTAATGGACGCGCCATATCTCGCAATCGGTGAGCCATAACCCGCATTTCTCCAAGGACGCAGCGGCTTCGGACAGCGACGGGGCGTAGCCGCCGGGGAAGATGTATTTGCGCAGAAACGGCGAGGTCACGCCGGGGGGCGCTTTGGAGGAGATCGAGTGGATCAGGGCAACGCCGCCGGGGGCGAGAAAATCGCGGACCTTCAGGTAGTAGGCGGTGAGTTGGGTGATGCCGACATGTTCCAACATCCCGACGCTAACCACACGATCAAAGATTTCTGGCACGTCGCGATAGTCTTGCAGCCGAAACTCGACACGATCCGAAACGCCGAGCACCTCGGCGCGGGCGCGGGCCACCGCAAGCTGTTCTTCGGAAAGGGTGACGCCGGTAACGTGAACGTCCTCGGCATGGGCCAGATACAGCGCCATGCCACCCCAGCCACAGCCGATATCGAGCACGCGCTGACCGGGGCGCAGGCACATCTTCGCGGCTATGTGGCGTTTCTTGGCGGTCTGGGCTTCATCCAGCGTTTCGCCCCCCGTCTCGTAATAGGCGCAGGAATACTGGAGATCGTCGCAGAGGAAGCGGCGATAGAGGTCGTTGCCAAGATCGTAATGGTGGCGCACATTCTCACGCGAGCGGGCGATGGGGTTGTTCTGGGCCGAACGGCGCACACCCCGCGCAAGGCCGCGCCAGAAAATCTGGTTCGGGGTCAGGTCGAAATTGCGCTTGTTAAGAAAGAACAGCTCCAGCAATTCCCATGCGCCATTGCCGTGTTCGGAAGGGGATTCGATGGTCAACCCACCCTCCATGAACGCCTCCGCCGCGCGAAGTTCGGGATTGGTGAAGATTTTCCAGTCGAGGGCTTTGTCGTGGATTTTAAGGGTGACATGCGGGCCGGGTTCTTTGCCCCCCGCCTCATGCGTCTCGCCGTCAGGGCCGATTAGGGTGAGCGTGCCTTTATGGATCGTCTTGGCGAAGAGTTTGGGGAGGTGCTTCACGCTTTGCCCCCCCCGGACCGGATGGCCCATATGCCGCTGGCACGTAGGATATGGCGGGTATCGGCGTAGACATCGCCTTCCATAAACAGGAATTCGCGAGCCTTGCGCACCACGCGGGCGACGCCGTGCAGCATTTGGCCGTTCTTGCCGGGGGCAAGGAAATCACACTCGAAATCAATGGTGGCGACGGGCTTTTCACCGGCGGCGGTGAAAGCGGAGGTGCCCATGCCGGAATCGGCGAGTGTCATCAGCAAGCCGCCATGGGCAACGCCGGTCGAGTTCATGTGCCTATCATCGAGGGGAAGCGCGAAATGGTACTCGTCTTCACCGACCTGCGCGAACATCACGGGGCCGATATGGTCGTTGAACCCGCCACCCAGCACATTGCGCCAAGGGAGAGTGGGGTCGTATTTCATGGGTTTCGTCCCGCCATTATGGTTCGGCGGCACTATGCGGCGGACGGTGTGCGGCTGTCCAGCGTGGCGAAGGGGTTCAGCGCCCGATGACACTCGCATTGGCGGTATGGGTGATGAAATTGGGGGCAACAACCGTAACGGTTAGCGCCTGAAGCGCGAAGAGAATGGCGAAGACGGCGGCAAAGTTAGGAAGTTGCTGCGTGCGGGTCATGGCGTTCTCCTTCGGGACAGTCGAGCGGTGTTGTGGAGGACGTTGCATGAAGGGTGCCACCTGCGCTTAGAACGGTTCGGCCAATATCAAAGCGTCGCCGAAGGGCAAACCCGGCCAGACGCGCAGCAGGTCGCCGGAGGAAACAGTGCTGAGGGGGCGGTTTCCCTGACGCAAACGGCGTATTCCTTGGGCAAAATCGGGACGGTCAGCAAGGCGGCGAACGGCGCGATAGGCGCGCTGATACCGGGGTGCGTCGATATAGGATGGCTGCACTGGATCGCCGATGGCGCGGAGGTATTCGAGGGAATTATAGGTCGCCAATCCCTCCTCCAGCACGTTGGCGCGCCCGTTTGGCCCGGCGGGGGATAACAGATGCACAACCTCATGGGAAAGCTGAAACAAAGCACGAGTCTCGTCGGTCGCCGCGCTCTTGGTCAACTGGATGATGATCGTGTCGCCGATACCGTCAAAGGTGGGATACCAGACCTGCGGGGCATCTTCGCTGGTGAACTCGACACCCAGCAGGGTCCAGTTGCGGTTACGTGGACCATAGCGGGACTCGGTGAAACGCAGGATATGACCCATGCGCGAAGCGAGGGTCCATGAAAACGCACAAGACGCGCCCGGATTACACGGCGAGGCAAGGCTGAGAGATGGCGAGGCATGGATAAACCCTCCATCCGCGCGGGCGATCAGTGGCGCAAGGGCAAAGGCCAGCGCAAATGCTGGTGTTACAAATCGGATCATAAACTTTCGGCTCCCCTGTATCAGTATCAACTTGATGCAAATTACAGGCAAGAATGGGGCAAGGGTCACACATGCCCTGTCGCGGGCATGTGAAGCGTTGTGTGTCGTCGGCGGCAAAAGGCGACATAGTTCTCCACCATCGAAATCATACGGCGAGATAATCCATCGAAAACGCTTTTCTGTGGATTTGGCGCTCACCAACCCGACGCTTGGTTGCGAAGGGTAACAAATAGATTTCAGCGGGCAGGCCAGCAGCCTGCCGATGCCTAACACCATACGAAAAACCGTAACCCATCATCAGGAGAAACCCGATGAAAACGATCACCACTCTTCTCGTCCTCACCGCCTTTACACTCACCGCATGTGGCGGCCCCTCCGGCATCGGAATCGGCAAGGATTCGCAGCGTCGCCTCGGCACTGTAAGCACGCAGCCGACCCCTAGCATGTAAGGACACCAACCCAACCTTTACGGCGATTTGCGATAACCCTGAACCATATTTTGCGCTGGTGTCGCGCCGGTCTCTCGTCATGCCTCGCACAGATTTCCATGCGATGAACCTGCATCTGAAGGAAATCTCGGCAATCGTGGTGACCGGCGCTCACGCCGTCCTCGTACTTGATGGAGCTGGATGGCATAAGCCAGCTGTTCTGATCGTGTCGTCGAGCGTCGCCCTGTTGATCCTGCCGCCGTATTCACCCGAACTGAACCCCACAGAGAATGTTGAGACTTACATCCGCGCCAACAAACTCGCCATCTCGATCTTCGACACCTATGAAAATATTCTCGATGCCTGCTGCATCGCGTGGAGCTTTTTCTCAAAAGACCAAGGCGCTGTGAAATCCATTACAATGTGAAAATGGGCAAAAATATGAACAATCCCCGCCGTTGGTGTAATCTAGGCTAAGACGATATCCACCCCAGCAGCCTTTTCAGCCCCATATACGGCACGTAGACCCAGATGAAGAACATCGTTCCGAAGGCGAAGATGAACGGCAGGATCATCGGGAATTGCCAAAGAATGAACAGGAAGAAGATCACCTTCGCCCCCCGCGCGGTCTTCTGTTCGCGGGTCGAG
>CALFVD010000170.1 GCA_937928005.1 uncultured Neomegalonema sp. | reverse complement strand
CACCGCATCGTTCTTACTATTATGCCATGGGCATTTCGGAAGAAGAGATCGCGCAACCCTTTATCGGCGTTGCCACCTGCTGGAACGAAGCGGCCCCCTGCAACATTGCGCTGAACCGTCAGGCCCAAGCTGTGAAAATGGGTGTGAAAGAAGGCTTTGGAACGCCGCGCGAATTTACCACCATCACCGTGACCGACGGCATCGCAATGGGTCACGAAGGCATGCGATCTTCGCTGGCGTCGCGCGAAGCCATAGCAGACACCGTTGAGTTGACGATGCGTGGCCATTGCTATGATGCCTTGGTTGGTTTAGCGGGCTGTGACAAATCCTTGCCGGGGATGATGATGGCGATGGTGCGGCTGAACGTGCCGAGCGTGTTCGTCTATGGCGGATCGATCCTGCCGGGGCGTCTGGACGGAAAAGACGTGACGGTTCAGGACGTGTTCGAGGCCGTCGGGCGGCACCAAGCGGGGAATATGACGACCTGTGAGCTGGAAAAGCTGGAGCAGGTGGCGTGCCCTTCCGCCGGGGCGTGTGGGGGGCAATTTACCGCAAATACAATGGCCTGTGTGTCAGAAGCGATTGGGTTGGCGCTGCCGAATTCATCCGGTGCGCCCGCGCCTTATGAAAGCCGGGACCAGTATTGCGAGGCGTCAGGCCATGCGGTGATGAACCTTGTCGCGCAGAATATCCGGGCGAGGGATATCGTGACGCGCAAGTCGCTGGAGAATGCGGCGCGGGTCGTCGCCTGTACGGGCGGCTCGACCAATGCGGGGCTGCACCTGCCCGCAATTGCCCATGAGGCGGGGATTGATTTCGATCTATTCGACGTGTGCGAGATATTCAAATCAACGCCTTACTTCGTGGACTTAAAGCCCGGTGGGCAATACGTCGCGAAAGATCTGTACGAGGCGGGCGGCGTTCCGATGGTGATGAAGCAGCTATTGAAGGCGGGCTTGATCCACGGCGATTGCATGACTGTAACCGGCAAGACCATCGCGGAAGACCTTGAAAATGTGAGCGATGTTGCCGATGGGCGGGTGATCTATCCGGTTGAGACGCCGTTATCGCAAACGGGCGGTGTGGTCGGGCTGCGCGGGAACCTCGCGCCGGAAGGGGCCATCGTGAAGGTCGCAGGGATGACGGCAGAGGAGCAGAGCTTTACTGGCCCCGCGCGGGTCTTTGAGTGTGAAGAGGACGCCTTTGAGGCGGTGAAGGCGCGTAGCTACGAGGAAGGCGAGGTCATCGTCATTCGTAATGAAGGGCCGAAGGGCGGGCCGGGGATGCGCGAGATGCTGTCCACGACCGCCGCACTGAGCGGGCAAGGCATGGGCAAGAAGCTGGCGCTGATCACCGATGGGCGTTTTTCCGGCGCGACGCGCGGCTTCTGCGTCGGGCATGTGGGGCCGGAGGCGGCGGTGGGTGGTCCCATCGGTTTGCTCAAGAACGGTGACATGATCACCATCGACGCGATCTCCGGTGAGATTTCGGTGGCGGTGGATGATGCCGAGATGGAGGCGCGGCGGGCCGACTGGAAAGGCCCACGCCAGACGATCTACGGGGCTGGGGCGCTGTGGAAATATGCGCAACTGGTCGGGCCGACCGTGAACGGCGCGATAACGCATCCGGGCGGGAAGCATGAGGGGCACAGCTATCCAGACCTCTGAGGCGAAGAAAAGTGTTGGATGCGGAGATAAAGTGCCGTGGTGGCGAATGTTCATTCGAGCGGGTGGATGGTTCGTGCCCGCTCCGATGTTGCTCGCATTTACTATTCACTTCGATAGTCTGGTTATCAAGGGAGAGTGGTCGCGTCATAATGGGGCTGAAGCAGTATGGATTGCGACCGGTCTCTGTATCATTCTTATGTGGATATTCGTTCTCAAAGCAAAGCGAATGTCTCGAGTCTTGGAATTTGGAGAATTGGCCAAGGGTAGTGTTCTGGTGAGGATTCCTCTTGGTCCCGCGCAGTTGCTAATTTTTAGTTATACGGACGTGGATGGACGTGAATGGGAAGTGGGCAGTCTGCAACTCAATCGGCTTCGCCATCGCGGGTTGCTTGACGGCAATCCAATTTCGGTCATGTACGATCCTACTGACCCGGAACGGGCTTATTGGCTTCATGATCTGACAGGAACCACGCCGAAGGGTGCTGGAGGCGTAGAATGCCCACCCTCCTGATCATCTATCATTCCCGCACGGGCGGCACGCGGCAGATGGCCGAGGCTGCCGCCGATGCGGCGCGGGGGGAGGGGGATACGCTTCTCCTGCGTGCCGACGAAGCGACCGCCGCCGACTTGCTGGCCGCTGATGGGTATATCTTCGCCGGACCTGAAAATCTTGCAGCGATAGCGGGGGTTATGAAGGATTTCTACGACCGTACCTATTACGAGGTGCTGGGGCAGATCGAAGGGCGACCTTATGCGCAGATGGTCTGCGCCGGGTCTGATGGTGAAAATGCGGCGCGGCAGACGGCGCGGATCGCGACCGGATGGCGGCTGAAAATGGTGCAGGAGCCGTTGATCATCTGCACCCACGCCCAGACAAAAGAGCAAATTCTTGCGGAAAAGACGATTTCGGAGGTCGATCTTACCCGGTGCCGTGATCTGGGTGCGGCGATGGGAGCGGGCCTCGCGATGGGAATCTTCTGAAGACTCAAGTGCCGAATCTCGCACGGTTTTTCACGGTTGCGCACGCCGTAACACTGTCATTTTTCGCTGTGGCGTAGAGGACTCACCAGCAAGATAATTTATGAAGAAACAGACGTATCTCACTAAACTCAAACATTTTTCTGGATTTTTGATTCGAGATGATTCATGGTCTTCTCAATAACTCCATGAGGAGAGGGCAGATGAAACTATTCACCACAGTCGCCGTTGGCGCGCTTCTACTGGCCGGTTGTGCTCCGTTCGAGCATGGTCATTTCGCCGCTGACGTATCTTATCAAAACAATGTCGGAGACAGGCCCGGCACCCCCGTTCTTGTCGGTGGCGGATATCAAGATCCGTTTTACGCTGAAGCCATTGGGGCAAAGGGTAGTTATAGCCCTTCCTATTCAACCCCAGCGACGTATTCGACGCCGATCAACCGCACACAGCCAGCCCGCTATGTCGAGCCGGTATATTCGGCACCGGTCACGCAGACCTATGTTGAGCCGATTGTGCATCCTGCGCCCGTTATTCAGACCAACTATGTCCATAGTCAGCCTGTACCGATTGTGCATACACAACCTGCACCGATTATTCACAGTCAGCCAGCGCCGATTATCCATAGTCAACCTGCGCAGATTGTGCATAGCCAGCCGTTGATTCAGGCGAGCTATCCTGCGCCGATTATCCATTCCGAACCGGCCCCGATTATTCATGCGGAGCCAATTCGGCCTCGTGGCCGCCGCCATCATCGTCGCCATCGGGGGGATTTCGTAGAGGTGCAGCCCTATGTGGAACCACCACATTATGTAGATTCTGCGCGCAGCTATGAGGTCGATCAGTTTGCGCATGTCTTGCCTGAACCGCGCCGCTATGAATCGGCATCTTTTGTCGAGACAGCACCGATCGCCAGCGCGCTACCGCTTGAGAAGCCGCGTCATTATGTTGATGCGACGCCAATCCATCAGGAACCCATTCACCAGCCGCCGATCTATGATCAGGCTCCGCCAGTCATTGCCGCTGCAACGAGTGTGAGTGTCGAGGAAGAGCGGATACAAGCGCCGACCGTTTATGCGCCGCCAAGCGTTGTGAATGCGGCTCCGGTCTATATGCGCGGAGCACCGCAATACGCAAACCAGCCGTATCCGGCCCCCGGTTATGGGCAGTTCGGCGGTGGGTTCCAGCAAGCCCCGGCCTATGCGCCGCCTCCTAACTTTGGTGCTCCCCAAGGGTATGGTTTCCCGCAAGGTTATGGCCAGCCGCAGGGCTTTGGCGGATATTCGCCTCAACCGTATCCGGCCCCTCCCGGTTTCGGTGGTGGTGGTTACTACGGTGGCCCGGTTGCCGCAAATGCCCGCCCGGCTTATGCGCCGCAGGGTTTTGGCGGCTATGGCGCTAGCGGATGTGTTACGACATGCGGCGGTGGCTCGGTCTTCTGATCTGGTTTTCTCGCATGGTAATGATAGGCGGCATCTTCGGGTGTCGCCTTTTTTACGTTTCGCCTTAAGCCTTTTGACAGTCTGCCGCCCTAGTGTGCGCCGCAACGTGTGACGCAAGACAGGTAGGAGATTTTCATGCGACAGGTGGCGCTTATCGGGGCAGGGTTTATTGCGGATGCCCATCTTACCGCACTCTCTACAATGTCGGATGTGCGGGTTTCGGCGGTGGTCGACCCCAGCGCATCACGGGCGTCGAGCCTCGCACGGCGGGCCGGGGAGGCGGCGGTCTTTGCGTCTGTGGACGAGTTGATCGAACAGGCGAAACCAGATGCCGCCCATGTGCTGACCCCGCCACCTTTGCACCGGGCGACGGCTGAACCACTGCTCAAGGCGGGGGTTTCGGTGCTGTTAGAGAAGCCAATGGCTGAAACGGCGGAAGATTGTGCGGCGCTGATTGAGGCCGCCGAGGCCAGCGGGGCGGCCCTGCGAGTGAACCATAATTTTGTCTTCCATCCGGCCATGGTGCGGGTGCGTGAGGCGGTGGCGTCTGGCCGCTATGGCCGTATCCGGGCGGTACAAATGCGCTATGCTGCGCCACTTCGCCAGATGACGGCACGGGCGTTTGGTCATTGGATGTTCGATTCTCCGCGTAACCTGTTGCTGGAACAGGCGGTTCACCCGCTAAGCATCATTGATGCGTTGATCGGTACGCCAACCCTTATAAGCGCCGAACCAGAGGCGATGGCCCGTCCGGCGGAGGGGATCGAGATTGCGAACCGTTGGTCGATGGTCTTGCGGTCGGGCGAGTGTGAGGCACAGTTACAGCTCATTCTGGGGGCAAATTATCCGTCCTGGAGCGTATCGGTACTATGCGATGATGGCGTGATCGACGCAGAGATTTTCGAGAACCGAGTCGTGGCACGGGGGGCGAATTCGACGATTGCACCACTCGACCATGCGAAACGTAGCTTTACGGTGGCCAAGGGTGCGGCGGCGGATGCCGTTCGGGGTATTGGTAGCTACACGGCGGAATTGATGCGGCTGGGCGGTAAGTCGGACGGGTTCAACCGCTCGATGGCCGGGTCCGTATCGCGGTTCCATGCCGATCTTGATGCCCATGCGGCGGGGGCCGAGCGACCTGATGGTGCGACGGGGCTTGATCTCGTGGCTTTGTGTGAAAGTGCGGCGAGTCGTGCGCCAGCGAAGGCTGTACCTGCGACGCCGGTTCCGGGGGCGAATGCGGTTTACGATGTGGCAGTTCTGGGTGGGACGGGCTTTATCGGTCAGCACTTGACCCGTGCGTTGCTCAATCAGGGCAAGCGCGTGGCGGTGATGGCGCGCAGTACGCGGAACCTACCGGATCTTTATCGCCATGCGGATGTTGGCGTGTTCACTGGGTCGATTTCGGATGCCGAGCGTGTGGCCGATGTGGTGGCTCGTGCGCCGCAGGTGGTGAACCTTGCCCATGGTGGCGGCGGGGCGGATCGTGAGGCGATCACCGAGGCGATGGTTGGCGGGGCAGAGACGGTGGCGCGGGCCTGTAAGGAAGCGGGCAGTGAGCGGTTAATCTTCGTCAGCTCGTCGGCGGCATTGTATTTAGGCGATCTGCTCAAGACACTAAAACAGACAGATGGCCCAGACCCACAGCCCGAAGCGCGGGGCGATTATGGCTATGCGAAGGTGAAAGCCGAAGAAGCAATGCTGGCGATGCATGCCGATGGCCTGCCCGTTTCGATCTTGCGCCCCGCCGTGGTGGTGGGCGAAGGGACGTCGCCGTTCCATTCGGCGCTTGGTGCCTTCAATACTGAAACTCACTGTATTGGTTGGAGTCGAGGGACGACCCCGCTGCCCTTTGTACTAGGTGAGGACGTGGCTAGCGCGATTCTGCGTAGCCTTGATGTGCCGGTTGAGCGCATTGCGGGTAAGGCATTGAATATTGTGGGTGACGTGCGCTGGAGCGCGCGGAAATATATGGATGAACTGGCCAGTGCCACAGGTCGGCCACTTTATTTCCATCCAAAGGGTGAGGCATCACTGGCGGGAATGGAATGGCTGAAATGGGCGGCGAAGCGGGCTTCGGGCCGTAAGAATGTGCCGACACCATCAAAACGCGATTTGCGTTCTCGCGGGATGCTCAGTGCCATTGATACGCAGGTCGAGAAGGAATTGCTAGGCTGGGAGCCGGTGGCGGATGAGGCGGAATTCCGCGCCCGCGCGATTGCCGTCCACGCGAAATGACTACGCACCTGCTCTGGGCATTCTCGACCTTTGCGCTGGGGGGGCCGCAGCGGCGGTTCCTGACGCTGGCGGGGGCATTGGGCGATGAATATCGGCACAGCGTCTTTGCGATGGACGGATGCTATGATGCCGCCGATGCCGTGCCGGACCTCGATCTACGGATCGTGGAGGGGAAGGCCGAGAAAGGGGCGTTAGTCTCGCGCGCGAATCTGGCTATGATGCGCGAGATTCTGGAAAGGGAGCGGCCTGATCTGCTGCTGACCTCGAATTGGGGGGCGGTCGAATGGATCGTTGCTAATCGGGGCGTACCGCACCTGCATTTTGAGGATGGATTTGGGCCAGACGAACGCCCGGATGCACAAAATCCAAAGCGGCTATGGGCGAGGCGGGTGTTGTTTCGTAAGCGAAGCTTGCGCTTTGTCGCGCCGTCGCAGGTATTGGCGGATACGTTTCGCGATGCGTGGAAAACCAAGCCTGAGCGTGTGAACCTGATCCCAAACGGTGTTGATTGTGCGCGATTCGCGCTGCCCGAGCGCAGTGGTGCGCCAGTGATTGGAACGGTCGCCGCCTTGCGGGCGGAAAAGCGGATTGATCGGCTGATTGATGCGTTTGATAAGGCGGCGATCCCCGGCGCAGGACTGCTGATCGTTGGTGATGGCCCTGAACGGGCGGCGCTGGAAGCGCGGGCGGGGGAGGGCGTCGCCTTTGCTGGGGCGCAGGATGATGTGGCACCGTTCCTCGCCCGGATGACCCATTTCGCGATGAGCTCGGATACCGAGCAAATGCCGATTTCCCTGGTTGAGGCGATGGCATCGGGCTTGCCGGTCGTGGCGACGGATGTTGGGGATACGCGGGCGATGGTCTGCGAGGCGAATCGGCCCTTCATCGTCGCGCCCGAAACCGATGCGCTCGCTGAAGCAATGCGCCGTTTGGTTGCCGAGCCTGAATTGGCGGGGGAGATCGCGGCGAGTAATGCGGTCAAAGCGCGTGTGCAATATGGGCTGGATACGATGGCGGGGCGGTATGATTCGCTGTTTCGTGCGCTGACAGGTCAGAGCGAGAGGGTGCACCAAACGGGGACGTGATCGGAGGGCTTCTCCCAATCGCGCACGGCCTTGTCGATATCGGCGGTGCCTAGCAGATCGGCGGCCTGTGGGCTGAGCAGGATATGATCGATTCGGATGCCTTTGTTCCGGGGCCATGCGCCCGCTTGATAATCCCAGAAGGTGAACCGTTCGCCCATGGGATCGACGGCACGAATCGCATCGGTCCACCCTTGGGCCATCAGGCGGCGAAAAGCGCGGCG
>CALFVD010000169.1 GCA_937928005.1 uncultured Neomegalonema sp. | reverse complement strand
AAAGAACTGGAGGATCACATGGCCTGGACCGAAATCACTCGCCCGAAGTATGAGCGCAAGTCGGATCGGTATCAATCGGATTTGACGGATGCCGAATGGGCGTTGCTGGAGCCGCATCTTCTCGGTCAGCCGCGCAAGTGGGCGCTGCGAACAATCATGGATGCAATCCTCTACATGATGCGGACTGGATGTCAGTGGCGGATGTTACCCAAGGATTTTCCACCCAAGAGCACCGTGTACCACTGGTTCGCCCGCTGGCGCGATGATCGGATATGGGTCACGATCAACCATATCTTGCTGATGCAAGCCCGTGAGACGCAAGGCCGGGAAGCCTCTCCGACCGCAGGAGCCATCGATACCCAATCGGTCAAAACGACCGAAAGCGGCGGTCCACGGGGTTTCGACGCGGGAAAGAAGATCAAGGGACGCAAAAGGGAGATCGTGGTGGACACCGAAGGTCATCTGATCACCGCCGAAATTTGGCCTGCCAACGTGCAAGATCGCGATGCCGCCGCCGTCACGCTCAAGGGTCTGCGAAAGCGCTTCCCATGGCTCAAGAAGCTCTTCGCAGATACGGGATATGCCGGCGACAAACTGCACGACGCCTTGATCGGCGAAGCGGCTCCCGAACTCGAAATCATCAAACGTCCGAGAGACGCTATCGGCTTCGTCCTGCTACCCCGACGATGGGTCGTTGAGCGCAGCTTTGCATGGTTCGGGCGCAACCGGAGGCTCTACAAAGATTGCGAACGCCGCGTCGAAACCGCGCTAGCCTGCCTCTACATCGCTAGCGTCAACATGCTCCTCAGGCGATGTGCAACCTACTGTAATCCTTGACCTTTATGTCGGACGGACTCTAAGAATTATATGAAACATGACGCATTGTGATTCAGAGTAATCGCAATTCGCTGTGGAGCCTATAGAATAACCCGCCCAATAAGCACGGCGTTATTCTGCGAGCCTTTTTTCTCTTTCCCGCTCCGCCGCTAGAACTTCCTCAAGAGGTGTCCAGCCATCCCCGGTGCGCACATCAGTGGTTTTCAGCTTGCCAGCACCGTCGTAATTAGCGCGGATTTGCATCTCTCCGGCATCTCCGGCCACGGCTTCGAGCGGCGTTGCAACGACTTCTGACAACCCAAGGGTCAATACGGCGGCGGTGCCATAGAGAATGGCGCGGCCTGCATTCGATTCATCCGATCGTTCCTGCGTGAATTTGAAGATGTCGTAATTGTCGTCTGCTTCCTTGATGGACGCAACGGGTGATCCAAATTCGGCAAGTACGTCATCGCGTGGGGTTCCTGATGTCAGAACACCGAGATCTTTTTTGCCCTCTGAATTTGCCGCCATGTAAACGGAACATCCAGACAGCATGATAGCGAGGCAAAACGCCCCAAAGTATTTTTTCATACTTGCACCGATTGTCATTGAGTGTGGATTGTACGGACACAGACTATCGGTGACGCCATCATCGCGTGCAATTGGATTTGATTAGAAACTTAAGTGATGCGCCAGAGGTGTGGCATTGGTGCATCTTGTACGTGCAATCCATCAATCGCCTGTTTCGGCCAATAGCGCGGAAAGATCAGGAATATGCACCCGGTGCATGTCTTGCAATTCGATGATGCCATCGCGCTTGAGGGCCGACATCTGACGGCTGGTTGTTTCCAGCGTTAATCCGAGGAAATCCCCTACCTCTTCTCGTGTCAGCGGCAGTTCAATGATGATGCCCCCCGGATGCACGGCGATAGGACCAGTACATACACGCCGCGCCAGCATTATCAGCAAGCTGGCCACCTTTTCTCGCGCCGTTTTGCGGCCCAGTAGCAGCATCCATTCGCGGGCCGCGTCCAGCTCGCTCATGGTCATATCCAACAGCCGCGCCCCAATGGCCGGGGACTTCGCCAGTAACGCCTCGAATTCAGGTTTCCTGAACTCGCATATCCGCACTTCGGTCACGGCAACCACGTCATAGGCGACGCTTTCCTGATGGGGTCGTCCGATGAAATCCGAAGGCAGCAGCAAACCTACGAGCTGTCGCCGCCCATCCTCCATCGTCCGGCTGAGGGAAGCAACGCCCTCCACAATCGAGCCGAGCGAGACAAGCGGTTCCTCCGCCCAGACGATGGCCGTGCCGGGAGAGTAGGTCTTATATGATTTCATCTGCTCCAACAGGGCCAGCTCATCCGTCTCACAGCGCGCACAGACAGCCCGGTGCCGAATCGGGCAATCCGCACAAGTTTCCTTGGCCATAGGGGCATCGGTCTGTGCCTTGTGGGCGCGGTTATGGGCCACGGCATCTACCCTTCCAGTGGAAACGCCGCCCAAATTGGACTGGGTTAGTATCGCGGTCAAGCGTGGGACCGCGTCACCTTTTCAGTGGGAGAACAGTACCGGCACCGTCATCATGCGCAAAATCTGGCGTGTCACACCGCCAAAGACGTATTCACGCGCCCGTGAATGGCCATACCCGCCCATGACCAACAGGTCCGAGCCGTGGTCGGCGGCGCGTGACAGCAGGGTATCGGCAATTGATCCCCCTGCCGTTGTCTTCTCGGTAATGGCTGTGACACCGTGTCGCGCAAGGCTGGCGCTTATTTCGGCCCCCGGTAGGGCGGCACTGTCACGCTCATTCTTCGAATCGACGGCATAGAGCCTTACTTCCTTCGCTGATTGCAGTAGGGGCATCGCATCATGGATCGCCCGCACGCTTTCGCGCGTACCGCTCCATGCGACGAGGACGTGCTCTCCGATGGTCTTCATATCTCCTGTATAAGGTACGACGAGCACAGGCCGCCCTGATTGCAGCATCACCCGGCCCAGCGTGCCGATCATCCGCGCGGCGGGTCCGCCGGGGTCGGGCTGTGCCATGATCAGAATATCGGCACAGCTTGCATGGTCCACGAGCGCGTCGTCGACCTCTTGGGAGGCCGAGGCGACGGTTCGCCATTCACCATCTATTCCGACCTCTCCGCCGATCATCCGCTCGAAGGATGCGCGCAGGCTTGCGGCCCGTTCCTTGGCCTTGACGATCATGCGGTCAACTGCCTCGGTCAACACCTCGACCTGATAGGGTGAATAGAGCGTCGGCACAGGGTTGCGGATCACATGCAGCCCGATGACATGCGCCCCCTCTCGGCGCGCCACGGATAGGGCGACGGGCATCACGCGGGCGAGGTCTTCCTCGGTATCCACATGGACGAGAATGGTCTTGTAGCTCATGGATTCGGTCCTCCGCTTTGGATGACCTCATCATGTGCGAGATGGGCAGTGCGGTCATTGATCTGGGTCAACCACCCGCAAAGGCATACGCATACGCAAACAGGGCCGGTTGGCCGCCGGTATGCCAGTAGAGGATGCGCTTTCCGGCCAGTTCACCACGTTCGTGCAGGGTGATCATGCCCGCCATGACCTTGCCGGTATAGACTGGGTCGAGCAGCAGCCCCTCTTCGCGCGCGGTGCGCAGGATCGCGTCATGGGTCGCCGCGCTCATCTGGCCGTAGCCCTTCTCCCGCACATCGTGGAAGCAGCGCACATCCGTATCGGGGATTGTCAGGTCGAGATTCGTGAGGCTGGCCATATCCTTCAGGCGCTTTGCCACCCGCGCTTCCTGAATATCCGCCGCGCGACGAACGCAGATGCCGCGCACGGGGGTCTGAACGCCCAAGGCCCGCAACCCGAACAGGATGCCGCAATGGGTCTGGGCGCTGCCTGATGCCACGACGATCTCGTCATAGGGGAGCATGCCGCCGCATTGCTCGACCAGTTCCATCGCCCCGATCACGTAGCCCAGCGCGCCCAAAGGGGGTGTGCTGGCGGCCAAGCCGATGATGTAGGGCTTGCGCCCTTCGCCACGCAGCCCGTCGGCAATCGCCGCGAGCGAGGCATCGGCGGCGTCTTCATCTTCACCAACCGGAAAGCTGTGGATCGTCGCCCCGAACAGATGGTCGAGCAGGACATTGCCGTTATGGCGGTGGGTGTCGTCGATATTCGGCACGCGCTCCTCAAGCTGCACATGGATATCCATCCCCGCGCGCCGGGCCATGGCGGCGGCGGTGCGCACGAAATTCGACTGCACCGCCCCAGTGATGAGGATCGTATCGGCCCCCTTCGCCTGCGCCGCGCCAATGTAGAACTCAAGCTGGCGCACCTTGTTTCCCCCGAAGGCGACGCCCGTGCAGTCATCGCGCTTGACCGTCAGGTCCAGCCCCAGCGATGTGCCGAGACGGGGCAGCGGCTCCAGCGCCGTGGGCGCATGGGTCGCAAGGTGACGGGGAAAGCGGGCCAACGCCCGCTCGACGATCTCAGGTGAAAACATGGGGCGATCCTGCTGTGACGGCGTCCGAAGCATCTCCCTCCTCTACCGCATTTTGCGAGTGGGGCGAAGGTGGGATGACGAGAGACAGAGTTCGTCCATTATAGCAGTCTGCTTTGAGCGCAAATGCGACATACGGTATTTCGTATGACTGTGACTTTCACTAGATATCGAAATCTTCTGAGAAGCCAGAGGCGTCGCTACACACCCAACTTTTGTACGAACTGTTCTGTAGTTCGACACTCACCTCAAAGTCGCTTTGATCGATTTTGATTCCATCGTGAATGATTCTAATGGCATCCCTCAGGCCGAAGCCATCTCCTCCTAGCTCGAGCAGCAAGGGTGTATTCACCACCAACTTATGCTCCGAAAAGCTATAAATGCCCACCGTGTAATGCGGGAACATTCCGTTCAAGAGGCTTACCTCATTCTCTTCAGGGTATGGTTCTGTCCTGTATGTTGGTAAACCAACTTCCTCCAGTCTGTGCTCAATCTGGAGAAGGTTGCGTAAGTACGTAGCGTAAAACCGCACAGGTCGTGGGATCCACGCACAATAGAGTAGTCCCTCTTCTGCAAAATTATTAGAAGCAACCGAGTAATTCTTTGAGGTTGATAAAAAATAAGACATTCGATTGTATTGGCTTTCGCCAGTTACGTGAAGAATCCATGTGTAGTATTTTTTTGTCTCAAATTTCTCCTGATCGCTCATTTGCAGAATTTTTTCGATGAAACGGTCTTCATCAGTAGAGGATAGCTTATTTATCATGCGATGTTTATGTATTGTTTCATCGCTCGCGTGATGTAATAATCGGTGAAGCTTGCGAAAAACAAGTTCGCTTATATCATGAACGCGAAGCCTATCATTTTCTCTGAGTTCGTAGAGGTATGCTTTTGATTTGACTCCAATATAGAAGACAGAGCGACAATGGTTAACCAGCTTCTTTTCTTCGGTGTGCCCAAAGGCATTGGATTTTCTATAGGCGTGGTCACAGCTCTCACCACGAAAGATCAACTGGCAAAGGTCCTCGTCAAGCAGGACATCTGAAAATATTGAAAATTTCTCTCGCTCCGAATTCGTCAAGCTTGTCAAGCAATCTTCATCCACTTTGACGAGGGGTATTTTTGAAATCTCATCTTTAAAAAACTTTGCCTCGCTCTGACTCCATCTAAGGCCGTTATCTCTATCGGAAATCATGGTGGAGAACTTTCGGTAGGCTTTAGGATATCCGCCTATGGCGATCCCATTACTTTCTTTAAAAGCAGAATGCATGATCGGCGATTAAAAGTCTATCTCGGTGGGTGAGAAGCCTCACCATCCCTCAGTTTATCCAGATTTTCCAGAGTTGGGGCAGTTCGGTTCCGTTGTGGATGCATCGGAGGATGGCGCGGAGGCCGCGTTTGAAGAAGGATGTCAGGGATCGGGCGACCTTCTTCGGCCTGTCCTGTGGG
>CALFVD010000168.1 GCA_937928005.1 uncultured Neomegalonema sp. | reverse complement strand
CTTCTGGACGCCCCACTTGCGGATCTCGACGAAGTCGTCCGCTCCAGCCATCGTCCCGCAAAGGATCACCAGCAGCACTTCAGGCAGGGGATACAATACCTTCCAGTGCTGGCGAGGATCGTCGAGAGCAGAAAAATGGTCAAGTAACGAGAAGGAGGACATCGCAAAACCCCAAGTGGTGAGGTCTGCTATGAATCACGCAACATCCCGAAAGGGAATCCATCAGCTTTCAAGTGATTGCCGTGATGACTTTAACTGGTATTTGCGTTGTTTTTCAGATAGGCAAACAATGCTGTGTTACGAAGAATCGCTATCTGCCTCCTTCAAAGTAAGGTCAGCAGCTCGATTTTGCTCTGACTATGCCAAAGCTGCCGCACCTTCGCGGGCAGTGTTCTTGAAGGAGACTCACGATGGCCAAAGGCACCGTGAAATGGTTTAATCCAACTAAAGGCTTCGGCTTTATTCAGCCTGACGGCGGCTCGCGCGATGTGTTCGTTCATATTTCGGCTCTCGAACGCGCTGGGCTTCAAAGCCTTGATGACGGTCAAAAAATCGAATTTGATGTGGAAGCGGGCCGTGATGGTCGTGAATCCGCCGCGAACCTCGTTCTCGTAGATTGATCGATTATTGAACATATACGAATTGAAAGCCCCGCTTTTGCGGGGCTTTTTTTATCACTTTTATCGCTGTTGTCCTAAAAAATGCCACATGGCCCCGCTTTTGCTTAATCAGATCACATGACCGGCGCCGGATCACATAGGCGCGCAAATCGAGGGCTGATAGCATGACTGTCCGTACAACCTGTCTCGTTCCCCTGCTCGTAGTGAGCCTGATGTTCCCTCTCGCAGCGCAAGCGCAGGAATCAGATGCATTTGAAAAAGGCGTCATCGCCTATGAAGATGGCGATTACGAAACCGCCATGGAGATGTGGGCACCGCTTGCAGAAGAGGGTTCGCCAGAGGCACAGCGCAATGTCGCGCAACTCTACCGTCTGGGCTTGGGGGTCGAGCGTGACAACGAACGCGCCTACGAGCTTTATGCCGCCGCCGCCGAAGAAAACCTTGTCGAGGCACAGGTCAACGCGGCCTTCTTATTGCTGACCGGCGAAGGCGTTAAGAAAGATCCGCAACAGGCCGCGCTATGGTTCGCCAAAGCCGCCGATCAGGGCGATGCACTCGCACAATTCAATCTTGGCCTGATGTATCAAAAGGGTGTCGGCGTTCCACAAGATCGCTCGATTGCTCGCGAACTCTACCAACTTTCGGGCAACCAGGGTCAAAAACGAGCCTTGGCACGTCTGGATGCAATGGAAGCAAATCTGCCGCCCGATGGTGGAGAAAAGGCCCGCGCCGAACAGGTTGCTGAAGCCAATGCAAAAAAGATCAGAGAAGAAGCCGAAGAACGCGCACGCAAACAACAAGAAGCCGACGTGAAGCGCGCCGAGTCTAAAAAGGCAGCGAAAGCCGATGAGGCTAGACAGTCGAAGATCGAAAAGGCCGAAGCTGAGGCAAAGACCGGCCCGATAATGATGATGGAAAAGGTCGAGCAAAAGCCAGAACCTAAAGCAGATGCGGATGCTGACAAAAAGGTTGCGGAAACCAAGGACGATGCCCCAAAGGCAACACCCGCCTCCCGCCGCAAGCCGGATGCTGGTAAAGCCCAGAAATTGACGGCAACAAAGTCTGCACGCCCCACTCCCAAGCGTTCGCCTCAATCCGCAAAAATCAAACAGGTCAAGGACGCCGAGGCGGCCTATTCCAAAGGTGATTTCCGCACCACCGCCCGTCTGCTCATGCCACTCGTGGAAGAGGGAATGCCCGTCGCACAATTCTGGCTGGGCCGGATGTTCAACCGGGGCGAGGGCGTCAAGCTTCACCGTTTTGAAGCCTACAGCCTATGGCGTAGCGCAGCATCCAGCGGGTCGGGCCGCGCGGCAACGGCGCTTGCGAACCTATCCAACCGCTTAACACGCGAAGAACTGGCCCGCGCCGAACAATACCACCAGCGCCGCATGCAACAAATGGCTCAAAACGGCCAGTAAATCACCCGCCTCGTTCCAAGCGCGGCGTAGAAACCAGAAGTCCGTTCCATATTGCACCTCGTCCCACCGGGCGGGGTGCAACCGCGTCTTAATTATGTCATGAGGGGGCAGAAAAACGACCACGGAGGACAACCCATGAGCGACGATACCCCCCTAGGCTTCGAGACCCGCATGATCCATGCAGGCGCAGCCCCTGATCCGGCCACTGGTGCGCGCCAGACGCCGATATATCAGACCAGCAGTTTCGTGTTCAAAGATGCGGCCCATGCCGCGCGCCTCTTCAGCCTTCAGGAAGTTGGCTACATCTATTCGCGCCTCACGAATCCTACCGTCGCAGTTTTGCAAGAACGCATCGCATCGCTTGAAGGTGGTGTCGGTGCTATTGCGGCGGCATCGGGCCATGCGGCGCAGATTATGGCGCTATTCCCACTAATGGGACCGGGCCTGAATATCGTGGCATCCGACAAGCTTTACGGCGGAACGGTCAACCAATTCGGCCAAGCGATCAAACGCTTTGGTTGGGGCGTGAAGTTCGTTGATTTCGACGACACCGAGGCTGTAGCCGCCGCTATCGATGGCAATACTCGCGTCATATGGTGCGAATCCCTCGCCAATCCCGGCGGCATCGTCACCGATGTCGAAGCGATCTCTGCTGTCGCAAAGAACGCGGGCATCCCGCTGATCGTTGATAACACGATGGCCACCGCTGCCCTCTGGCGCCCTATCGAGCATGGTGCAGATATCATCTGCTCCTCGACCACCAAGTTTATGTCTGGCAATGGCACCGCAATCGGCGGGATCGTTGTGGATTCCGGTAATTTCGACTGGACCAAAAGCGATAAGTTCCCGTCCCTCACGGAACCCGCGCCCGAATACCACGGCCTAAAATTCGCCGAAGCCCTCGGCCCCATGGCCTATACCTTCCACTCCATTGCTATTGGCCTGCGCGATCTGGGCGGCTGTCAACAGCCACAGAACGCATTCTACACGCTACTGGGGCTAGAAACGCTCGCCCTACGCATGGAACGCCATTGCCAGAACGCGCAGAAAGTCGCCGAGTATCTGGAGGGCCATGCCAAGGTCGATTACGTCTCCTATCCGGGTCTGAAATCTTCAAAATACCATGAGCGGGCGAAGAAATACCTGCCCAAAGGTGCGGGGGCCGTCTTCACGGTTGGCCTCAAGGGCGGCTATGATGCGGGCGTCAAACTCGTTGAAGGGCTGGGCCTCTTCAGCCACCTCGCCAATATCGGCGATGCCCGCTCGCTCATCATCCATTCGGCCTCCACCACCCACAGCCAGCTTAGCGATGCCGATAAGGCTTCGGCGGGCGCAGGGCCAGAGGTGGTGCGCCTCTCTATCGGTTTGGAAACGGCGGATGATCTAATCGCCGATCTGGATAAGGCGCTATCGGCGGTGTGATGGCATTTCGGCGCAGCTTGTATCGTGTTAAGGCTGCGCCGAGAAACCCGATCTACGAGGATGAGACATGGCGACAACCGAACCCTTAAACGGCGGCACTTTCGAGCGGCTCTCTCCCCAAGAATCGCTTGATGCTCTAAATGATGGAACCGCCGTAATGCTCGATATCCGGGGCATCGAGGAATTCGCCGCCGAGCGCATCTCCGGCGCGATGCTGGCCCCCATGCCAGAACTACAACCCCACGCCCTACCCTCACAGGCAGATAAGAAAATCATCCTGCAATGCCGCTCTGGTGGACGCACAGCGGCCCTCGCGGGCGCATTAATCGAAGCGGGCATCGTGGACGCCATTTCCCACCTCGAAGGCGGCATCCTCGCATGGAAAGCCGATGGCCTGCCAACAATCTGCCCTGACCCTTCCCGCGCGGTGGTGTGAACTCCTGTGTAAATTCCTGTTGCGGCCTGCCCCTTAAACGGTTTGTCTATCGCAAGACAATAACTGGGAGCAGAAAATGGCCATCGATCTCGCCAAGGAAGCCAAATCGAAGGGAATCGAGTATTTCCTGATATCTTTCACAGACTTGTTCGGCGTCATGCGCGCCAAACTAGTCCCGGCTTCTGCTATTGGCGGGATGCAGAAGAACGGTGCGGGTTTCGCCGGATTCGCGTCATGGCTGGATATGACGCCCGCCAATTCCGACATGTTCGCGGTGCCAGACCCCGATAGCCTGATCCAGCTTCCATGGAAACCGAATGTCGGTTGGCTCGCCTCTGACCTCTACATGGATGGCGAAGAAGTGGCGCAAGGGCCGCGCAATACGCTCAAGCGGATCGTCGCCAAAGCCAATAAAAGCGGCTATCGCCTGAAACACGGCGTAGAATGCGAATATTTCATTCTCACCGAAGACGGTCAGGCGCTGGCCGATGATCGCGATACGCAAGGCAAGCCATGCTACGATGTGCAGGCGCTGATGCGGCGCTACGATGTCATCACTGAAATCTGCGATGCCATGCTTGCGCTTGGCTGGGGACCATACCAAAACGACCATGAGGACGCGAATGGCCAGTTCGAGATGAACTGGGATTTCGGCGATGCCCTCGTGACCGCCGACCGCCACGCCTTCTTCAAATACATGGCCAAGACCATCGCCGAAAAGCACGGCCTGCGCGCGACCTTCATGCCCAAGCCTTTTGCCCATCTAACCGGCAATGGCTGCCATGCCCATGTCAGCGTTTGGGACAAGACGGGCAAGAAAAACCTGTTCGATGATCCGAAAGGTGAGCTTGGTGTCTCTGCGCTCGGTTATGAATTCCTCGGCGGGATCATGGCGCATGGCGAGGCGCTCTGCGCGATGATGAACCCGACCGTGAACAGCTATAAACGCCTCAGCGCCCCGCGCACCACCTCCGGCGCAACATGGTCACCGAGTTCAATCACCTATGCGGGCAACAACCGCACCCATATGATCCGCATCCCCGATCCGGGCCGGTTTGAGCTACGCTTGCCCGATGGGGCGGCAAACCCCTATCTCCTGCCTGCCTGTATCATGGCAGCGGGGCTAGACGGTATCGACCGTAAACTCGACCCCGGCAAGCGCCTCGATATCGACATGTATAGCGAAGGGCACAAGGTGCGCGGCGCGAAAAAGCTACCGCTCAATCTACTCGATGCCTTACGTGCGCTCGACAAGGATAAATCGCTCAAAGCGGCCATTGGCGACGAAACTTGCGCAGCATTTCAGAAACTCAAAAACAACGAGTGGAGCGACTTCACCCGCCACTTAACAAGCTGGGAGCGCGACAACACCCTCGATTGCTAAGAGGCGGAGATCGGCGACACTTTTTACCGCTGCCCCGGATCGGGTCCTACTACATGCACACATCTGGTTTTGTATTGAAACCGGGGTTTCATCCTGATTCTCCTTGTGCCTGTCTTTATATGGATGGAGGGAGCGATGTCGGTGATCGGGCTGGGGCGGTTTGGGGACCGTCGCCTGGAAAAA
>CALFVD010000167.1 GCA_937928005.1 uncultured Neomegalonema sp. | reverse complement strand
GCATGGGTCTTCGCAAGGCTCGGAGGATGGAATTGCTACTACGGCAAACCCGGACCCATCGTCATGTTCAACGGACTCATCCGATATCACAACCTCAAAAAAGGATGGACACTCCGAGATGTGTGAATCCAGTAGGATCAGGTCCGGAGCCTCCTTCGAGCCTCGTACCCTTTTGCAAGGAGGCCCCGGGTCTTCGCCCGGGGCAGCGGTGAAAAGTGTCGTCGATCTCCGCCCTTGGTATTATAGCCATTTGCGATAAACCTGAGCCATATTTTACGCCAAGAGCCGCGCAAAATATGGCGTTTAATGATTCAAGGTTTATCGCAAATCGCTTTGACCTAATCGGGTTTCACTGTCGTAGGCTACTTGGCCCAGCCTTCCTTCTTTTTTGAAGAGGGTTGAGAAAGGTGTGGCCATTGGTTCACTGGTAGACGCGCAACTTCAGATTGCCGAGAATGGTGGTAGGGGATGTTATCGCTGAACTGGAGGTGCTGGTGGTACGGTTCTGATCATCAAAGGGCGAATTGGCGGCGTTTTGCCGATTTGTGCGATTGCGTTAACTCATTGATTTTGAAAGATTTTCAACCTAAAAAAGAATTTAGAAAAATGATACTCGTTTAATGTTTCACGTGAAACAGCGTGCTTTCGCGCCCTAATCGGCAGAAAGCCGGGCTGTTGGGTTATCGGATTGTGGGATGCAGGGGCGGTCGCGAGTTCGCCAAGATTATCCTCGCTTTGGAAACCCCCGCCCCAGCACGCCCTCATAGACATTTAGGGTCGCATCGGTCATGCGGCGGGTTGAGAAATAACGCTTTACGCGGGTGCGGGCTAACATGCCGATACGGTTGCATAGCGCGTCGTCGAGATTCAGGAAGGCGTCCATCGCATCGGCCATAGCATGTGCGTTTCCCGGTTCGACCAGCGCGCCGGTCACGCCGTCATCGACCGTCTCACGCGCGCCGCCGTGGTTGGTGGCGATGACGGGGCGGCCCATTGCCTGCGCCTCCACCGCCACGCGCCCGAATGCCTCTGGGTCGGTCGAGGCCGATACTGCGCATCCCGCAAGGCGATAGGCGGCAGCCATGTCATTGCAGGAGCCGACCAGCTTGATGCAATCGGCGCAGCCCTGTTCCTGCGCGCGCTTTTCCAACTCATCCGGGTAGGCCGAACCATCAGGCGCACCGCCAACCATGATGCCCAGAAAACCGGGGCCGCGCCTCTCGCGTAGTAGGGCGCAGGCGTCGATAAATACGTGCTGCCCTTTCCATCGGGTCAGGCGACCGGGTAGCAGGAAAATGGGGCGCGCTTCGTCGGTCAGACCCCATTTATCGGCGAGTTGGGCGATGCGAACCCCGGTCATCGTGTCGGGGTCGAAGGTCTTGAGGTCCGCTCCGCGCGGGATGGTGACGATCTGCTCGTCGCTCAGGCCATGGCGGTCGCGGATCATCTGTGCGATGAATTGCGAGACGGCGATGGTGGGCCGCCCCTTGGCCATAACGGCGTTGTAGCGGCGCTTGAACGGTAAATCCTCGTTATAGGAGCCGTGATAGGTGGTGATGAAAGGCACGCCGGTCGCCTTTGCCGCCCAGTATCCGCTCCATGCGGGGGCACGGCTACGGGCATGTATGATATCGACACCGCTGGCCCGGATCAGGTCGCCCAATACGCGGGCATTGCGGCGCATGGCGAGGGGATTTTTAGATTGCACCGGCATCTCGATGAATTCACCACCCAGCGAATGCAGGCGCGAGGCGAGACGCCCCCCGGCAGAGGCAACGAGCGCGCGGCCCCCGGCCTCAACGATGGCGCTGGCTACCTCAAGCGCGCCTCGCTCGACCCCGCCCTCGTCCAGTTTTGGGACGAGTTGCAAGATAACGGGCCGCTTGTCCGAACGGTGCGCGGCACTATGCTGCCCCTCGTCGGTGCCTGTGTTGGAGATTGAACCCATGCGTGAACCCGTTTTTCATCGTACCCCTGACGGGAGAGTTATTGCGTATCATCATGTGACAGCGCAAGCATCCCGCACAGGGGGCGAACGCCCCGGTATCGTATTCCTTCCCGGCTTCATGTCGGACATGGAGGGCAGCAAGGCGCTGTTCCTTCACGATTGGGCCGAAGCGCAGGGTAGGGCGTTCCTACGCTTCGATTATACGGGGCATGGGCAGTCTTCCGGCGAATTTGTGGATGGGTCCATCGGTGACTGGTTGCGCGATGCCTGTGAGGTGATCAAAGTATTGACCGAAGGGCCGCAGGTGTTGGTTGGCTCGTCAATGGGTGGCTGGATCGCGCTCTTGGTGATGCGGGCAATGCCGGAGCGGGTGGCGGGGCTGGTGGGGATCGCTGTGGCCTCGGATTTCACGGAAGAATTAATGCTGCGCGCGGCGACGCCCATGGACCGTGATGCATTGCGTCGCGATGGGCATGTCGAGCGGTCCACGGAATACTCGGACAAGCCGTATATCATTACGCGCCATCTGATCGAGGAAGGGCGTAATCATCTGGTACTGCGCAAGCCGCTGGTCGCGCCATGCCCCGTGCGGCTGTTGCAGGGGACGGCGGATGAGGCGGTGCCCTACGAGATGGCGCTACGGCTGGTGAATCATATCGAGGGCGACGATGTGCGCGCAATTCTGCTGAAAGATGCCGACCACCGCCTGAGTAACGAGCGGGAGTTGGCGCTGCTGGTGGAGACAGTTGATGGCTTGCCCGATCCGATAATGCCATGAATGTCGATCTGGTTTCGCAAGAATACAAGCGCGACCCCGGCCCAACGCTGGACCACCTGCTTGCGGCAGGGCCGGTAACGCGGGCGCGCATTCCGATCATCGGCGAGATGACGTTCGTCACGACTCATGCGGCGGTCGAAGCGATGCTGAAGAACGAGGCGCTGTTCTCGACGGATGTGGCGAACGGGCGCAATAGGCGGATTTCGGTGCTGCTACGGTTTATGCCGCGTAATATACGGGTGATGACATCGAACATGCTGCAAAAGGACGGCGAGGAGCATCGCCGCCTACGCAAGATGGTCGATGGGGCGTTTCGCCGAGGGGCAGTCGAGGCTTGGGTGCCCCGGATTGAGGGGATTGCAGATTGTCTACTGGATGACTGGATCGCCTCCGATGATGGGGATTTCGTGCGCCATGTCGCCCGCGCCCTGCCTCTCGCGGTGATCTGCGAAATTCTGGGTTTGCCAGAGGCGGATAGGCCGCAATTCACGCGATGGATGGCGGCGTTGTCGGATGCCGGTTCCCTGCGTGGATTGCCCCGACTCTATATCTCATTGAGCCGCATGAACCGCTATCTGATGGCGCGTTTTGAGGAGCGGCGGAAGAGGCCGGGGGAGGATTTGATCTCCATCCTCGTCCATGCGTCGGATGATGGCGATAATCTGAGCGATGATGAAGTGCTGGCGATGCTCGGCCTGTTGTTTATCGCTGGCCATGAGACGACGACGCATCTGATCAGCGGTAGTGTGCTGACCCTGTTGCAACATCCAAACGAACTGGCTCGCTTGCGCGCCGATCCGTCGATAGAGGCGGCGGCGGTGGAGGAATTACTGCGGTTCGTGGGGGCGGTCGAGATGACGAAACCGCGTTACCTGCGCCATGATGCGGAGTTCATGGGGACGCGATTTCGCAAGGGCGATGCGATCATGGCGCATCTATCGGCGGCAAACCGCGATGCAACGGCGTTCAACGATCCCCATCGCCTCGACCTGACACGCAAGCCAAACCGGCATGTCGCGCTTGGGGGTGGCCCGCATTTTTGCCTTGGTGCATGGCTGGCCAAGGCCGAATTGGCGGTGGTGTTGCGACGGCTCTGGGTCAAAGCGCCCGACGTGGCGGTTGCGATGCCAGAGGGTGATCTACGATGGACGAGGCAGTCAGGAATCCGTGCGCTTACAACCCTGCCATTGACCCCCACCCCGCACGCGGGCATGAAAGACATGATATAGGAAGGGGCATATGCCCTGTCTGACAGGGTAAAGACCGTGCTTCAATATCTTGATTTTGAAAAGACAGTTGCCGAACTTGAAGGCAAGGCGACCGAATTGCAGGCTTTGGCTGGTAGCGATGACTCGATGGATATCGAGCAGGAGGTTGAGCAGCTATCAGTAAAAGCGGAAAAGCACTTAAGTGATATCTATAAGAAATTGACCCCATGGCAGAAATGTCAGGTTGCGCGACATCCAAATCGTCCGCATACCGTGGATTATGTCGAGGGGCTGATCGACGATTTCATACCCCTGATGGGCGACCGTGGCTTTGCCGAGGATAGTGCTATCGTTGCCGGGATGGGCCGGTTCGAGGGGCGTTCGGTCATGGTATTGGGCCATGAAAAGGGGGCCGATACAGCCGCTCGCCTGAAACGTAATTTCGGTATGTCTCGCCCTGAAGGTTATCGCAAGGCCGTACGCCTAATGGATATGGCCGACCGATTCGGGTTGCCCGTTCTGACCTTCATCGACACGCCCGGTGCCTATCCGGGTAAGGGTGCCGAGGAGCGTGGGCAGGCTGAGGCGATTGCCCGCTCGACTGAAAAATGCCTCGAAATCGGTGTGCCGCTTATCTCGACCGTAATCGGTGAAGGTGGATCAGGCGGGGCCATTGCATTGGCGACCGCGAACCGGGTCGTGATGCTCGAACATGCAATTTATTCTGTCATCTCACCTGAAGGATGCGCTTCTATCTTGTGGAAATCACAAGATAAGGCGCAGGAAGCCGCCGCAGCTCTGCGTCTTACGGCGCAGGACTTGCTTTCCCTATCTGTCGTGGATCGTATTGTATCGGAACCGACCGGTGGTGCGCATAGAGACCCTGATGCTACATTCGACAAACTTCGTAAGACTTTGACGGAAATGCTTGAAGTTTTTGATGGAATGTCGCCTGATGCTATTAAGGCGGAACGTCGAGAGAAGTTTCTCGCTATGGGACAAAAGGGTCTTGAGTGACATTTTCGATTCGCACGATGATTGGACCGAGCCGCAGAGGAGGCTGTCATGCCGTTGGCTGAGAAAAAACTGAATACCGTTGCCCGGCTGGCGATGGGTACTGCAATGATGAGTGTCCTCGCCGGTTGTGACGGACGTTTTGGACGGGCATTTGATTCAGTGGTCGCACCGATCACTGGGTCAAATCAGACGGTTGCGACTGTGCCTGCGACGGCACCCGCCTATGGATACGAATACGTGACCCCTGGCGTGCCGACATATACTGAACAGACGCAGGCAGCCAATCTTCAGACCTTCGAGTCTGTCTATGGCCCACCCATCGCAAGCACATCGACCGGTACGTATGTGGCTGAACAACCTTTCTCGGTGCCTTCCTTTAATGATGGTTCTGTCGATGTGACGCCGATTGCGGCACCGCAGGTCGCGACATACACTCAGCGTGTACAACAGGCGCAGCCAGCCTATAGCGCCGCGCCCGCGCCGATGCCCATCGATACCGGTGCTATCGCTTTTATCGAACCATCGCCTTCGACCTACAGCGTTGCGACGATTCCATCTCCTGTAGTTCCGACGTCGACGCTGCCCATAATCGACACTCTAGCGCCTGCGAGCCAGCCAATCTTTGGTGTTGAGGCTGTGGCGGTCGATGAGATGGTTAAAACCGAGCCTGCTACCTTCGATACGGATCTGTCGGCTGAGGCGTATGAGATCAGCACGGCTTTCGATTCCGGGTTTACGGTGGTGCCAACCGAACAAGCATATCAGCCTGTTCCAGTGGCCGCGCCTGCCCCTGCAACGTCGATAGCTCCGGCTGTGATACCCGTTGCGACCCCAAGCACTCCGCAACCTTCATATGATGCATCTTTCTCTGCTGGCGCAGTCGAGATTATCAGCAACGAAGAAGCAATCGCGACATTTGGGGGTGAGGAAATTCCTGCACCTTTGCCCTCGGTTGGTTCCTCCGTCTTCGATAACCCGGATGCTCTGCCAGCTACGGGGGGGCAGTTTCAGGTTCTGCCACAATCGAATCTCGACACGCCTGCGCCTGCTGTTGAAGAGGCGGGTATCATTGAAACCATGTGGAACAGTCTAACGACGCAGACGGCAAGTGCGACCACGACGATGGCGCCTATTGACGCGGATGCGGATCGCCGTGCTGTCGTTCAGACCAGCCCGGCACCGATGCGCAAGGCAGTGGCCCCCACTCCGGCCCCCATGCCGGTGAAGGTTGCCGCCATCGATTACAGCCCGCAGACTGCTCCGACACCACGCCAACGTCCGGTGCGGGCCGAGGCCAGCTATGCAACGCTGACCGCGCCGTTGCCCCAACCGCGCCCTGCCTATAAAAAACCGATTGCTATGGCGACGACCGCTGGGAATTATGTTTCCATCGGGGCGCTACCTAATATCCAGACGGCAACGCTCGCCGCACCAAAAATGCCAGTCGATACAATGCTGCCTGCTGCCGCTATGCACGGTAATGCCATGGTGGCTCCTGATACCGCGCCAAGTATCGATGTTGCGATGGTGACGCCGCCGAAACCAGCGAAACCTGCGCCCACAAAAGCCACGCCTGCCGCTCTTAGCAAAACCTCCGAACTGTCTGGTACGTCTTGGCGGCTGATCGAAGTCAATTCTGCGCCCATTGACGCGAATGCCGAATTGCATTTCGACGGACGTAGCGGCTTTGCGGGCGGTCAGGGGCCATGCAACAGTTATGGTGGTGAATTCCGTAATACCGGTAAGGGCAATTTCGCCATGTCGAATATCTTCACGACCGATGTTGCTTGCCCAAGTAGCGCGGTTGAGAAGCAGTATATCGGTGCCCTCGAAAAGGCGATGACCTATAAGATCTCGCGCGATTTCTCGGATCTAATGCTGCTTGATGATAATGGCGCGACGGTAGCGACGTTCCGGGCTTTCTAAATTAGGGTCAAACGTCTGATTTCGATAATAACGCCACCAGCCTGTCACGGGCTGGTGGCGATTTTGATTCCAAACCGTTCTGAATCGCCCATGTTTCGAGAAAAAAGCCGGTCATGGTCAAGGCGGCGGTCAGATCAGCGCGGTTTGGGGCCACACCGCTTTGCGTTAGGAAGGCGGGTAAGGGTAGCAGCCGGTCGGCATACTCGCCTGCCGCCGCCGCCGTCACGGCGCGCCCTGAACGGGGGGAGACATAGGCCAACCCCTCCTGCGCACCAGTCACGGCACAGCGGCGCAAATCGAGGGCGAGGCCGAGTTCGGTGAGTAGCATCAACTCCCACCGCGCATAGGCTAGACGCCGCGCATCCACTTCACCGAGCGCATCGAACAAGGCGAGCGTACCATCATAAATGACCGGCATAACCGCCCGCTCTGGTAGGAGGGCAGTGAGTAAGGCTCTCGCTGAATCTAATGTTGCCAATGCCTCTCGATTACCGAGAACAATAGCCGCCCGTGATTGGATTAGTTCGGCAGTACCGAAGACGCCGAGGTTTTCGGCCAATCGCCCGCGCCATGCCAAAGCAAGCTGATTTCCCGGTTGCAGCGTCGCAGTGTGACGCTTGCCCGTACCGCCATGCACGAGGCCCGCATGGCGACCGTGTTCGGCGGTCAACGTATCGATGATCGCCGCGCTTTCGCCATGCTTGCGCACGGAAAGGAGGATGCCTTCGGCGCGCCATTCCATACAAAGGACGTAGCGCGTGGGACACTGGCTCGCAAGAGATCAGGCGAAATGGTGCAGCGGCCCGTGGCCCGATCCGACACCCAGACTATCGGCCCCTTCGATGGCTTTTGTCACATAGGCTTTGGCGGTATGTGCTGCCTGCTCCACATTATCCGTTATTGCGAGTTGTGTCGCCAGTGCGGCGGAGAGGGTGCAGCCGGTTCCGTGGGTGTTGCGCGTCGCCACCCGCTTGCCAGGCAGCCAAATGCCCCCTGTTGCCGTGGCGAGATAGTCCGGGCTTTCTGGGCCGCTCAGATGCCCTCCCTTGAGGAAAACAGCCGTTGGGCCAAGGGCTAGGAGCCGCTGCGCGAGGGGGGGCATTGCCGCCGCCGTCTCAATCTCGTCCTCGCCCAGCAGGGCGGCAGCTTCGGGCAGGTTGGGCGTTAGAATTGTGCATAAGGGCAACAGATGCTTAGTCAGCGAAGCGACAGCGTCCTCGGCGAGCAAGCGGTCGCCCCCTTTCGCGACCATTACCGGGTCGAGAACAATATTGCGGGCGTCATGCCGCCTCAACGTATCGGCGACATTCTCGGCGATATCGGCGGTGGCGATCATGCCGATCTTTACGGCATCTACCTCAATATCCGCGAAGACTGTGTCGATCTGTTGTGCGACGAAGGGCGGGGAGACCAGCTCCACACCGCTGACGCCGGTCGTGTTCTGCGCCGTCAGGGCGGTGAGCGCGGCCATCGCATAGCCACCATTGGCCGAAATCGCCTTGATATCGGCCTGAATGCCTGCGCCGCCTGAGGGGTCTGACCCGGCAATGGAAAGAATACGAGGGATCATGCTTGCCTCCATGCGTTTGCGATACTGCGTGTTGCGGCCTCTGGGTCTTCAGCGGCGGTGATTGCCGAGACGACTGCAAGGCCGCTCGCCCCGCTGCGCCGTGCATCGGCGGCATCGGTTGCCTTGATGCCGCCGATGGCGACCACGGGTACGGGTGCATCGGCGCAGATCATGGCCAATCCCTCGAAGCCAATGGGTGGATCATGGTCGGTTTTTGTACCCGTCGCGTAGACCGGGCCTGTGCCGATATAATCGATGAGCGACCAGTCCACAGCGGCGTATTCTTGCGCCGTGCCGACCGATAGCCCGATAATCGCATCCGTGCCCAACCGTTTGCGAGCATGGGCGAGGGAACTATCTGACTGTCCGATATGTGCGCCCGCCGCGCCGATGGCGGCGACAGTATCGATCCGATCATTTATCAGTAACGGTATACCGGCGGGGCCGAGAATGGCCTGCAATGTGTGCCCAAGCTCGATGAATTCATCATCGGGCATGGCCTTGTCGCGAAGCTGGACGAGGGTAACGCCGCCCCTGACCGCCGCCTGCACTGTCTCGATCACGCCATGGCGGGCACGAGGATCGGTGACGAGATAGACGCTGGGGTCGAAAGATTTGGTCATGCGTATCGCACCTTTGCGCTGTGTTGCAGGGTTTTGCCATCGAGGGCGTAGAGAGCGTCGATGAAGGCGACCGCAAAGCTACCCGGTCCCGCTGCCCCAACCGCCGCCCGTTCACCTGCGATACCATAATAGGCTAGGGCGGTGATGGTTGCGTCGAAAGGCGGGGTGCTGGTGGCGAGGAAGGCGGCGACTACCCCAGTCAACGCGCAGCCAAGGGCAGTGATGCGGGGCATGAGGGGATCGCCATTGTCGATCCATGCGGCGCGGGTGCCATCTGTCACGAAGTCCTGTGCGCCGGTCACTGCGACGATGCCGCCGGTTCGTTTGGCCAGTATCTGCGCGGCATTGGCGGCATCAGTTACCGCATCGGCGCTATCCACGCCCTTACCCATGCCGCCCATACCTGTCAGCGCGATGATTTCAGAAGCATTGCCCCGGATTACGCTAGGGCGAAGGCGGGTGAGGCGCTCGGCGGTCTGGCGGCGGTGGGCGGTTGCGCCGACGCCGACGGGGTCCAGCACCCAAGGCGTTCCGGTCGCATTGGCCGCTTCCGCCGCCTCTACCATCGCCGGTACCCAGCCGGGTGATAACGTGCCGATATTAATCGTTAAAGCTTCGGCGTGGCCAATGAACTCACGCACTTCCTCAGCCGCATGGACCATTGCGGGCGAGGCACCGGCGGCGAGCATGACATTGGCCATCACGTTCATCGAGACGAGATTGGCGATGTTGTGGACGAGGGGGGCGGCGGCGCGCATCGCATCCAGCCGGGCGGCGTGGTCAGTCATGCCTCGTCTTTCCTGTCGGGCGAAAGACGAGGGCGGGCCGTGGATAGATGCCCCGCGCGACTCCCTCCGCCGGTACGATCCGGGTCAGGTTCCAAGGGTGCATCTCAGCCCTGAAGGGCGCCCCTGTCACTCGGTGCAGGTTTAGACGAGGGGCAAAACCGGCGCAAGCCGCCTATTCGGCAGCCTGGGCTGCGGCGCTGTGTGCGGCGTCATTCATCGGATCAAGGATCGCGGCCCAGCGGGCGCGCGCGTTGATTGCGTTGCGCTCAGCAATACGGCGTCCCCGCGCTGATTCTGCGCCAACTTTAGCGAAAGACATCGGACTGGCGATAAACTTCGCCCAGACTTCTGGCCCCCCGGTCAATACAAGCCCGCCGCCATCGGCGACCTGTTCCGGTAGGCCATCGACATTCGCCACGATGGCCGGGCGACCGGCGGCCTGTGCCTCCAGACAACTCAGGCCAAACGGTTCCCACCGCGAGGGCATCAAGGCGATATCGAAGGTACGATAAGCTTCGGCGGGCGTGTCAGTGACACCATGGAACGTGATACGAGGGTCGCCATCGGCGATTGCCTCCAATTCCTCGCGCATTGGGCCATTGCCGAATATCTCAAAGCGGGCATTGGTGGGGGCATTGTCCCGCCACGGCTTGAGTATCGCATCGAGACCTTTCTGCTCATCCAAACGCCCGACGAAACCATAGCGCAACGCGCCTGATGGCGTTGGTGCGGGAATATCGAGGAATGGCGCAAGATCTACGAGTGGCGTTGCAATCTTGACCTTGCGGTTAGGGATCACCTCGATATTACGCATCCATTCGCCTTGGCCTTCCGAAACCGCAATGACCTCATCGAACAGCGCATAGACTGCGCGTAATAGCGTGTGGAACCGCTTGTGTTTATAGGCGGCAACGCGGTTCTCCTCGAACCCAGCACAGTAGCTATGTTCGACATGGACCAACCGCGCCGATGGATTACACGCGCGTAGCGTGATGAGCATCGGTAACGTCCGCCACGAAATCGCGAGGTGTGAAACGATGGTGCCCGCGTCGTGATGATGCCCGCGCATCGTGCCGCGTTTTACGAAGACGTTCGTATCGCTAGGCCGCATGGTCGAGACTTGGTCGAGAAAGCGCGTCACGCCACCCATACGGCGGTCGTCGATCAAATGGACGGTCTTATCGTTCGTCGTCATCTGGATTCTCCCCCTTCAAGCGTACAGGTCAGGCTTTTACGCCGCGTCGCATTGTGCCGAGCAACATGCTTTCAATCCCGCCATAGATGGATGAACCAAGCACGCGCAGCACGGTTGCCGCCCCCAGTGTCGTGATTGTTTTCTTTGGCTGATCTAACAGGATGCGCGGCGAGGAGCGCAGTGAGCCGGTTGCGAATTTCCACGCCAAGCCCGCTTCGCGTAGGCTGACGGCGCGGCGGGCGAGATAGCGAAGCTGGTACGCCTTTGCTAATGCACCGTGTTCAGCGATGAAATCCGGTGCGTAGACGGCGGTCTTCTCGATCATCTGCGTCCATGTCTCCAATTGGCGGATGACGTTGGCGGATAAGCCATGCGGGTTAATGCGATAGCCAGTAAGGGCTTCTGCAATTCCCTCGATCTTCCAGTCGGTTTGAAGCGATAGGCGCAACCAGCATTCAATATCGGTCGACTGACGCAATTCTTCATCGAACCAGCAGGTATTCGCATGTTTGCCGGTCGGATGTGGATGGGCGATATCGTCCAGTGCGGTACGGCGGAGCAGAGGCGTGGAACCGTTACTGACCGGGTTACGGGTGATGAGATCGAGCGAGCTGACATTCTCGAATTGTGGCATCTGTATCAAGCCCGTGGGTGCGCCGTCTTGCCCCATCATCCAACTTCCTGCGAAGGACAAGCCAATATCTGGGTTTGCGTCGAGATGCGCGGAATGCTTGGCCAGCTTAGTCGATTCCCACAGGTCATCGGCATCGAGCAGACCAATATAATCTCCCTTGCCTTCACGGATACCAGCATTACGCGCCGAGTTCAGGCCGCCATTCGGTTGCTGATAGAGGCGCAAGCGTGGGTCGTCATAGCTTCGCACAATCTCTGCCGAGCGGTCGGTCGAACCATCATCAATCACCAGAACTTCAAAATTATCATGGGTCTGGGCCAACGCAGAGTCGATGGCCACCGCTAGGGTGTCTTCGCCATTATAGACCGGGATTACGAGAGTGCAGAATGTCATAGGATGCCTCAGCGATTCGAGAGAGTGTCACGCATAATGCGTGGAGCAACGACGCTAGCGAGCGCCGAGCCAAGGGTAAGGGGGCCGCGCTTGCCGTCGGAGAAGAACCCGCGTGGCGAATGACAGGCTCCGCGTAGGGCATAAGATGCCGAAACGCGTGGCGGCATCCCGAGGCGTAGGGCGCGGCGGGAGAGATAACGCAGATATACTGCCTCCGCCGCGCGGATCGCGGCTTTTGGGGGCAGGGCGTCGAGGTCGGCGGCGGTCTTCACGCTCTCGCGCCAACCGCCATACATCTTCTCCAGATCAGTGGAGAGGCCGCCGGGGCTGGTGCGGTAATGCAGCAGCGGTTTATCAAGACCGGTGATGGTCAAGTTCTTGGCGGCGGCGCGGACCAGCCATTCACGGTCCTCGCCATGGGTGATGTCTTCACGGAATAGGCCCGCGCGCGTCATGGCATGGCGGCGCAGCATCAGGTTCGACATGGTGCCGACCGGATTTTCCTTGAGTAGGTCGATGACGCTGAGAGAGTGAGGCGGCACGGTCGAGACGGTCAGATTATCGCCCGGTTCATCCTGAAAGAATGCATAGCGCGAATAGGCGATGTCCACTTCTGGCCGGTCGGTAAAGAACCAGTGCAGCAAGGCGAGGCGCTCCGGCTCCCAAAGATCATCCGAATCGAGGAAGGCGATGAAATCGTCCTTGATCTCGGCTAGCGCCGTATTGCGCGCGGCGGATGCGCCTGTGCCGGGTCCGGGCAAGACGGTGATGCGCGGGTCATCCAATGCCATTGCCGCCAGCATCGCACCGGTTTCGTCGGTCGAGTTGTCATCGACGGCAACAATTCGCCAGTCGGTATGAGTCTGTGCGCGCACGCTGTCGATGGTGCGTGTTAGCGTAGCCATGCTGTTATGGCAGGGGATGACGATGGAAATGGTCATGCTGCGGCACCTCGCGCATTGCGCCGGAGGATGATGATTGCGGCGGCGACCTGCGCGACGGTGGCGGCGGCGAGATAGGCAAACATGGTGGTTGTAAGGCCGAACGGCGCAGCGATGGCTACGGCGGCGATGATGATGGCGGTGATGGCGGTCGAAGCGATAAAATCGACGCCTGCACGGTCCTCTGAGCGCAGCCATTGGCTAATCGCGGTCCATACGACAGCGGGGGCAGCGGCGAGGCACAATACGCCGACCATCTTGCTGATATCCGCCCATGCTTCGCCAAAGATGAAGGGCACGTAAATGGGCGCAAGGAACGCCTGTAAAACCACGAGCGGCACCAAAATTAGCAAGGCAAGGCGTAGGGCATCGGTCAATGCGGCGCGGCGGCTATTGCCCGCATCGGTCGCGCATAGATGTGGGAAGAGGGCGATAGCAAAGGCATTACAGAAGGACGTGGCTAACCCTAGCCCTGCATTGAAGGCGAAGAACCAGATACCCAGCGCCTCCATTCCGAGGACGCCGCCAATGATCAGTTTATCGGCCTGCATCCGCAGAGCCTTGATTCCCTCGACACCCAGAATCGCACTACCAAACCGAACGAAGGGCCGTAGCGGTACATGGCCCGCCTCTGATTTTGGCGACCACGGGTGTAGTCTGCGCATCGACAATGCCCAAATCGGGGCGGTCAGTGCGCGGGGTAAGATCATTGCGGCGGCAACGGGCCAAATTAGCAGCAGGACACAAGCCATGAGTGCGCTGAATACAATTTGCCCGCCCGCAATGGCCGCGACTGCTTTGCTCTGTCCGTTGCGCATGGCACGAAAACAGGAAACCAAGCCCATTGGCATAATCAGGAACTGTGTGGAAAACACAATTAACAGCAGCGCCGTTTCGCGCGTTCCGGCGATATAGTAGAGGGCGGTGGCAATCCCGCATCCTGCTACGAACAGCGCGCTACACCAGAGCCGAAAGATACGTGCCGCCGTGTTGCAGGTCGCCTCTAGATCGGCGTCTGAGGCGGCTATGATCCGCTGTCCGACGCCGTTCTCCGCTAATGCCTTCAGGATTTCACCGAAGGCCAGAACGAGGGCGACGACGCCAAGTTGTTCGGGGACCAAGACTCGCGCAGCAACCATCGTCGCGCCAATACGGGCGAGCTTGGCAACTGCTTCTGACGCCGCCCAAACCATGAGCGTGCCTAGAAGGCTGGTCCGTGGAACGGCGACGGCATGGGCCAAATTTATAAGGCTCCGAGTGACAGGTATGCTGAACGGGAATCCCGGTTACATTTCCACGCATAATCGCGGACAGGGATTGAGATTTCGCAAATCAGTGTGAATCCCGGAGACAAACTGGTCCACGGAAGCGGTCAGATATTCTGACCGTCGCGGAGTAAAATTCCGCCACTTTACGCCTGATGCAACGAGCTGAAGGCGGGGAGATGTATTCTGTGGATTTATATGCTCGGGT
>CALFVD010000166.1 GCA_937928005.1 uncultured Neomegalonema sp. | reverse complement strand
CTCGTTCCATCCAGCCTTGAGGCGTTTGTTGGTCATGGAAAGTTTGTCGGTATAGCTGATCCAGCTTGGCTTGATTCAAAAGGTGTTCCTGAAGATCTTGTCGGTTGAGTTCCCTGTTTTTCGCCTGATGGCCTTTGCCTGGGCCCATTTGTGTTCGATGGGATTGAGATCGGGGCTGTATGGCGGGAGGTATTTGACGGCATGTCCGGCATCCTTGACGGCTTGTTCGATGTCGGCGCGCTTGTGAAAAGCCGCATTGTCCATGACCAGCGTGGAGCCGGGCGGGAGTTTGGGGATCAGGTCCTGCGTGATCCAGCCATGGAAGATGTCGGCGTTGATGTTGGCGTCGAACAGACCGACGGTCAGCAGGGCGGCGCCGATGAGCGCGCCGATGGCGTTGGTGCGTCCTCTGGCGCGCCAGTCATGGGTTCCAAAGCAACGCTGCCCCTTGGGCGCATAGCCTCTGGTGCGGGGCATGTCCGCCGCGAACCCGCTTTCGTCGATGTAGACAATGGGTTTGTCGTCAGCCTCCAGCGCCGCGATCTCCTCGCGGAAAATACGCCGCTTTTTTTCGTCGGCCTTGGGATGGCGCAGGGCTTTTTTTATACGTCACCCCAATTTTGCGCAGCGCCTCGAACACAGCGTTGCGCGTCACGCTAAAATGCGCCGCGCGTTCATCCAGCGTCGCATCGGGATGCGCCCGCACATGCTCGTCGAGTTTTTCAAGCGCTATCTTGCGCGGGCGGCCTTCAGGCGTCTTGCGCTCCAGCCGTTTCGACCAGCGCGTCAGAGACGCAATCCCAACGCCAAAACGCGCAGCTGTCTGCTCATAGGTCAGACCCTCTTTCAAACGGACAGCCAGGATATGACGGCGAACTTCTACCGGATAGCTCATAACCCAATCTAATCATATCAAACTGGATTAGCTATATCTCGAAGCTCCTAGCAGTCTGCGGAAAAACGGTTTGAGGGTGTTGTAATCTGGCTCGAAGGGCCAGATTTTGGGATTTTGCTGTGTTTTTTTGCTCGTTTCGTCCCGTTTTCGCCTGATCGGGCGGTTTCGGGACGGATTTCTCCTATGAAGCCATCAATCTGGGCAAGCGCATGAGGTTATAGCCGATCATGTTGATGAGGAACTCGGCTTCGACGCGTCTGCGGCTGCGGTGCTTGGTCTTGCGGATGGTGCCATGTTGCTTGCCCCATCCGAAGGGGCATTCGACCATCTTTCGGCGGGTCTGGCTCATGCCATAGCCCTCGTGACGGGTGGTGCGGGCGTCGATTGCGCTGCTCCGGCGGCGCTTTTCGGTGCCGATGTTCTGCGCGACATGCGGGGTGATCCGGGCTTCGCGCAGGGCGGCGACATGGGCTTTCGTGTCGTAGCCTTTATCCGCGCCAAGCGTGATGCGCCTGGCGGATCGCGAACGCTGCTCCTTTGCCATCGTTTCAGCGGCCTCCCGTTCGGCGGTGCCGGTAGCATGGGTCACGCAACCATCCACCACCAATCCGTTGCGGTTTTCGATCAGCACATGGCCAAGATAACCCAGCCGCGCTTCCTGCCCGTCGGCCTTGCGATAGAGCCGCGCATCGGGATCGGTCTTGCTCTCGTGGGTGTCGTTCTTGCGCGGCTTGCCGCGAAAGTCGGAACCGTCATGGCTGTCTTTGTCGCCGGGGCCATCCTCTTTCGGGCGAAAGCTCTTGTGGGAAGCCCATGCTTCGACCAGCGTGCCATCGACCGAGAAATGGTCGCTCGACAACAGCGGCTTCACCTCCTCGTGCATCAGCAACCCAGTCATGAATTTACGGATCAAGTCATGGGTTTCCAGCCGCTCGCGGTTCTTGCCGAACGTCTCGGCCACCCACACCGGATCGTCCGGAGCCAGCCCCACGAACCAGCGGAACAGCAGATTGTAGTTCAACTGCTCCATCAATTGCCGCTCCGAGCGCACCCCGTAGAGCGGGCGCAGCAGCAGGGCAGACAGCAGCATCTCGGGCGGGACCGACGGACGTCCTTCTCGCGAATACGCCGCCTCGAAATCGTCGTTCAGAGAAGACAGAACCTCACGGACAACCGGGCGTATCTTTCGCAAAGGATGCTTCCGAGGTATTCTATCCTCCGGATCGACATACGAAAACAGACTGCCCTGATCCTCATATCCACCGCGCATCAAAAACTCCCCGTTCAAGCCAAAACAGGAAATCATGATCCGAACACCATCGCGAGGTTTTTCCGCAAACTGCTAAAGCAATTTGCTTTTACGTTGAATCAAGAGTGGCGGGTTTCGCGTTCGAGCCGTAGGCGAGAGGCAGCGAAACCTGCCTCACTATAAAAGCAAAATGCTTTATTTTCCAGACACGACACGACGCAGAAAAAGCCATTGGCACGTACATCGACGGATTCTACAATCCACGCAGACGACATTCAGCACTCGGCTACAAAGCACCAATCACATTCGAGGCGGCCGGGAACTGAAAGAGAAACCGTCTCTCCACTTTCGACGGCCAAGACCAAGCCTCCAGGCCCCGGTCGAGATATTTGCGCACCGTCTTGCGGTCGAGCCCGGCCTTGCACGCAATCGCGCTCACCGTCAGCCCCTGGCGCTTCAAATCATGGATCATGACGATCTCCCCAAGTCGAGCCACCGTCCTCCCCCTCATCATTGTTGTCGGGAAGAAGGTGGGAATTGCCGGCGAACGCCCGTTCAGGCGGGGCATGCCCCGCCTGAACGGGCGACCCGGCGCTCAAAACTGGGGAGTATTCATCCGGCACTTACACCGACAAACAATCGAACATCGCGTTGGCTCAGGCATCATCACCCGCCACCCGCGCGAAGAGTAGGTGGTCGCGCACGATGCCGTCGACCTCCAGATACGACCGTGCGACGCCCTCGAAGCGGAAGCCGCAGGCGGCGAGCAGCGCGCGGGATGCCGCGTTTTCCTCCAGACACGCCGCCTCCAGCCGCGTGAGGCGCAACTCGTCGAAGGCGTATTCGACCACCGCCTCGGTCGCCTCGGTCATGTAGCCGTGCCGCGCATGGTCTTGCCCAACCCAGTAGCCGAGCGTGCCGCATTGTGACGGCCCACGCCGAATATTGCTCAGGGTGATCCCCCCCACCATCTGCAACGGCTTGCGCGCGAAGATCAGGAACGAGAACGCCCGCGACCCCTCCGCCTCCACCCGCGCCCAGCGCACCCGGCGGCGGAACGCCCGGTTCGACAGGTGATCGCGCGGCCATGCCGGTTCCCACGGTTGCAGGAAAGCCTCGCTGCCCCGGCGCAGCCGCGCCCATTCGGCAAAATCATCCGGCTGCGGGATGCGCAATTCCAGCCGCTCGGTCCGCAACACGGGTAACGGTTCCGCCTTGCTCCTGCCGAAAAGGGAGGACAGCCAAGCCACGCGCCGCCCCGGTCAGGCCGCAGCGGCGAGGCGATCAGGCAGGCCGCCACCTTCCGGCCCCAGATACACCGCGCTCGGCGCTGGCCCATCGAGAACCGCGCGCATCGCTCCACGCACCGCGTTCGCATCCACCGCATCGATCAGCGTTGCGATCTCGTCCATCGGGAAGGGGCGACCCCGGAGCACCATTTGTCGCGCCAGTGTCTCAGCCCGCCGCATGGGCGATTCCAGCGCCATCAGCAGCCCGGCCTTCGATTGAGCCTTGGCCCGGCTCGCTTCTGCCTCAGTCACGTCATCGGCGGCGCGCTCCATCACATCGAGGGCCAACGTGGCCAATTCCTGCGCCTCCTTGGCGCTGGTGGCCGCATAGATGCTCATCATCCCCGCATCGCTGAACGCCTCGGCATAGCTGAAGATCGAATAGCACAATCCCCGCTCCTCACGCGCTTCCTGAAACAGACGCGACGACATTCCCCCGCCCAGCACGGCGGCGGCGGTCTGCGCCCGAAACTGCGCTTCGATATCCCGACTATCAGGTGCCTCAAAGCCCAGCACGATATGCGCCTGCTCGCTGGGACGGATAATTTCCTGACGTCCGGTTGCGTAACGCCCCGGCTCCATCTCCACACTTTCACCAGCGGGCATATCCCCGAACAAGCGCTCCGCATCCCTAACGATGGCATCGTGATCAACATATCCGGCGGCGCTGAGGATCATGCGCGAGGGTGTGTAATGCTTACCCATATACCCCGCTATCATGCCCCGGTCGAAGCTGTTCACACTGTCGGGCGTACCCGCAATAGACCGGCCAAGCGGTTGATCCGGAAAGGCGATTTCCTGCAATGTCTCCATCGCGACCATCGAGGGCATGTCGTTGCGCTCGCCGATTTCCTGCAAAATCACCTGCCGCTCGCGCTCGATCTCCTCGGTTAGAAAGGTCGAGTTCCGCAGGATATCGGCGATGATATCGAGGGCCAGCGGCACATGCTCGGCCAGTACCCGCGCCTGATAAGCGGTCATCTCATAATCGGTATAGGCGTTGAGATCCCCGCCCACATCCTCGATTTCCTCCACGATCCCGCGCGCCGTGCGCCGCTCGGTGCCCTTGAAGGCCATATGTTCGAGCATGTGGGAAATACCCGCCTCCGCCAGCGTCTCATTGCGCGAGCCGGTCGAAACCCAAACGCCAAGAGCGGCGGATTTCACAAAGGGCATATGCTCGGTAATGACGCGGAACCCGTTGGGCAGGGTCGTGGCGCGAATGCGCCCATCCTCGATGGAAATATCGGTCAAGTCACATTCCTCTTCACCTGTCCCGGACGTTCCGAACCACGCCAATCAAATTCTGGAAAATTTCTCAACCTTCCCAACTCCATGAAAAACAAAGGTTTTCCTTCCGAAAATTCTTGAAGATGCACGATTTCACAGAACCTGATCAAATCATGCCCAATAAGGGATATAAGCAGCTTGTGGTCTGGCAGGATCAGCACTCTTAATCAAATTACGATCTTTTGCCATCCTGATCACGTTTGAAACCTGTGCGCTATTTGCGGGACTAATCCCAAACCTTTCTCGCAATGTCAGATTTTTCATTGTGTCACCCACGACCCATCGAAGCGACGCATGCTGATAGCACGCTCTGACCCTCTCCTCGACTGTCATCCGTGCGAAGTCGCGTGGGGCGAAAAGAATTGCCATTGTTGCAGGTGCCAAATCCCCAAAAGACCGGAAATCCGGCGGAGGAAGTTGATATAGTTCCGCTGCCGTGACGATCTTGTCGATCCCGGTTCCTTCCTCCTCGCACAGGTTCATGCGACGCATAAGCGAAGCCAGACGTTCATTTCGCGATCGCGGAGATGCGTCGATGAAGCGGTCGATACTGACAAGTGGCTGTCCCGGATTGGCAAATTCGATGCGATTAGAAAAAAGCCGTACAGTTGGTCCTGACCCGGTAATGGTCAAATCCTGATGAATCATGGCGTTTGCGACCAGTTCGCGAATGGTGATTTCGGGAAAGGTCGGGTGATCGGACCGAAATGCTGCACCGATGACCTCATTCTTGGGAATAAGCGCGGAGATATATTCGATGAGAACCTCGAAACCGGAGGCATATCCTCTATCCAATTCGTATCTCTGTATAACGGGACTGCTGCCTCCCTCGCCACTATATGCAGTAAATCTCAATGCCTTCCGCCGCAAAGCCGGACTGAATCCCTTCAGACTCTTTGCAAAAAGTATCGCCGCAATGTTGAGGATAGACCAACGTCCTCCGACATCGGGAACAATTAGGCCTTCTTGTTCAAGACGGTCGAATATTCCGTCCCGATTGTCAGGTAATGGCAAGCCGACAAGATCGAAATAACCTGTATAATCCAGAAGCCTCAGGACAGCGTCACCATCCTGATACTCAGCCGCAACGCCCTTTTCCCACGATAAGGACTGCAATTTTGACCAGATGACCTTCTGACGCTCCGGATGATCCGACAAGCGCGTTTTGGCGCTGCCAATACGAATATAAGCCGTCTTGTCGAATTCAACCGGTCGATCCGTCGGGACAGGTATTTCAAGCAGAACCACCCGCCCATCGGGATGGGTGATTTCTCGAAATGAGAATGCCACAGATGGCTTCAACTTCGTGGAAAGCCATATCTGAAGCGATTGGTTGCCCTGCTTCGCCCGCAAAGGATTGAACGAAGAGCCGACAACCTTGCGCACGGTGTCATCAACGCCCCAGAGCAAATAGGCACAACTCGCTTCCCGCTCTATCGCTGCATTTGCAAGAGCTGAAATATATTCTCCGATGATTTGGGGATTGGTATTGTCGCGTTTGAATTCGACACAATTCGCCTCGCCCCCTTCGAGAAGTTCACTAACCAGCGAGATGTCCCGTTCGACACTCAAGAAGCGGCTTCCTTGCGGATAAATGTTTCGATGGCGGTGAGGTCGTTGGGTAGGATCGTCATGCGTTCGGGGCGTTCGTACAGGTCGCCCATGCGTTCAGGCAGCGGTGTTTCCTCACCGATTGCCTCGCGCACGGCATCGGGGAATTTCGCGGGATGGGCGGTGGCCAGCGTGACCATCGGTGTGCCGGGGCGCGCTTTCTGATACGCGGCGGCAAGGCCAACGGCACTATGCGGGTCGAGGGTCATCCCCGTCGCCGCGCGGGTTTGCTGGATCGTTTTTACCGTCGTCGCCCGCTCCACCCGCGCCGAGCCAAAGCCCGCACGCAGCCGGTCCTGCATCCCTTGGGGCAGGCTCATGGTGCGGGTCGTCTTCAACTCGTCCATCATCTGCGCCACCGCCGCACCCTCGCGGTCGGCTAGGTCGAACAACAGGCGCTCGAAATTGGACGATACCTGAATATCCATGCTGGGCGTCAGGGTTTGCGTAACTCCCTCGATCTCGTAGCGGCCCGTCTGTACAGTGCGGTGCAGGATATCGTTCTCGTTCGTCGCGATGATCAGATCGCCGACCGCAAACCCCATTTCACGCGCCACATATCCGGCAAAGATATCACCGAAGTTCCCGGTCGGCACCGAATAGTCGATCCGTCGCCCGGTCCCGCCCAAGGCCAGCGAGGACGTCGCGTAATAGACGATTTGAGCCAGAACCCGCGTCCAGTTGATCGAATTAATCGCGCCAAGCCGCATCGAATCACGGAACTCAAAATCGTTAAACATCGCTTTGACGAGTGCCTGACAATCGTCGAAATCGCCCTCGACCGCGATGGCATAGACGTTGGCCTCGGTCGGCGTCGTCATCTGCCGCCGCTGCACCTCGGATATCCGCCCATGCGGGAAGAGGATGAATACATCCGCCCGCGCCTTGCCCCGAAACGCCTCAATGGCCGCCGACCCGGTATCACCCGACGTTGCCCCAACAATCGTGACCCGCTCGTCACGCGCCTGCAACACATGATCGAACAGCAATCCGATCAGCTGCATGGCCAAATCCTTGAAGGCCAGCGTTGGCCCGTGGAACAGCTCCAACACCCAATTCTGCGCATCGACCTGCACTAAAGGCGCAACCGCGCGATGGCCAAACCCCGCATAGGCCGTATCGATCATGCCTTTCAGCGCATCCATATCGACGCCACCAACGAAGGGACGCAGAACCTCCAGCGCCACCGTCTCGTAGGGTGCGCCTTCCAGCGATTTGATCTTTTCCGGCGACAGCACCGGCCATGCCTCCGGCACGTAAAGCCCCCCGTCGCGTGCCAACCCAGCGAGAAGTGCTTCCTCGAAGCCAACCACCGGGGCGGTGCCGCGTGTGCTGATGTAGTTCATGGGTTTTGCTCCGGGCGCGTCTGATTTCCCTCGCTTACCCGTCCTACGCGGAGCGCGCAAGCCGCAGACGGCGATACCATAACACGGTCATTACAATCCAGATCAGGCTAATGCTGAACCATGTAATCGCATATTGCAGGTGATGATTGCGCACGACCACCGCGACCGCTTGTCCACGCGGCATCTGCGCGGCATCGGTCGGGGCTTGCATCAGCATAATCGGCAACGCGCCGGTCGCATCCGATAGCGGCCCGACTTCGCGGGAATAGAAGATGCGCTTGGCGGCATCGGGATCGGGCGTGAAACTGTTAATATCTGACGGCCAGCGCAATACGCCCTCGACGCGAACGGGACCATTCGGCCCGGTTTCATTACCCTTTTCATCCTGCGGGATATAGCCCCGGTTCACAAGAATACGCCGCCCATCTTCGGCATCGAAAGGCGCAATCACCTCGAATCCGGGGCCGGTCGGCTTCTGCGATGTCAGGAAATAGACCGCATCGTCATGGTCAAAACTGCCGGTGACGAAAACCGGCATATAATCATCACGCTCAGGATCAAGTTCGGCGGGCAATGCCTGCGGCGGGGCCGTAATCCGGCGCTCCGCCTCGTCGATGATACCACGTTTCCATTGCAGGCGGTCAACCTGCCAGAATCCCAGTGCGATAAGAACGGCGAAACCGCCAAGGCCAATAACAATCGGCCCTAGCGTTTGCTTACGGGAAAGCGATGCCACGGTGTCAATGACCGTAGGCAAAGAACCCGACGCTGCCCACATAGATCGCGAAGAACAGGAACAGCCAAACCACATCGACGAAGTGCCAGTACCACGCTGCCGCCTCGAACCCGATATGCTTCTGGGCCGTGAAATGGCCCCTGCTCACGCGGATTAGGCAAATCGCGAGGAAGATCGTCCCGATCAGAACGTGCATCCCATGAAAGCCCGTCGCCATGAAGAAGGCCGCGCCATAGAACGTACTCTGGAGCGTCAGATCATGGTGGTAGGCTTCCACATACTCAACCGCCTGCATCACGAGGAAGATAGCGCCCAGCGCCGTTGTGATGGCCAGCGCCCAGAACACCTGTTGCCGTTTGGGGTCCGGTTCCTCGGCGCCCTCGGCACGCTCACGCATTTCGAGTAGGTAGTGATGCGCCGCCGTCAGCGTACAGCCAGACAGCAGCAGGATCAGCGTATTGACCAGCGGCAGGCCCAGCGGATCAACGGCATGGATACCTTCGGGCGGGAACATGCCGCCTTCGGCAAAGCCGATACCGTGGGTCGCATCATCGGTATGTTCAGGTACAAATAACGCATAGCGGAAATAGGCCCAGAACCACGCAACGAAAAACATCACCTCAGAGATGATGAACAGGATAAAACCATAGCGCAGCCCGATATAGACGACCGGCGTATGGTCGCCCCCATGGGCTTCGCGCACGACATCTGACCACCAAGTATACATCACGAACAAGACACCCGCGAGACCAGCTAGGGTCAGTAGCGGCGTGCCGCCTTTCATCCAGATAACCGCCCCGAACAGCATGACAAAGGCGCTCACGGCGGCCACAAAGGGCCAGACGCTAGGTTCGAGAATGTGATAATCGTGTTTCGCGTGGCTTGCCATTATGTGCTCCCGCATGGCGTCGTTCTTGTCGTCATTGGGCCTCACGGCCCCGGCGTATCAGTTAACGGACTTCTCCGCTTTGGCATCCCCGCGCGCGGCGGTTATGTAACCTTCGGGCAGGTCAGTCTCGTAGAATGTATAAGACAGCGTCAGACCCTTCACCTCATCGGTCGAGCGGTCATCGCGGATGCCCGGATCAACGTAGAAGGTAACGGGCATATCGACCGTCTCCCCCGGCTGTAGCACTTGCTCGGTAAAACAGAAACAGTCGATCTTGACAAAATACGGCCCAATCTTGAAGGGCGTGACATTAAAAACCGCCGTTCCAGCGATGGGCCGGTCCGTTGGGTTGTGGGCGGAGTAGAAGGCCAACCCCGTCTCGCCAATGCGGATATCCATATCCTTTTGCACTGGTTTAAACACCCAAGGCATCTTTGATTCGGTGGAGGCATCGAATCTGACATTGATCGTCTCGTCGAGAACGCGCTCGTTGATGATGTCCGCGCGTAGCGGTGTTCCACCGAATCCCGTCACTTGACAGAAGATGCGGTAGAGCGGCACAGCAGCAAAAGACAACCCGACCATGCACCCCGCCACGACGAATAGTGAGGCGGCAGTGCGGCGGTTGGATGGGTTTCGCGTGGTCATATGGGCTTTCCGAATCGCGCTTAGAAGGTTTCTTGAAACTTGGCGATGGAGACGAAGAAGATCAGAGCCACCAGCGCGAACAATACCAGCCCGACGAAGACATTCCGCCCCAGCCGCCGCTTGTGCAATTCATGGTCGGCGGGCATCAAATCCAGCCCCCGCTGCGCAGCGCAGCATCGACCAGCAGAGACGCGAAGATCAGCGCAAGATAAGTGAGCGAGAACGCGAACAGTTTTTTCTCGGCACCATATTTCTCCGCCTGCGCGGCGCCTTCATCACGGCGATAAACGCCCCAAGCAAACCAGCAGAACAGCGCGTTCGTCACGATAGCCGTCAGCGTGTAGGCAGGTCCGGCAACCTCGGTAAAGATCAACGCCAGCGCACTGATCGCCAATAGCACCGAATAGACCATTACCTGTACGCGCGTTGCCTTTGGCCCCGCCACCACGGGCAACATTGGCACTTCGGCTTCGGTGTATTCACGCCGCTTCCATAGGGCCAGCGCCCAGAAATGCGGCGGCGTCCACAGGAAGATAATGGCAAACATCAACAGCGGCTCGATGGTCACGGACCCCGTTGCCACGGCCCAGCCGATAACGGGCGGAATTGCACCCGCAGCGCCACCGATCACGATATTCTGCGGCGTGCGGCGCTTGAGCCACATGGTGTAGAACCCGCCATAAAACGCAATCGTCCCGGCCAGCAGCACCGCCGATAGCACGTTGGCGAACACCGCGAGCATCGCAACCGACAGAACCGACAGGCCCATGCCAATGGCCAGCGCCTCATCGCGTGTCACCCTGCCTGACGGGATTGGGCGGCCTTGCGTGCGGCCCATGCGCGAATCAATATCCGATTCCCACCACATGTTCAGCGCACCCGATGCCCCCGCCCCGATGGCGATGCATAGGATCGAGGCAAACCCGATGATGGGGTGCAAATCGGCAGGTGCAGCCAGCATTCCCGCCAAGGCAGTAAAGATCACAAGCGACATAACGCGCGGCTTCATCAGCGCGAAATAGTCTTTTATTTCCGCTTCATGCCCGTTGGGGGCGGCGATATCGGCGACGGACATATCGGTCATGGATGCTTACTCGACCTCAGCCGATGCGACCTTAACCTTTGCCGGACGATCTTTGCGTACCGCGTATTTTTCGACCATCTCTTTAAACTTGGCTTCGTATTCTTCCTTCGGCACGACATCGACCATGATCGGCATGTAGGAATGGTCACGACCGCAAAGCTCGGAACACTGGCCATAATACCGGCCAACCTTGGTCGCCTCAAACCACAGCTCGTTCAGGCGACCTGGAACCGCATCAACCTTCACGCCGAAGGACGGCACCGTCCAAGCGTGCATCACATCGGCGGCGGTGACGTTGACGCGCACTTTGGTGTTTACAGGAACGATCATCGGCGCATCGGCGGCGAGTTTCCATTCCATCTCGGAAGGAATCTCCTCCGGCTCGGCCTCGTTCTCTTTCATGCCCGCGACCATCTCGTCGTAGGTGGAATAGCCCTTACCGGCCATCAGGCTTTCGATCACGATATCTTCGCCATCGACGTTATAGGTGTAGTCCCAGTACCATTGGTAGCCGGTCGCCTTGATCGTCAGTTCGCTCTCTTCGACGTTTTCTTGGTAATACAGAAGCTTGATTGACGGATAGGCCATCGCCACGAGGATCACGACCGGCACGACTGTCCAGATGACCTCGATGGCCGTGTTGTGGGTAAAGCGCGATGGTGTGGGGTTATTCTTAGCGGAGAACTTGATGCAGACATAGGCCAGCAACGCCGTCACGAACAACGTGATGACAGTGGCCAGCACATGCAGCCACCATGACGCATTCTGCACCCGCTCGGCGATATCGGTGGCAGGTTCTTGATAGCCAAGCTGCCAGGGATCGGGCTGCCCTAGCCCGGCGGCATAGGCGGTTCCGGCCCCAAGGGCGATGAGGGCGGCAAGCGGGAGGGCGGCGGTAAGGCGAGCCATGAACGATCTCTCCGAAAGAAAACTGCATTGGTCAGAGGCGCGATACCCCTTTCCCTGTCATCGCGCAACATACATGAGGCACGACAAGTCGCAAGCCGAACCCGCGCGGCATCGGGTCGCGAGCTTGCCTTTCGCGGCAAGGCGCGCCACCTGTGGTATTGAGCTTTCAAAAAGGACTGCGCCCATGCCCTTCGATCCCTTTTCCGGCGATATCGACCTTGCAACCGCACAAGGCATCATCAGCGATGCGGTATCAGGGGCCGAAGATGGGGAATTATTCTTCGAGCGACGGCGCGGGGAATCGCTGGTCTTCGATGACGGGCGGCTGCGCAATGCGTCCTACGATGCCGCAGAGGGATTCGGCCTGCGGGTCGTGGCGGGCGAGGCGGTCGGCTATGCCCATTCCGACGAATTGACGGTCGCGGCCCTCAAACGTGCAGGAGATGCAGCGGCGGCGATCAAATCCGGGCACAAGGCCGAGTATTCCGCCGCACCCGCGCGCACCAACCGCAAACTCTACAGCGACGAAAGCCCGCTCGACGACCCGGCCTTCGCCGCCAAGGTCGCGATTCTGCGCGAGATCGACGCTTATCTTCGCGAAAAAGACCCCCGCGTGGTACAGGCCACCGCCTCCCTCTCCGGCGAAATCCAAGACATCGAAATCCTGCGCGCCGATGGCCACCGCGTCGCCGATACCCGCCCCCTCTCGCGCATCAACGTCTCGGTTATCGTCGAGGAGAACGGGCGGCGCGAGACCGGCTCGATGGGCGGCGGCGGGCGGCATGGCTATGACGGGCTGATTGACCCGGCCCATTGGAAACACCTCGCCGACGAGGCACACCGCAAGGCGCTGGTCAATCTTGAAGCGCAGGACGGCCCCGGCGGCGCGATGCAGGTGGCCCTCGGCCCCGCATGGTGCGGCGTGATGCTGCACGAGGCGGTCGGCCATGGGCTGGAAGGCGATTTTAACCGCAAGAAAACCTCCGCTTTCGCCGGGTTGATGGGCGAGATGGTCGCCGCCAAGGGCGTCACCGTCGTCGATGACGGCACGCTTGCAGACCGGCGCGGTTCCATCAGTATCGACGACGAGGGCGAGGCGTCAAACTGCACCACGTTGATCGAGGACGGGCGGCTTGTCGGCTACATGCAGGATCGTCAAAATGCCCGCCTCATGGGTGTAAAAGCCACCGGCAATGGCCGACGTCAATCCTATGCCCACGCCCCCATGCCCCGCATGACCAACACCTACATGCTGGGCGGCAAGCACGCCCCCGAAGAGATTGTTGCTGCGGTGACGGATGGTATCTATGCCGTCGATTTCGGCGGCGGTCAGGTCGATATCACCAACGGCAAATTCGTCTTTTCCTGCACCGAAGCCTACCGCGTGAAGAACGGCAAGATCCTGCATCCCATCAAGGGCGCTACCTTGATCGGCGACGGGGCGAGCGCGATGAAAAAGGTACGGATGCTCGGCACCGACATGGCCCTCGACAACGGCATCGGCATGTGTGGCAAGAACGGCCAATGGCTGCCGGTCGGGGTCGGCCAACCAACTGTACTGATGGACGATATCGTCGTCGGCGGGCGGGGAGATTAATCGCGCTTCACACGAACTGCGCCCTGCGCGACACGCCTCTAAGATAAAACTGTATGAAATTGGTACGGGGCTTGTGCGTGGCACGCGAAACACATGATAAATCTGTTATGTTCAAACCTCTTTCGCGCGATTACTGGCCCGCTGAAGTGACCATGCCGCTGCTGCGGACGGGGGGAGCCTTTCTGTTCGCCCCCGTATTTGGCGTGGCGCTGTTCTTGCTGCTCATGTTCGGGGTGGATGTAGCATTCTCCAGTGATGCGAGTATGGCAACGTCCCGCGCGGTCGGCGTTGCGCCTTATCTCATGGCCGGAACCTGCTCTATTCTCTGGACTGCCGGAGTGATTGCCTTCTTACTACTCTGGTCACTTCGCAAACATGGGCGGCGACACTATTTGCTGGCAGGGGTCGTCGTCGGATTGATCATGGCGCTCGCCCTACCGATAGTGGGTGAGCAGCCACGCGATGCCGACCCGGACGCGACGATCAGCGTGGTATCTGTCGTTGTCATGACAATTTATTTTGGACTGATGCTGATCATCGTCCGCTGGCTTTCGGGAGTAAGACGACTGAATGGCTGAACGACGCAAACTATCTTTTCTTATCGCCCTATTCGCTGCGCCTGCTCTACTTGGGTTGGTCATCGGCGGGTTCAGCCAGCTAGGCGATTACGGTAGCCGATTTGGCGTGGCTGGGGGGTTTGGGTTGCTATGCGTCCTGCCCGCTTGGTTCACGGCCTATGTTTGGCTCGCATGGCGTGACCCACCCGCACCGGGCATGAAACCGCGCGTTAAAACCGCCCTCGCCGCAAATTTCGCCTCGCTCATAATCTTTCCCGCGATCATCATGCTGCTGGCCTCTACCGGGGTTTATGGCGACCTGATGACCGCCTCAGACGTGGCGGTCACGGTCGAGGGTAGCGATACCGATTTCTCGACTTTGCCCAATCCACGCGAGGCATCAATCGCCGCAGCTTTGAGTGCGTTCTTACTGGGATTGGTCTTCATGCCACTGCTCGCCGCAATCTTTGCATGGGTGGAGCGACGGTTATAGTGAAACGTGATCAGGTCAAGCTATAGAGCGTCAGTAAATGCGCACTATGATGCTAACCAGGTAGATTCAGGAATGAAGTGCAACGGTTGGATAGAAGCGCAGGCTGACGGATTTGCCAAGCTCCTTGAGGAAGGCTTCGACGGGGGATTTGAAGCCGAGGCATTTACGGGGTGTTGTGTTGATGGTCATGGCGATTTCCTGGATGTCTTCGTCACTGATGTCGTCGAGGTCGATGCCACGGGGCAGCCATCGCCGGATGCGGCCATTGGCATTTTCGATCCCCCCTTTCTGCCATGAGGCATAGGCATCGCAAAAATATGTGGTCTCTGAGAGCATGCCGCGAAGCAAGCTGTGACGGGCGAACTCGGTTCCGTTGTCGAAAGTCGCCGAGCGGCGCATCTCCGGGCTGAGGCGCTTGAACACGGCCATGATGGCTGAAACAGTTTCAGCCGCGCCCTTGCCGGATAGCCTTGCCATGAAGGTGATGCGGGTCTTGCGCTCATGGAGTACGAGAACGGGTCGCGCGTGTTTGCAGATGACCAGATCACTCTCCCAATGCCCGGCTTCGGAACGGCTATTCGCCGCATCGGAACGCTCGGAGATATGGACTTTGTCGCTGATCCGATCCTTCGAGATGCGGCCCCGCATCGGGCGGCGGGTGGCTCGCCTGCGCGGCAGGTATTTCCACAGCTTCTCGGCCTTGCGGGCCTTTGAATATATCCACGCATAGATCGTCTCAAAGCTGATGGGGGCAAGCCGATCAATGCCCCTGCGCAGCCGCCCCGCAATCTGCTCCGGCGTCCAGCCCTCGCTCAACCGTTCAAGAACATAGCGACGAAGGGCAGCATCTGTTTCCAGTCGCGCGGGTCGCTGGCGGCGGTAGAGGTAGGACCCATCCGCATAAGCAGGGCGATAAACGCCGCTCTCGCGCGCATTGCGCCGCAACTCCCGGCTTATCGTCGATTTGCAACGACCTATGTCCCGGCCAATCGCTGTGGGACCAAGACCTTCAGCGCGCAATTCGGCAATCCGGTCTCTTTCAACGCTCGTAAGATGTGTGTAATCTGACATCGCAACACCGTTTTTTGTTTGGCGACAGACGGATACCAAAATCCGTCACGGTGTTGCACCTCGCTTCTGAAACCAGGTATACACATTGCAAGTATGATGTATGACGCATATAAGAATGTAACTATTCCACTAGAAACTAAAGAGACTACTATTATGTAGTAATATAAAAGATATCCACCAAATACGCCCATTCCACCATATATTGCTCCAAGCATCCACATCGAAATTAAGTATTCACGCGGATTAATTCTTTGAAGCAATACGGAGTTTAAAAGTATTGTGATTAGCGTAAAGATACATAAATAAATTATCGAATGATCTTTTACGTTTCCAATTAGCCATATTTCTCCTAAAAAAACGTCCTGTCCATAGTATGACCAATTTATTATTATAAATATAATTGTATAGATTATCGATAGTTTTATACAGAAATCGAACAATCCAACACTCCAGCATGTGCGCCATAAGCTACGATTGGAGTTGTCTTTGTTAGGGAAGACTCGGTCAATATAGTTTAGAAACATACCTAAGTTATTTTTGTAGAAAACTGGTGCCCCTAGTTTCAGAAACGAAGTGCAACACCGTGACGGATTTTGGTATCCGTCTGTCGCCAAACAAAAAACGGTGTTGCGATGTCAGATTACACACATCTTACGAGCGTTGAAAGAGACCGGATTGCCGAATTGCGCGCTGA
>CALFVD010000165.1 GCA_937928005.1 uncultured Neomegalonema sp. | reverse complement strand
AGTGGCATCATGCTCAAAAAATTCATCGCCGTTATTCTCTTATCAATCCTGCCGCTCAGCGCCTTTGCCAAAGATGTAAAAGATCGAAGGGAAGGATATTATTATCCCCCAATCACATCCGAAGAAGTATTTGACCGGACGATTGCACATGCACCCAAAGCTGGTGGTTCCGTGCGCACCGCTTTTATTACCGAGTTGACCAAAGGCCAGCTTAATTCCCCGACAAAACCACGGATCGCAATTTTTGGCAAAGGTGGCGAAACACAGCATTTAATTGTGGTAGCTTTGGATGATGATATCTTTAGCACATTATTTCGCGCCCGCGCCGTGATGGCTCAACTCACATCCCACGCGCGCACAACGCCCCTTTTCAAGAAGAACAATATTCAATTCGGCGCGACATGGTATGATTTAGCTAAAATACTAGGCTTTAAAGATATTATACTAACAGACGGCAAAGAATGGAGCCACAAAATTGTAATTAAGCAATAAAAACACTATCAATTATAGTTTGCGAAAAGCACATCTATATTATACTTTTCATTTTTGACATAGTCAAAAGTATACTTTTTCTATTCTGCATATTCCGCAGTTGAATAAATCATTGCCGCCACTGCTTGCGCATCTTCCTCATGGGCCAAATGTCCCAACCCGGTCAGCGGATGGATCAGCGCCCCATTGATACCCCGCGAAATTTCGCGGGCATCCGAGGGCGGAATGGTTCCATCCGCCGTGCCGACGATCAGATGTAGTGGCACGCCGACCTCCCCCCAGCGCCGCCGCAGCGCGGCCAGATCCCAACTCGCCATCATGCCGAGCGCAGCGCCGACATGGCCGGGATCATTGAAAAGTCTTGCATATAATTCTTCGGCACGCGGCGATAAACGTGAGCCTGTACTCTCCAGCAACCGCTTCACCCGCCCCTCATTCGCCGTCCATGAGAAGATCGACGGGACCACCGGATTAACGAATAAAGCCTTGGCCAGCATGGGGAATACCTGCCCCGCCATGCCTTTGAACGGCATCAACGCCCCGTTGATCGCGTATACCGCACGGGGGGCAATCATACCGTCCATCACCATCTGCAACCCGATTGCCGCGCCCGCCGAATGGCCTACGGCAATCGCTGGCTTGATGTTCAACTCAGCGCATAAACCGCCAACCAACCCCGCCATTCCCGGCAAAGACAAGAGGCGCGTTGCGGGCCGCTCGGTGAAGCCATGGCCCGGTAAATCCATCCCGATTACACGATACCGCCGCGCCAATAACGGGGCCAGCCCTTCCCAACTATGCGTCGCCCCCGCCGTCCCATGCAGCAGCAGGCAGACTGGCGCATCCGCCACCCCAAATTCCTGCATATGCCAGCGGATACCGCCCGCTGTGATGAAACGGCTCGCCTCTCGGTGAGGCCAATCAGCCCCGTCCCGCTCCCAGTTCACGCCGCACCTTTCACGGCATCCGACACGCGCCGCGCATCGGCAAAAGGCAGCGGTGCATATCGCGCGCCCATCTCTCGCGCCAGCGTCTCGGCGGCGGCGCTGGGCCGTGGTGATGTATCAATCAGGATCGTATCCACGCCGCCCGCCCGCACCAGCCGCGCGCTCTGGAGCGCATCCTCCATTGCCCGCGCCCGCCCCGGTTCACCGTCACGGGCGATATTGGCCTTGCCATCAGTCAACAGGATCAGCGTCGGCGCAAAGCCACGCCGCTTGGCATCCAGCGCGCTTGCCATCCCTAGATCAATACCAGACGCCATCGGCGTACCGCCCCCACCGGGCAGGCCCGCCAGCCGCCGCTTGGCCGCCGCCAGCGCCTTGGTCGGCGGCAAGGCAAGCTCCGCACCCTCGCCCCGCATCACAACGAGCGCAATCGTATCACGGCGCACATAGGCCTCGCCCAGCAGTAATTCGATGGCCCCCTTCACCTCGCCCAACCGTTGCGCCGCCGCCGATCCCGACGCATCCACCACGAAAATCATCGCGCTCTCAGTATTATGGCGGAAGCGTTTGACCATGAAATCATCGCGCCGGATCGCAATCGGCGCATCCGCCTTACGCCCTCGCAATCGCTGCCAAGGAGCCGCCGCGCGCAGGGTCGCCAAGATATCCAGCCGCCCCTGTCGCGGATCACCCTTGCGCGAGGTCAGCGGCCTGCCCCGCCGGTACGAAATCTCCGACGCCCCAGCGCGCCCCTCGCCCGCTGCGCCGCGCTGTGAGGAGCCTTGAAACAGCTCTTCCGGCAATGCCGCCAGCGCCGCCTCCAACACGATTTCGTCCAGATCGCCCGGTTCGGGGCTTTTGCCCTCGCCTTCGTTGGGCAAAGACTCTTGCTCCTGTGGTGCAGGTGCCTGCTCTTCCTCAGCGGATGGCATGGTCAATGCCCGTGGCGCAAGCACAAGCCGCGCCGCCAGTGACAGATCATCCGCCACAACCAACCGCCGCCCGGCCAGCCCCGCCGCCACCTGCGCAACCCGGCCAGCCAACATCGGCGCACGCAACGATCCAATCCCTAGCGCCATGGCAGTCCCAACCAGCACCTCGATCTGCCCGCGCTCGATAGACGCAAGCGCGCCCTGTACCTCCGCCGCATTCACGCTCATATCTGCGACCGAAATCTCCGACAGGTCGATATGCATGGCCAATCGCTCGGCCAGCGCCGACGCGACGCCCTCCTCTTCATCGGTCGATTCATCAATGGCAATCAGCCCAAACCACGCGGGCGCACGCAATGACACCCCATCCCGCTGCGCGATAACCTCGCCTGTATCCAACGCCGCCGAGATGTATGCCGCCACCGCCCGCGATGCCCGCTCCGCCATTGGTAGCACCAGCACGCCCTCATCGGCCTCGGCCAGAATGCCCGCCTGTGCAACAGGTCGCCCTGCCGCAAGCGTCGCGCCCAAATCAAGGCCACCAAGCAGCCGATCTTCTCCGACTCCAGCAGGAATTCGCCGCAACCGCACGCCATTCCCCGCAATCGTGAGCCACGCATCCAGCACAGGTCCGGGCCGCGCACGAACCAGCACCCCCCCAATCCGCAGCGGCGCAGCGGCCATGATCCGGGCCGCCGCAACGGCATCGTCCCATGCGGTCACGCGCCGAATACCTCGGCCACCGCCCGCTCGACCCGTACGCCCGACCCGGATTCGTCCAGCGGATCACGGCGCAGCCGATGACGCATCGCCATGGGCGCGACTTTGCGCAAATGTTTGATCGTGATAGATTTCTGCCCACCCAGCGCCGCCAAGCCTCGCGCCGCACGCACCAGCGTCAATTCCCCGCGCAATCCATCGGCCCCCAGCGCCACGCAGAGCCGTGCCGCCACCTCCAGCATCCGGCGCGGCACCTTCACATCAGCCACCGCCGACCGCGCACGCACGATCTTCTCGCGCAGCCGATCCTCATCGCGCTGCCACCGCTCGGCAAAGGTCATCCGATCACGCTCATAGGCTTCACGCCGCTCAATCACCGCCACCCGGTCCTTGATGTCAACCGGCGTTGACACCTCGACCGATAGACCGAACCGATCCAGCAGTTGGGGCCGCAATTCCCCTTCTTCGGGGTTGCCACTGCCAACCAGCACGAACCGCGCCGGATGCCGCACGCTAAGCCCTTCTCGTTCCACGACATTCTCGCCCGATGCCGCCACATCCAGCAGCAGATCGACGATATGATCCTCCAACAGGTTCACTTCGTCGATATACAGAAACCCCCGATGCGCGCGGGCCAGCAGCCCCGGTTCAAATACCTTCTCCCCAGATGTCAGCGCCCGCTCCAGATCGAGCGCACCGACCACCCGATCCTCCGTCACCCCAAGCGGCAGATCGACCACGGGCGCGGGCCGTTGCGCAGCTTTCTTGGATTTCTTGCGCGGACAATCGGGTGTGCATTCCTCCGCCGGATCACAGCCATAAGGACAGCCCGGCACGACATCGAGATCAGGCAATAGCGCCGCCAACGCCCGCACAGCGGTAGACTTGCCCGCCCCCCGATCCCCAAACGCCAATACCCCGCCCACAGCAGGCTCAACCGCCGCAATCAGCAACGCAGTTTTCATCTCGTCCTGACCGACGATGGCGGAAAACGGAAAGGCATCGGCCACGGCAATATCCTGCGAAAGACTCGTAAAACTGTCACGCCGAGTTGACACCTTCCAAAGCAAGATTTCAAGCGAAACGCCGTTCGAGATTACCAATCTGCAGTTCACCAATATGCGTTGCCAGTTCATTAATCTGCGCTTCAAGTTCGTTACCCTGTGCATTCAGTTCGCCAATTCACACTCAGCGTAAGCTCAAGGTCATTAGATCGCCGATGTCTTTGCGCTCTGGCGAAGCATCGGCGGCTATGCCAGCCAAACCATCGCGCGAAAGCACCGGGAACTGGAAAACCATCTCGCCGCTCTCCTGCAGACCCCGAGTAACTGCGATATCACCCACGCGCTGCCGATGAAAATTAGCAATGCCCGCAAGCAGTTGCTGACCTTCATTGACGCCCCTGATCTGGTTGAGCCGACCAACAACGCATGCGAACGCGCTCTCAGAGGCTGTCCGATAGGTGTTTGAGTGATTTCAGTGGTTTGTGATTCATCTGGTTTTGCTGGAACTGGAGGATCATATGGCTTGGACTGAAATCACCCGCTCGAAGTATGAGCGCAAGGCGGATAGGTATCAATCAGA
>CALFVD010000164.1 GCA_937928005.1 uncultured Neomegalonema sp. | reverse complement strand
GCAACCAGTCGCCGGTTATCTTTCCTGCAACGCCAATCTCGCTCCAAGCGCGCAATAAATTCCCCCAACGACTTTCCCCTGCCACCTCACGACGACGGGATGACGGCGGAGAAAGGATCCCACGCTACCCGCGCTGATCGCAACGACGATTGTGCTGAACAATCCCATCAAGACGAACAATACACCGAGGACAATCAGTTGCAATGCGACTGCGCCGTTCTCTGGCTGCACGAATTGAGGAAGAAACGCGAGGAAGAACAGGGCGGTTTTTGGATTTAGAACTTCAGCAATAACGGCCTGTCGAAATGCACCTGAAGGAGTAATGTTCGACGCTCCGCGCGACAGGTCAGGCTCTACTTTCTCAAGGATTGCGCAGATGCCCAAGTAGACCAGATACGCCGCACCAAGATACTTGATAAGGCTGAACAAGAACGCCGACGCCAAAATGATCGCGGATATTCCGACCACAGCCAAAAGTGTATGCACTAGATCGCCAGCAGCTATGCCTAGTCCGGTTGCAACGCCAACGCGGGTACCGGAACCTGTCGCTCTAGCGAGAGTCAGGAGGACAGCAGGGCCGGGGATGAAAACGAAGCCGAGCAATACTGCGAGGTAAGTTATCAGAGTAGTCTGGTCGATCACTGGTACTTCTCCACTAACGAGGTGATGAAATATCTACTAGACTTTGCGGAATTTCGTCGCCGCATCAAGACCCAATGCGTCCTGCCCTGTGCTCAAACCTTGCCGATGCTGCTCTGGGCGCTTATGGCATCCGGCCAGATCAACATGCGAAAAGTCGATGGATGGGAAACACTTGCTCAGCCTGTCCAGCCAATCACGTTTGACCTCGCAGCCTGATCAGGCGCAAATCCTAATGTCCGGAGGTCGCATCTGAGCAATTTCAACCAGTTTCAAGACACGAGCTACGTGAACCATAGGGTACGGTCTCTTTTTGTTTGAGATCAGTAACGACCTCATTCTGGCACATTACGATGCCGTTGGGACCGTCCATTCCAACACTCTAGCGCGCCCGTTGGGTGTTCAGGAAATTACCCAAGAATATCAGGCCGCCGCCGAGCAGGACGGCCCATGCGAGCGGCTCGTCGTAGAAGATCATGCCGATTACGGCGATCAGAGGCAGGCGGAAGAAATCCATCGGTGCGACGAGGGTGGCATCGCCATAGCGGAATGCCTGCGCCATGCAGAAATGCGCCGACAATCCGCCGATACTAAGCGCCAGTACCCAGAATGCCGTGACCGTATCGGGCGGCACCATCGGCAACCCACCCGCCACAATCAGGCCCATCGGTCCCTGCATAAGCGTCAGATAGAACATGATGCACAGGCTCGATTCGGTCGATGTCAGCTTCTTGGTCACGATCATATTCACCGCAAAACCGAAGGAGGCGAGAATCGCCCAGACCTGCCCAGCACCCAGATCATCGAGAAACGCCCCATCAAATGCGCCGACCACCATCAACACGCCGATAAAGCTCAATCCAATGGCCGCGAATCCCACCACCGTAAATCGCTCGCCCAGAAACAGCGGCGCAACCAGCGCAACCCAAATCGGCGAGGTAAATTCCAGCGCGAACAACTGCGCCAGTGGAATCATCGTGACGGCGGTGTACCAGCCATATTGCCCGAAAAAATGCCCGCAATTGCGGATCAGATGCATTCCAGGGCGGGCGGTCCGCACCTGCGCGAATCCCTGCGACGGAAAAGACAAGATCACGAGAACGATCAAAAACCCAATCAAGCTACGCCAAACCAGCAGGTCGGCGATTGGCATCACGCGCCCCGCCTCGCGCCCAGACACGGCCATCGTCGTGAAACAAAGCAGAGCGACGGCCATCCACGCCGCAGCACGGGCAATCGAAGGGGTCGAGGGCGCGGCCATGCTGGCTCCGGCAGGGGTTCGGACCCATCCGTCTTACCGGTGCGAGAGGCGAATGTAATGCACGATGTCCGTATTTATCACATAGGGCAATTTGGGCCTTGCAATTAACCAAGGCGGGGCGCTATCACCCTTCTCACGGATGACAGTCCGGATGCGGGCGTAGCTCAGGGGTAGAGCGAAACCTTGCCAAGGTTTAGGTCGGGCGTTCGAATCGCCTCGCCCGCTCCAGACTGTCCGAACATAGCAGTTTCAGCCTGCGACTGATCCATCGACAGGACAGGCCGCTCGCCGGGCGACGCGATACGCGCCAGAACCTCCCGCGCGAACGGGGCCATCACTGCGTCGCAATCCACCAGATCGTTAGACATAAAACGCTCGATCCATTGCGAACGCTCGTCGATCCGCTCTATCGGGCGCGGCAGGACCGCCGCCATATCCATCAGATTCGCGCTGCGAACCTCTAGCATCGTCGCCACCAGAAGACCCAGCTTGTCACGCTGCGTCTTGCGCTGGTTCGGATACCGTTCCTGCAAATCCTCCACAATCCGAGAAGCAACCGCCGCAATCCCATCCATCCCGCCTAGTTTCAGAAGCGAGGTGCAACACCGTGACGGATTTTGGTATCCGTCTGTCGCTAAACAAAAAAGCGGTGCTGCGATGTCAGATTATACATCCCATACATGACTCATGAGGTTGCTGCTCCCCCTGAGAGTTGAGAAGCTCTCTGGCGGTTAGACCGAAAGGAGAGCAGTGATGGGATATTATGTTGGACTGGATGTGAGTCTCAAGACGACGGCGATCTGCAT
>CALFVD010000163.1 GCA_937928005.1 uncultured Neomegalonema sp. | reverse complement strand
CTTACGGTCAGGACCGACGAGGTGGCGTACTCTTTGATTTCGGCGATGGGGACGAATTGTTCCTGCGTGGAACGCAGCTCGCCTCCCTCGATCGCGACAGCTTCACCTTTGCATGATTAGGCACCCCTGAAGATGGCCGGAAACCCGGAGAAGAATGCCCTGAAAGATGGCCTTGGACGTATGCGCGGGGCGTTTCTCTTCGTCGCCTTGTTCAGTGCGCTGGTCAATCTGCTGATGCTGACCGGTCCACTATTCATGTTGCAGGTCTATGACCGGGTGCTCGCCAGCCGGTCGGTGCCAACGCTCGTAGTGCTGCTGGCCCTTGTGATTGGATTGTTCGCACTACTCGGCCTGTTTGATTTGATGCGGCATCGCATCCTGTCACGGGCAGCGCACGGGCTGGATAACGATGTCGCCCCGGCGGCGTTCCGTAGCTGGATCGTGCGGTCGATGACGCCGGGCACCCCTGGTTACCGCCCGCTGAATGACCTTTCCGCGATACGCGGCTTCCTGTGCAGTCCAACGATCCTCGCGCTGTTCGATCTGCCATGGTTTCCGCTTTATATTGGCGTAGTCTTCCTGCTGCATGTCAAACTAGGTTTGCTGGCAACGGCAGGGGCGGTCGTCGTTATCGCGCTCGCCCTGCTGAACGAAGCAGTGACCCGGCGTGCGACCGCCGATGCTGCGAAGGGCGAGATGGCCGAGAGCCGCTTCTCCGACCAAGCGCAGGGCAATGCCGAGAGCGTGCTCGCCATGGGCATGGTCGGAAACGCAATTCGATCGTGGCGGGGTCTGCGGGACCGGGCGCTATCCGACATGCAGCGCGCCAGCGAACGCTCAGAAGCGATCACCGCCACATCCAAGGCATTCCGCCTGCTGCTGCAATCGTGCATCCTCGCCTTGGGCGCATACTTGGCCATCGGGCAAGAAATTACCCCCGGTACAATCGTCGCCGCCTCCATTATCGCGGGCCGTGCGCTTGCCCCCATCGATCAGACAATCGGGGGCTGGAAGATGATCAAACGCGCCCGCATGGCCCGCACGCGGCTCAGTGATTACGTGAAAATCGAGGGTGGTGGAGCGGCAAACCCGGTCCAGCTTCCCGCGCCGCAAGGCAATATCCAACTCCGTAACGTCACCAAGTTCGCGCCATCGGGTCGGACGGGGGAGGGGAGGCCGATCCTCGCAGATGTCAGCTTCGATCTCAGGCCGGGCCTGGGCCTGGGCGTGATTGGGCCAAGTGCATCTGGCAAATCGACTCTCGCACGCCTACTGGTCGGATTGTGGATGCCCGATCGTGGATCGGTACGGATCGATGGCGCGACCTTCGATCAGTGGCCCTCGGAACAGATCGGGCCTCATATCGGCTATCTGCCGCAACAGGTGACGATGGTACCAGGTACTATCGGCGAGAATATCGCCCGCTTCGATCCGGAAGCCTCGCATGAGGATATCGTAGCCGCCGCCCGTCTCGCGCACGTACATGACATGATCCTCAGCTTCCCGGACGGATACGAAACCAACACCGATGCGGCGCTCAGCCCCTTGACCGGCGGTCAACTCCAGCGGATCGGGCTGGCCCGCGCAGCCTTCCGCAATCCGGCGCTTGTGGTGCTGGACGAGCCGAACTCGAACCTCGATGCGGAAGGTGATGCGGCACTCGCCGAGATGATCCACACCCTGCGTGCGGGCGGCTCAACAGTCGTCGTCATGGCCCATCGTCCGAGCGCCATTGCAGCGGTCGATATGGTCATGGTCCTTGCCAACGGCACAGTGGCCGATTTCGGTGACAAGGTCGATGTACTCAGAAAAGCCACGAGGGCAGCATGACGACGCAAGCACCGAGAACAGCTTGGGGCCGTACGGCCCTGTTCGGAACCATCATACTGGCCGGGGCAGTCGGCGGGGGCGTTGCTTGGGCGAATTATGCAATGTTGTCGAGCGCCGTGATGGCCAGCGGCAATGTCGTCGTCGCCGGACAGCCAAAATCAGTCCAGCATCTCGATGGCGGCATTGTCAGCAGGATCGCCATCTCCCAAGGCGACCGGGTCGAGGCGGGACAAATGTTGATCGCCCTCGATGCGACGACCATTGAGGCGAACCTGCGTATCTACGAACGACGCCTCCGCAGCGCCCTCGTACAACGCGCGCGTCTTCAGGCCGAACTCGACCGCCGCAAGGATTTCGCTTTGCCGATGGCCGAGGCGCAGACTTACAGGTTGGGTGACCTAACGGCCTCTGGAACCCGCCAGCGTGAGATGATGGAAGCGCGAATGGTGAACCGGGAGAGTGAATGGTCGCAATACGACGAGAAGCTGGCCCAGTTCGGCAATCAGATCGCCGGAGTTCAGGGCCTCATGCGCCAGAAGGTGCGGCAGATCGAAGGATATACCGGTGAACTCGACGCCCTGAAGACACTGGTCGCAAAGTCGCTCGCGCCAAAAAGCCGCTTGCTGGCACTGGAGCGCGCAGAGTCGGATATGCGAGGGCAAGTTGCGGAGCACCTGTCCGAGGTCGCACGGATCAAGAACTCCATTGCCGAGGCACGGCTCGCACAGGAGCAGATCTCCAAGACCTTCCGCGAAAAGGTGCTCGAAGAACTCGAAACCGCCGAGGGCAGCATCGATGAGCTGACCCAGCAGCTTCAATCGACACGCGCACAGCTTTCCCGCATCGAAATCCGTGCGCCGGTCTCGGGTACGATCCATGAGCTGAACGTCTTCACCATCGGCGGTGTTGTCCAGCCCGGTCAGACGGTGATGCAGATCGTCCCCACAAGCAGCGACCATGAACTGGAGGTATTCGTCGATCCGCAATCCATCGACGAAATTCGGCCCGGACAACCCGTCACCATCCTCTTTCCAGCCTTTCACCAGAGTAAGACCCCCGAACTCTTCGGAACCGTCGGCACGATCTCCCCCGCCAGCGTCGTAGACGAACAGAGCGGCATCGCTTTCTACCGCGTGATCGTGTCCCTGCCCCCAGAACAGGAAGCCCGCCTCGATGGCAAAATCCTTATTCCTGGAATGCCGGTCGAAGCGCAGTTCCCCACGGGCGAACGCAGCGTGCTGAGCTATCTGGTCAAACCGCTCGGCGACAACCTGACCAAGGCGTTCCGGGAGGAGTAGAGTCCCTCGAGATGATTACGAGGCGGACGGGAAGGACTACCTCGAAAGGTGAGCAGCTTCGGGAATCCAGTTCACCAGATGCGTTTGAAGATGCAGCATAGGCTTGTGCTGCTACACATATCATGGTATTTGTGTAGCAGCACCTATTGAGGATTTTGCAATGCCCCATGCGTTGAACATTCGTGATATCGGAGAAGGACTGAACGCTGCTCTTGATGCTAAGGCGGCGGAAGAGGGTATCTCAAAATCAGAACTTGTTCGGTTGCTTCTTGCGGAAGCTGTTCAACCACCGAAGAGGCGTCTGGGCATGGGCCGGGCATCAGTCGACGCTGAACTCCGCACCGTCATCGACAAAATGCGTGATCATCCCGGTTCTGAATCCGCTTGGCAGGGCATCCCGGAACCGGGCCTTGACCCGCTCACCGAGGGCCAGAATACATGACCAACTTGCTGCTCGACACGCACATCATGATTTGGTGCGTTTTCAGCCCAGGGGCACTGACCCAGCCTGTCGAGCAGGAAATTCTTCACGCACGACGGGTTTTTGTCCCAGCCCCTGCACTCTACGAGGCCATACGAGCCATCACAGCCAATCGGATCAAGGGTGCGAAGAACAAAGCAGCAGAGACGCTGCCGGACCTGATCAAGGCCAGCGGTTTCGAGGTGCTTGATCCTGACGAAAATGACTGGATCGAGGCAGCAGGGTTCAGCTGGCCACATGGTGATCCCTTCGACCGGCTGATTTACGCGATGGCGCAGATACGAAATCTGGCACTGGTAACAGCTGATGAAAAGCTTCTTGGTTTGCCAAACCGCATCATGATCGACGCGCGATCATAATGCCATTATGCCATTGATTCTGGTCGTGTCACGGTTTGGGAGAGCACCAAAAACCGTGGGGTTTATGCTGCCATTGGCAGCTTCTCTGGTTTCTGATCTGGCGCGGTGACGGCGAGGCCCGGATATCACTGTTCGAACTTGGTGCGAAGCGTGCCGTCGAGGGCGCGAGTTCGAGTCTGGAGCATAATGCCAACCGCCCTGACTGGCGACTCATTTTGAGGATTGAACCGGCCCGGGTTTACCGGAGGGTAAAACCCTCGGAAGATGACCCCTATGAGCAAGAAGACGTATACCCCGACATACAGCGCGGAATTTCGTGAGCGAGCGATCCAGCTTTTCAAGGATCATCGCGCTGAATATGCG
>CALFVD010000162.1 GCA_937928005.1 uncultured Neomegalonema sp. | reverse complement strand
CTGCGGGAGCAACGTGCCCGTGAAGCGGCATTTATGGAGGCGGCAATCCACCCGTGATCAGCGCATAACGGTGATCTTTCGCCCCGATCCTGCCACTACCTGCGTCTATATCCATCTTGTCGCATTTGGGGCGCAGGACTGACAGGATGGTGCGTCTCGTCGCTGAGATCAGATGCCGGTACACTTTGACCCCTGCGTCCAGCCCCGTTATGCCAAAACCAATGTTTCACCGGAGACCGGACCCATGCGTGCCATTCTGACCGCTGCACTTTGTGCCCTGCTCACTGCCTCGACATTGCCTCCCGCCCTGGCGGCGGATGAAGAAAAGCCGATTACGCAGGCACAGGCGCAAGAATTCGAGGTCTGGAAGCGGAATTTCCGCGCCGAGGCGCTGGGCCAAGGGATTGCGCCGCAGATCTATGATGATGCGTTTCGGGGCGTGACTCTGAACCCGAAGGTCATCCGCCTTGATGGACGCCAGCCGGAATTTTCGCGCCCCATCTGGAAATACCTTGAAAGCGCCGTCTCGCCCACCCGCGTATCGACGGGGCGAGAGAAACTGGCCACCAAAGGGCAGGTCATGGCCGAGATTGAGCGCCGCTATGGCGTGGATCGTCAGGTCGTGCTTGGTATCTGGGGGCTGGAAAGCAATTTCGGCTCGTTCTACGGCAATAATAACGTCATCCGTTCGCTGGCCACGCTGGCCTATGACGGGCGGCGCGAGAAATTCGCGAAAGAACAACTCATTGCCGCCCTGCGCATCCTGCAACGCGGCGATATCGCCGCCGAAGATATGAAAGGATCATGGGCCGGGGCGATGGGTCACACGCAATTCATCCCCACCAGTTTCGAGGCCTATGCGGTCGATTTCGATGGCGATGGGCGGCGCGATATCTGGGCCGATGATGCCCATGATGCATTGGCGAGCGCGGCGAATTATCTGGCGCGTCATGGCTGGAAATACGGGCAACCCGCCTATGCTTTCGTGCGGTTGCCCCAAGGGATCGAGTATTTCGAGCTAAACGCGAAAAACAAACGGCCTGCATCTCACTGGGCGAGTAAAGGCATCACGCTGATGAATGGCGCGCCGGTGCCCGATTATGGCGATGCGGCGGTGGTGCTGCCTGCGGGTGCGCGCGGGCCTGCACTGATGACGTTCCATAATTTCGGGGTTATCCGAAAGTATAATAACGCAACCAGCTATGCGCTGGGCGTTGCTAATCTGGGCGAGCGGATCATGGGCGCGCCGCCCCTGTCGCTGATATGGCCAGAAGACGACCGCCCATTGGGCCGAACCGAGCGCAAGACGTTGCAGGAGCAGTTGACGGCGCTTGGTTTCGATACCGATGGCGTCGACGGTATCCTTGGCCCCAATTCGCGCAAAGCGATCCGCAATTTCCAACGCTCGCGCGGCTTGCCCGCCGATGGCTATGCGTCCGAGAAACTGCTGACGCGGGTATCGCAGGCGATGGCCGGGAACGAGCCACTGTCACGGGCGCAGATCGGGTATATCCAATCGGCGCTGGGCGCACGGGGTTTCGATGCGGGCGTGCCGGACGGGCTGGCTGGCCCCCGCACCCGCGCGGCAATTGCGGCATTCCAGCAGAGCGTAGGCTACCCAGCGGATGGATTACCAAGCGTCGCACTACTGCGGGCGTTGGGGGGGTAATTTTCCTGCACCCTCCCCCTTTCACGAGGGGGGGGCTATTCCGCTCCTATAATGAGAGAAAGAATATCCATGCAATATCGTCCCCTTGGCCGCACTGGCATTGATGTTAGCCTCTATTGTCTCGGCTCGATGACATGGGGCACGCAGAATTCCGAGGCCGAGGGCCATGCGCAGATCGATATGGCGCTCGATGCCGGGATCAACTTCATCGACACTGCCGAAATGTACCCGACCACGCCCCTCTCCGCCGAGACGCAGGGGCGCACGGAGGCGGTAATCGGCTCGTGGGTTGGCAAGACGGGGCGGCGCGATGATGTGGTCATTGCCACCAAGGTCGTTGGCGACGGCTATAGCCGTATCCGCGATGGCGGGCCGATATCGCCCGCAAGTATTACGGTGGCGGTCGAGGATAGCCTGCGGCGGCTCCAGACAGATTACATCGACCTCTATCAATTGCACTGGCCCAATCGCGGCTCGTACCATTTTCGCAAATGGCCGATATTCGATGCGGGCGGTCAGGACCGGGGCACGCCCGACGATATCGCCGCTACGTTGGAGGCGCTGGATGCGCTGGTGAAGGCGGGGAAGATACGCGCCATTGGCCTGTCGAACGAATCCGCGTGGGGCACCGCGCAATTCCTGAAAATTGCCGAGGCGAATGGCTGGCCGCGCGTGGCGAGCATCCAGAACGAATACAGCTTGCTCTGCCGCCACTACGACCTCGATCTTGCCGAGTTGACGCACCATGAGGATGTGGGGCTATTGGCCTTCTCGCCCTTGGCGGCGGGGATGTTGACGGGAAAATATTTGGACGGGGCGATTCCAGACGGCTCGCGCGCAAGCATCAATGACGGGCTTGGCGGGCGGCTCACGCCCCGCGCCGAAGCGCCCGTACGCGCCTATATCGCGCTTGCCCGCGCCCATGGGCTAGACCCCGTGGAACTGGCGCTGGCGTTCTGTGCGCAGCGGCCCTTTATGACTTCCGTGATCTTTGGCGCGACGACGATGGCGCAATTATCGGTCGCGCTGGGTGCGGCGGAGCTTACGCTCTCGCAGGAGGTGCTGGACGGCATCACGGCGATCTATACGGAGCATCCGGTGCCGCTTTGACCAAAACTGTTGCGATAATCGGGGCGGGGATTATCGGCACTTGCACGGCGCTGACGCTGCTGCGGGCGGGCTATCGGGTAACGATCTATGATGAAGGCGGGCCGGGAACGGGGGCATCCTACGGCAATGCCGGGTTGATCAGCCCAGATTCCGTGCTGCCCTCGGCCATGCCTGAGACGCTACGCAAGGTGCCGGGATGGTTGATGGGGGGCGGTGATGGCCCGCTCAGCGTCGATCTGCGCTACCTGCCCAAAGCCGCACCATGGCTGACCCGGTTTGTCCGCTCTGGCAGTGCGGAGCGGGTGGTGGCGGGGTCACGGGCGATGCGGGCGCTGCATGTGGATGCGTTCGAGCTGTATCGCGATTTGCTTGGCCCGAAGGATTATGCTGCGCTGCTACGCCGGACTGGGTTGGTGCAGGTCTGGGAGGGTGGCGATCCGATCACACCGCTGGCCCGTCGCCTCTGGGATGAGCACGGGGTCGTGACCGAGGCGTTGGAGGAAGGCGACCTGCGCCAGCTTGTTCCGGCGCTCGGCCCTGAATTCCGGGCCGGATTACTGTTCCCGAATAATGGCTCGACAATCAATCCGGCGCGGTTGGTGGAGGCATTGTTCGCGCGGGTGATGCAGGCGGGCGGTGCCCTGCGCCGGGAACGGGTGATGAAGCTGATTCCTGTCAACGGGCGTTGGCGCATCCTGTCGAGCCTCAGCGATAGAGTGGTCGATAAGGTGGTCGTTGCGGGGGGCGCGTGGTCGAAGGCTTTGCTGGCCCCCTTGGGCTTACGCCCGCCGCTGGATACCGAACGCGGCTATCACGTTATGCTGTCTGCTCCGGGGATCGAGTTGCGTCTACCGGTTGTGCATCGGGGGTTTGGGCTTGGGATCAATCCGATGGATGATGGCTTGCGCATCACGGGGCGGGTCGAGATTGCGGGATTGGACAAGCCCCCCGACGAGACGCAGGGCGAAATTATCCTCGCCCATGCACGGCGGCTGTTTCCCGGTGTGGAGACGGTCGAGCGGTCGATCTGGATGGGGTTTCGCCCGTCGATGCCTGATAGCCTGCCGGTAATCGACCATGCGCCGGGGCATCCGGGGCTGGTGCTGGCCTTTGGCCACGCGCATTTCGGCATGACCGCCGCCCCGGCCACGGCAAAGGCGGTGGCGGCGTTGATTGGGGATACCGCTCCGGCGATAGACCTCGCGCCCTACGCGCTGTCCCGTTTCTGAGCGGTTGCGTCACGCTTGGCGCGGTCGAAGGCTTCGCGGCGGGCGGTGATCTCTTCGGGCGAAAGGAGCGCGGCGTTGGAATAGTCGCGTTTCCAATCGGGACGTCCCGGCCATATTTGCGGCGAGCGCCATGTGCTGCGCGGCGCGCGGGCGGTGGCCAGTAGCATCAATGCCATGCGTAGGGTAGCGAGTTGTGCGCCGGGGTCGCGGGGCGGGCCTGCGCCGTTGCCCAAGGGAAAATCGCTGAATAGCAGGCGGGGTGCGCCGACATGCTCGACGATATCCTTTGCACAGCCCATCACCACGGAGGGGATGCCCGCTTCATCCAAGGCGCGGGCGGCAAGCGTGACGGATTGGTGGCAGACGGGGCAGTTGGGGACCAGCACCACGCCATCCACCCCATCCTCGCGGCATCGGGCCACGATTTCGGGGACGTAAACCTCCCTTGTGCGGCGTTGCGAGCGGTCGGTTGGCAGGCCATGAAAACGCGGGGCGATGCCGCCGATTTCCCCTGATTTAATAAGGTGATGCAGGGCGGTGAGGGGAAACCAACACCGCTGATCGGTGGCGTCGGTATGGTCGCGATCATAGGCGATATGGGCGATGCGCAGGTCGGGCGGCGTGTCGGTTGGGGCTGAATATACCTCGAAGAACTTCGCCGCCCCGTTATACGCCGCCCCCGGTCCCTGATCACCCTTGGCCGGATCATACGGCACGGCGGTCGTAACGATTCCGATTCGCGCATCGCGTAGCCGCCCCCGAAACGGTGCAAAGGGCACATCATCAAAGCTGGCCCAGCGATACGGCTCACCATAGCCGAGGGTTTTGTAATAATCGGCGATACGTGCGCGATAGGGGAGAGAGGCATCCATGCCCCAGCGTATCCCGGCAATTGCGAGACCGCAACGGCCTCTCAGGGGCGTCATTTGCACTGCAAGGCGAAATTATGCGGGCTGAAACTCACGCAAACGTCATCGGTTGTTCTTTGGAATTTTAGCTGAATTGGGCATCTTGCAATTCTCATTAATCAAATGCTTTCTAGGAGAGTACGATGCGAGCAACTGATCAGAATCGCCGGGCATTCCGCACCATCGCAATTTCGGCAGGTATTGCCGGGGCCGTTGCCTTCGGCGCAGTTTCCGCCATGGCGGGTGGCGCGGGCAGCAGCACGGGCAGCTACAGCTACAAAGGTCAGAAAGCAGGTAGCAGCACGGACAGCTACAGCTATCAAAGCCAGAAAGCGGGCAGCAGCACGGGTAGCTATGCTGGCACCACCGCTAAAGCGGGTAGCAGCACGGGCAGCTATGCTGCTGGCACTACCGCTAAAGCAGGCAGCAGCACGGGCACCTATACGAATGCCGTACCCGCAACAACGGGAACCAGTGCAGGCACGTATACGAGCACTGGCACCGTGGGCAGCTACACCGCCCCTGCAACTGGCAGCACAGGAACAGTCATCGGCAATACGACCGCCCCCGCCGGAAACTACGTCAATATCGGCCCTTATGTCGGCCCAAGCCAGTAACACGGCATAAGAGCGCGCTGACCCCCGACGAAACACAGCTTTTCGTGAGGGGGTCAGTCTTTAGGTTCGGCGGTATTATGTAGAGCAACGCCGTAGAAAACCGTATCCTTGGACCTGATCCGAGGGCGAAACGATTGGCGTATTCTATGCCGTGACCCCGGTGCGTAAATCGGGGGTGAAATCCAAATGAAACGCGCTAAAATATATAGCGATTTGCGAAACCAGAGCCATATTTCACGCCAAGAGCCGCGCAAGATATGGCGCTTGACGATTTAGGATAATCGCAATTCACTTTAATCACCGGGAGTGACGCTCCCTGTCGAACGCAGGATATCGCGATGCGGCCCTTTTGATGCGTCTTCCCGTTTCAGTTATTTGCCTTGCCGTTACCGGCGCTAGCCTCTTGCTGACATTCGTTTCACTGGATGCGGACAGGATGGCATGGATCACGGGATTGACCCTTGGTGTGTCGGGCTTGGCATGGCTTGGCCTGCCACGGTCGCTGCGGGCGGGTGAGGTATCACTGCTTCTCGCGCTTGGCATCGGCCTCGCGATGCGGATGATTTACTTCGGGTCAGAACCTATCCGAGAAATCGATTTCCTGCGCTATCTCTGGGACGGGGCGGCGGTTGACGCCGGACTAAACCCGTTTGCCGTCGGCCCAACAGAGGCCATTCAGGGCATGGCGGGGGTGGAATGGTCGGCACTGGTCCAGCGGTCGGGCGGCGTTGCGGAAGGGATCAGTTATGGCGTGCTCGCCACGATCTATCCACCCGTCGCACAGGCCGCCTTTTGGATCGCATATCAGATTGACCCTTGGGGCATAACCGGCCTTAGAGTCGTCTTTCTTGTGGCGGAACTGGGGGGTATCTGGCTGTTAGCCCTACTCCTGAAGGAATTGGGGCGGTCGCCTGCATGGATCGCGATATATTGGTGGAACCCGCTTGTCGCTAAGGAGATTATCAATTCCGCACATATGGACGCCTTGCTACTGCCCGCATTGGCGGGGGCTGTTTTGCTGGCCGTGAAGGGCAGACCGATTTTGTCGGGTGCCGCTTTGGCGGTTGCTGCCGGGGTCAAGGTGTGGCCGTTGATTCTCGCGCCGGTCCTGATCTGGCAGGGCAGGCCGCGCGTTTGGCTGACCGCTGGGGTCGTGCTGGTCCTTGTCACCATTCTGATCGCCATACCCATGATTATGGGACGACTCGACAGCCAATCTGGCCTCGTTGCCTATGCCGGAGGGTGGGAGCGTAACCATGCTCTGTTCGGCGCATTGCGCGGGGCAGTGGCTCGGATGCAGGATGCGGCGGGGATGCTGCACCTTATGAACCCCAATTCGCTCGTGCGGATCATTATCGCATTTGGCCTTGGTGTCACCGCGCTTGTGCTTGGCTGGCGGATGCGGGACCGCGTGAATATCCCCGTTGCCGCACTGGCGATCTCTGCGCTGCTTTTGCTGCTCAGCCCGACTGCGTATCCATGGTATTATGTCTGGGTGTTACCATTCCTATGCGTGGTGCCAAACCGTGGATTGATGCTGTTGGGCGTGTTGTTGCCATTCTATTATCTGCGGTTCGACATGTACTTGTGGGGTAATACCGGCCTGTTTGACCAATGGATTGTCTGGCTGGAATTCGGCCCGGTACTCGCCCTGATTGCCTATGATCTCGTGACGGGGCGTAGGGCGACATGAGGGGGAGCCAGCATTGCACGGTCATCATTCCGGCCCTGAACGAAGAGGAATCGATCACTAAGGTCATCGCCGAGATTCCGGGTTGGGTGGACCGTATCATCGTCGCCGATAATGGCTCGACGGATCAGACGGCACAGCGGGCGCGCGATGCGGGGGCCGATGTTGTTGCGGCTCCTCAACGCGGTTATGGCAGTGCTTGCCTCGCCGGTATCGCCGCCGCCGGGGAGACGGATATAGTGATCTTCGTGGATGGGGATCTTGCCGATTACCCGGATCGCATGGATACCATTGTCGATCCCATCGTTGAGGATGGTATCGAGATGGTGATTGGATCGCGTGTGCTGGGCGGGGCCGAAGCCGGAGCATTGACGGCCACGCAGCGGTTCGGCAATTGGTTGGCCTGTCGCCTGATCCGCCTGTTCTGGGGCGTGCGGCATACCGATCTTGGCCCGTTTCGCGCGATTACCCGCCCGGCGTTGGAGCGGCTCCACATGCGCGATACCGATTTCGGCTGGACCGTCGAGATGCAGGTGAAGGCGGCTCAATTCGGAATGCGCGTGATTGAGGTGCCGGTCCCCTATCGCAAGCGTATCGGCCAATCTAAGATTTCGGGAACGATCCGGGGGACGCTATCGGCGGGAACCAAGATCCTGTGGGTTATCTTCAGGAGCGCGGTTGCGCGGTATCGAACAGGGCGATGACCGTAGAGAACCGATATCGAGGATGGATAATCCGAATTTAAGCAAAGCGAATTGCGATTATCCTGAATCACGAAGCGCCATGTTTTGCGCGGCTCTTGGCGCGAAACATGGCTCAGGTTTATCGCAATTGGCTATAGCGACCCCGGCGCGTTGGCCGGGGCTGCGGCGGTATTACTGGCGAAAATTCGAGTACGTATATTGGCCGCCGCGACGACCGCGTGGAGTGATTGTCACCACTGCAATCGGGCCATTCCAACGATGTGCGCGGCCAAGATTGCCGACACCCTGAATATTGGGATGCCGTCGCGTTATATTGCCATCGGCGGAAAGCGTATCGTTATCGCCGTCTTCGGCGAGTGCGACCGGGCCTAACTTGCCACAGCCATCGACAATCGACCCACTGCGTTCGTCATTGACCTCTGCACCAGCATCATAAGCGAAGGCGCGTACCCTGAGTGATTGTCCATTCAGGGGGATGCTATCTGCTCCAACGATCCCGTCATTCGTGCAGATCAACATCCGTGCCCAAGACAAGACGTCGCCGTCACGCGCGCGGATCGTAAAGCTCTCAGCGGTGGATTTGCCACTGCCTCTCGCCATTATTGGCTTATCAGCCATGACAACATCTGTGACGCCCCGGCCCCTAAAGCGGCTCAAGGCCGCAATGGCATCGCCCGGCATGCCGCTCTTGGCCAGCGTCGCAACGCCCGGATTGGTGCGCAGGCCGGGCCGGAAGAGATAGACATTAGGCGCATGTGTTACCGCAATTCCCGGCGATAAAGGCTGACCACTGGTTAGGTTCTGGATGGTGACATCGTAGGTCCGCTCATTGGCGGATGCTGAAAAGGCCGTTGTGGAGACTGCGAGGGCGGCTGCCACGGCAAATGCGATAGATTTCATAACATTCTCTTCCTCGAGTGATGCACAGGGAGGGTGTTCTCTTTGCTAAAGACTGACGAAACCCATCGGGTCTTCCGATGACCGCTTCGTTCATGGGGGAGATGTGGCATTGATCGGCTTGGAGAAATAAATACGCCACGCGATTGCGTGATCTGGCGTTACCACTTCCCCGATTGTATTCTGGGGTTTGCCGAGCAGGCTGCCGTATTCTGTGGACGGGCGTGAGCAACAGATGCGGTCTTCTGATCACGGCGCAACACGATATGGGGAAGAGGCTGTCTATTCTCAAAAAGCGCCAGATATCAGAATCCAGAAGGGTGCAGATTGATGAAAGATGGTCATGCTCACTGCTGCTGGAAAACGGTTTCTTGGGGGTGATCAACGTGCCCCGCTGCGCGATGCTCTGGTTAGACACGGACAATTGGGCGCAGGACAGACCGCAGGGCGGCTGTTCGCGATGGCCTGTGTGTCGCTTGAGATTACGCAACGCTGCAATCTCGATTGTACCTTGTGTTATCTTTCTGACCGGGCGGAAATGGCCAAGGATGTGCCCTTGCCGATCCTGCTGAACCGGATTGGGGTGATCCACGACCATTATGGTGCGGGCACGTCGATCCAGATTTCGGGTGGCGATCCGACCCTTCGCAAGATAGAGGATCTTGAGGCGCTGTGCCGTCATATCCGGTTGCTGGGGATGCGCTCCTGCCTAATGACCAATGGGATCAAGGCGACGCGCGCGATGCTGTCGCGGCTGGCGGCGGCGGGGCTGGACGATCTGGCCCTGCATGTAGACCTGACGCAGGAACGCAAGGGTTACACGACCGAAGCATCGCTGAATACCGTGCGGGTCGAGTATCTGCGCCGGGCACAAGGGCTGGGCTTGCGGGTGCTGTTCAATACAACGCTCTATGACGGCAATATTGCGGAGCTGCCCACGTTAGCTCGGTTCTTTCGTGATCATGCATCCGAAGTTGCGCTGGCCTCTTTCCAGATGCAGGCGGATACCGGGCGCGGGGTGCTGCGCGAACGCGATGCCGGGATCACGCAAGAGCGCGTGATGAAGGCGCTGTCGCAAGGGATGGGTTTGGCACTCGATTTCGATGCGATGTCGGTGGGGCATTCACTCTGCAACCGTTACACATCGGTGCTGGCTGCGGGGGGAACCGTGATCTCGCCCTTGGCCAACCATGCCTTGATTGCCGAGGTGATTGCGGTACTGGAGAAGATAGATGCCCGAAGCAAAGGTAATCTCGACGCCATACATGCGCTGGGGCGATTAGCGGTACGACGGCCCGGCCTTGCGGCGCGGTTATTGCTCGAGGTGGGACGCTGGGCATGGGGATTACGGGGCGGGTTGTGGCGGTCGCGCGGGCGGGTGCATCGGATGAGCATCCTTGTTCATAACTTCATGGATGCAACCAAGCTGGACCGTGACCGCTGTGAATCCTGCGTCTTCATGGTTGCGACCGAGGATGGCCCCCTGTCCATGTGCGTCCATAATGCCGAGCGTGACGCGCATATCTTCGCCCCGGCAAAGCTCGATACACCTGAAGGGCCACGATGGTGGAATGCCGAGACGGGATTGTTGAAAGCAGACCAAGATGATTCGGGCGGCAAGAACGTCGTCCCGATGCCACTCAAGCGCCTGAAGGGACGTGATCGCGCCAATGCGATGCGCGCCCGCATAGCGAGGAAGTCTCGATGATCCGATACGCATTTATGGCCTTGCTGATGGGCTTACCCATGGCGTGCACGACAATCGAGCGATCGGCCCTGCCTGATCCGGTCTTGCTCGATCCTGCATGGGAGCGGGCAACGACGGTACAGAATGCCCGTGTCGATCATGGGGCATGGGATGGGTTTCTGGCGCAATACCTGTCGAGTGATACGGCGGGCGTCAATCGGCTGGATTACGCGCGGGTGAGTGCGGCAGACCATGCGGCCCTGCGCGAATATCTCGCCTCGCTTCAGGCGGTGAAACCCGAAACGTTAACCCGCGATCAACAGCTCGCTTTCTGGATCAATCTTTATAACGCCAAGACCGTCGATCTGGTGCTAGAGGCGTATCCCGTTGCATCGATTCTCGACATCAAGGATGGCCTGTTGCCCACTGGCCCGTGGAACCGCGAGGTGGTGGTGGTCGATGGAATGCGCCTGAGTCTGAACGATATCGAACATCGCATTATCCGCCCTGTTTTTCGGGAGGCGCGCATTCACTATGCCCTGAACTGTGCGGCAACGTCCTGTCCGAATCTGTCATCTCGTGCATGGCGTGCTGAGGGGCTGGACGCTGCTTTTGCCGATGCCGAGCGCGCCTATGTCAACGACCCGCGCGGGGTTCGCATCGCCGATGACGGAACGATCATTCTATCAAAGATCTACGCATGGTTCCGCGAGGATTTTGGCGAATCCGAAGCCGATATCCTCGCCCGCCTCGCCACCGTCGCCAACCCCGATCTCCGCTCAAAACTGGCGGGGCGCAGCCAAGTGGCGCGTTATGAATACGATTGGTCGTTGAACGATGCAGCACAGAGCCGATAGCGAGCCCGGAGATAGCTTCCCTAAAACGGTGCCGAAATTAATTTAGCTTTCGAGGCGTAATTTATGACTCGAAGACGGTGTTTGGATGAAGATATTATGTCGGCCAGACAGAAGCGGGAACATAGACTTCGCCCCGCGCCAATAAGCGGGCGGTGCGAACCAGACCGGCGCTCTTGACCCTGAAATCTGCGCCCGGTTCGTAGTCGATGGTCACGTCGATTGAGCCGGATGCATGCTCGATGGATAATGCCGCCGGTGAGCCGGTTGGCACGCATGATAGGCCGTCGGCGACCGTGCCGGGCATCAGGGCGCAGGCGCCGATGCACTGCGCGCCGGTTACGGCCATGCTAGGGTGGCAGGCTTTGGGCATGAAGTAGCGCGCCGTGATTGCGCCATTCGCGCGCGGTGGCGCGAGGATCGCGAATTTGGGGGTGACGCTATCGGATACATCGCCCATGCCCATGCGTTCTCCGGCAAGGCGACGGATCGGCTCTATTCGGGCATAGAAATCATGGTTGGCGTCCAGCTCATCGGCGGATTCGTATCCGGTTAGGCCAAAAGCTTCCGCGCGAGCCATAACCACGGGCATCGCCACATCCATGCAGGTGACGTCAATGCCGTCGATGTTCTCGCGCGCCTTGCCAGTAGGCAGCAGTTTACCCGTCATAGAGCCTGCGACATCAAAAAAAGCGAGCGCAACTGGTGCGGCGGTGCCGGGCACACCGGCAATAACCGTATCGCCCTCATATTCGGGCGAGCCATGCGGCGTCTGGACGATAGTTTCTACCCGTGCGTCAGTATTGACCGCGCGAATGCGGATGCGCGTTTCAGGCTCGGTTGCCTCAATCAAGCCCAGTTCAAGGGCGGCGGGGCCGACACCGGATAGGATGTTGCCGCAGGTCGGGCGATAATCGACGGCACGATCTTCTACCGCAACCTGAGCGAAGAAATAGTCGATATCGGCACCGGGGGCGTTCGAGCGTGACAGCATCGCAACCTTGGTCGTGACGGCAGTACCACCACCAATACCATCAATCGTATAGCGATGCCCCGCCCCGACAATATGAATCAAAACGTCCGAGAGAGTCGCCTCGTCGGCAGGTAGGGCGGCGCGGTCGAAATAAGGCCCGCGTGACGTACCGCCGCGCATGAATAGAAAGGGGATTGGCGTCTGAGGCATGGGTGTCACCGTAAGATTTTCACATGGACTAAATGCCGCTTGACGGCTGCACTACGCTTCCCCTATCACGCCCGAACTGGTGGGGAATAGTTTAACGGTAGAACAGCGGTCTCTGACACCGTCGGTCCTGGTTCGAATCCAGGTTCCCCAGCCAATGAAATCAACTACTTAGCTCGAATCGAAAATTCCTAGGCTCTGTATAGGCTCTTATTTTTAGTCTCGAGAGGCTAGCAACGATTCATGCCATTGCCCGCCGTCGGTCCACGAGCATGTACGTTATGCTCGCAACCTGACGCAAAATTTCGTATGTAATACACGCCTAGGTATTGTCGTAACCTTGGGCATCGCGATGCTCTCTGTCATAGGAGACATCGTGATGCGGATCATTTCAAAGCGTCAGCTGAAGGAGTTGGTTCTGTACTCGCCACAGCACATCGCCAGACTGGAGAAGGCAGGGACATTCCCCAAGCGGGTAAAGATCGGCCCGAACAGGGTGGGATGGGTGGAGAGCGAGATACTGGACTGGCTTCAGGAACGGCTCGACCAACGGGAAGACCCCACCCGACACTCCTGATTTTCAGGAGCCGGACGACCGGGGTTGCAAACCCGGTCGTCCTCTTTTCAAGATTATTCTACGCGCCGTAGGGTCTGCACCCAACATGTGCGGCTTTTCGCGGTATCGGATACAAGACGCAGTTGATCTTCGTCATCGAGGAATAAGGCAAACTGCTTTCCATCCGCACGACGGCGGTAGAAGCCATCGCCCCGAAGGCGATTGGCGAAGGGCAATACGTCGGTATCCTCGTAATTGCCCTGCCCGCAGGAATGACCCGAACCTTTGTACCGTATCCGCAAGCTGCTATCGGTCAGGGTATGTTGGCGCGTCACCGCACCATCGGTGCAGCCTTTGTATCGTCCGGCTATGCCAACGGCGCTTCCTGCCCACGTTCCGGCGAAGGCTTGCAGTTCGGCATCGGTGAGCGTCCGGGTGAGGTCGTAGACGGTGCCGTCGCACAGGATAGCGGTGCCGGGGGACGCCAGGGCTCACGCATGATATTTTTGTGCTGAGTTGACTGGGTTGGATCTGCTGTGATTCAGAGCGTCTCCGATATTGGGGAGGCGAATGATGATGGCGGATGATTTAGTGGCCCATTTTTCGGGGATCGACGACCCGCGGTGCGCGGGCAAAATTGAGCATCGGCTGATGGACGTGTTGGTGATCGCGGTATGCGCGACGATAGCGGGGTCTGAGAGCTGGGAGGATATGGCGCTTTACGGGCGTAGCAAGGAAGCGTGGCTGCGCGGTTTTCTGCCTCTGGCGGGCGGCATTCCCTCGCATGATACATTCCGCCGGGTATTCATGCTGATCGACCCTGATGCGTTTGCGCGGTGTTTCATCGGCTGGGCGGCCTCTTTGAAACCTGCACCGGATCGAGAGGTTGTCGCGATTGA
>CALFVD010000161.1 GCA_937928005.1 uncultured Neomegalonema sp. | reverse complement strand
TTTTGAGCACTTTCTTGCATACACTTTTTCATCAGCTAAATCCAATTTCAGAAGGCGGGAAACTCGATTGGCTTCGTCGTGGATGTGTGTGCAAGCAAATTCATACACGAATTCAGCCGTTTATACCACGCCCGCCAACCTGAAAACGACCGCCGGTGAATAATTCGGGCTAGATGGCTTGCTCATTCCTTTCAGTATCCTGTGGGGTGGCTTTGCCTTGTTCTGGAACGCCAGTGTATGGACGACCGATGCGCCGTTATTCTTCAAACTGTTCGGTCTGCCATTTCTGTTCGTCGGTCTCTACATCACGGCCGGTCGCTTCTACCACGATGCATGGCGGCGCTCGAAGACCGTCTACGCCCTTACCGACCAACGCGCGATCATCGTCACCCGCACGGGCAGCCAGAAGATACGTTCGATGCCTGTCAACGCCAACACTGCCATCGAGATCGAGCAGGGCGAAGGTACCAGCGTCTATTTCGGCCCTCGTACAACCGGCATGAACCAGATGAACTCCATCGGCGTATGGAGCGGCGCATCGTCCGACTTCGCCTTCGAGCGGGTTGCCGATGGCAGTGCACTGCTCTCCAGCATAGACAGCCTGAACCAGGCTCGTTGACGCCATGTATCCCGTCGCATGGCGCACATTCTCGGCCAATTACCCGCTTTTTCTGATCGCCGCGCTGGCCTTTGCCGGGATCGAAGCTGCCGGTTTCGAGATGAACGGCGGAGTTTCGGTCGCGATCTGCGGGCTGATTGCTCTTTACTCGCATCGCATGGTCCTGCTGAACGAGAATTACGGCTGGACGGGCAAGCCGGACCTCCTTCCCGGAGAACGGATGCCGGTCTGGGCGTTCTTCTGGCGGTATGGACTGTTCTTCGTCGTTCTGATGATCCTTGTCCTCGGCACTTTCTTCAAGATGTTGCCGAATGGCTCCCCCGACGAGGCGAAGAGGGTTTTTGGGATAATGCTGTCCATGCTGATCATCTCGCCATTCTTCGCCGTGTTCCTGACGCTGTTCGGAACCGTCATGCCTGCGGCGGCTGTCGGCGGTGACCGCTCCTTTTGCCGCGCGTTCTACCGTGGCCGCAAACGCTTTTGGACGACGATCATACGCCTGATTCTGGGGCCGGGTTTCATCACGGTTCTCAACTTTATCCTCGCCGTTCTTCTGGCAAGTATCGGAATTTCGGCTGTCGCGAATTTCATTTCCTCGTTTCTCCTGAATTTCGTGAGCTTCATTCCGGTTCATCTCACTGCCGTCGTACTCAGCCTCGCATATCGCGAGGCTGAAGTAGCATGAACCGGGGCGAAACGCTTGCGCCTGAAACCGCAACGGCTTACCTGACACCGATGAAACAGAAGAACCCCTCCCGCGGTCCCTCCCAACGCCAGTTGCGTGTGGGCGAGGTGGTGCGCCGGGCCGTGACCGACATGCTGATGCGGGGCGACCTGTTCGATCCCGATCTGGAGGGCCGCTCGATCATCGTGACCGAGGCCCAGCCCTCGCCCGACCTACGCAACGTCACGCTCTACATCTCGGTATTGGGCGGCAAGGACGAGGAGCGCGTGGTCAAGGCGCTGGAGCGCAATGCCAACCAGATTCGCCGCGAAGCCCTCGCCGATCTTGGCCTGCGCTCCGTCCCCCGCCTCAATTTCCAGATCGACCGCACCTTCGACCGCATGGACACGACGACCCGCATGTTCGCCGACCCCCATGTCCGTCAGGATATCGCGCAGGGCGACGAGGATGACTAATACCAAGGGCGGAGATCGACGACACTTTTCACCGCTGCCCCGGACCTGATCCGGGGCAGCGCCTGAAAAGGTCGGCAATTACCTCCGCTGGTATAACCCTCAGGTTTGTGTCGTCAGCAGCGGGTCGGCCCCCGCCGCAGAGGGCAGGCTATCCGTGATCTCGTAATACGCGCCCTTGTTATCCGTGAAGATATGCCCCGCGAGCGCCAGCCCGCGCGCATCATCCAACGTTCCCGCAAAGATCGACAAATTCGCGCTTACGCCGCCGTCCCAGAACAGGTTCGATCCGCACACCCCGCAGAATCCCCGCCGCGCGGTATCCGACGAGACAAACCATACCGGCTCACCCGTGATCTCCACTGCATCACGCGGCGCAGATGTTGCCGCCACATGGTGCCCGCTCGTCTTCCGGCATTGCTCACAATGGCAAGCAATCACGGGTCGCATCGCCCCCGTCACCCTGTATGTCACCGCCCCGCACAGGCATCCCCCGGTTCGTTCTTCGGTCATGGTCATCATCCTTCTTTTGGATCAGACTATGCCTGTTCGTCGCTGACGGCGGGTTGAAAACGACATTGCAGAAGGACGAGGCGAATGAGGACGAACGTATTGGTACCGGAACTGGCCTGTCGTGATGCTGAGGTCAGTCGGGCGTTCTACCTCGACGTTCTGGGTTTCGGGGTCCGGTACGAGCGCCCGGAACAGGGTTTCTGTTATCTCACGCGCGAGGGCGCCGACATTATGCTCGAACCGATGGGCGAGGGTACATGGCTCGCCGCCCCCGCCGAGCCGCCTTTCGGGCGCGGCATCCATTTTCAGATCATGGTTAGCGATCTTGATGCCCTTCTCGCCCGCTGCCAAGCAAAGGGCGCGACGATCTTCCGGCAGTATGAGGAAGCATGGTATCGCGCCGGGGGTGCATGGGTCGGACAGTCGCAATTCGTCGTCCAAGACCCCGACGGCTATCTCCTGCGCTTCGCGCAAGACCTTGGCCGCAGCACCACCCGCCCGATGACTGGGCGGGTGGTCGATTAAAGCGAATTGCGATTATCCTGAATCATCAAGCGCCATATTTTGCGCGGCTCTTGGCGTGAAATATGGCTCAGGTTTATCGCAAATGGCTATAAGAGTCGCGGAACTCGGCCCCAAGTGCCGTCATCAATGCCTCGAAGTTCGGAAAGCTGGTGGCCACGGGCCGCGCATCGTCGATGGTTACGGGGTTGCGCGTGGCGAGGCTCATCACGAGGAAACTCATGGCGATGCGGTGGTCCAGATGCGTGGCCACCGTCGCCCCGCCCTCGACCCCATCACCACCCCGCCCCTCGACGGTAAAGCTGTCTTCGGTTGAAGATGTCACGACGCCATTCGCGCCTAGCCCTGCCTCCATCGCCGCGATCCGGTCGCTTTCCTTCACGCGCAGTTCTGCGACCCCCCGCATCACTGTCCGCCCTTCAGCAAAGGACGCGGCAACCGACAGGATCGGGTATTCATCAATCATCGACGCGGCCCGTTCAGGTGGCACCTCGACCCCCTTCAACGACGAGCCGCGCACGCGCAAATCCGCCACCGGCTCCCCGCCCTCTTCGCGCTCGTTCTCAAAGGCGATATCCGCCCCCATCTCGACCAGCGTGGTGTAGAGGCCATCGCGCGTCGGATTGCGCGACACCCCCGGCACAGTCACCTCCGACCCCGGCACCAGCAATGCGGCCACCACTGGAAACGCCGCCGATGATGGATCACGCGGCACCGCCACGCAGCAGGGGTTTAGCTCTGGCTGCCCGCCCAGCGTGATGACCCGCCCGCCCTGTGTTTCCGCCACTTCGACCGTCGCGCCAAAGCCCCGCAGCATCCGCTCCGTATGGTCGCGCGTCGCCTCCGGCTCGACCACGATGGTCTCCCCCGGCGCGGCCAGCCCAGCCAGCAGCACGGCGGATTTTACCTGCGCGCTCGCAACGGGCAATGTGTATTCCACCGGCACGGGATCGCCCGTCCCGATGAGCGTCAGGGGCAATCGCCCGCCGCTACGCCCCGCCGCCCGCGTGCCGAACTGCGCCAACGGATCGAGTATCCGCCCCATGGGCCGCGAGCGTAGGCTGGCATCGCCGGTAAAGGTCGTCGCGAAGCCATGCGTCGCCACCGCCCCCATAATCAGGCGGCACCCGGTCCCTGAATTACCGCAATCGATCACGTCTTCCGGCTCCGAAAAGCCGCCCGTGCCAACGCCATAGATATGCCACGCCCCGTCCTCGTCCCGCGTTACCTCGGCCCCCAGCGCCCGCATCGCCTTGGCCGTGTCCAGCACATCCTCGCCTTCCAGCAACCCGGTTACGACCGTCTCCCCCACCGCCATCGCCCCGAAGATCAGCGCCCGGTGCGATACCGACTTGTCGCCTGGAATAGGCGCAGTGCCGCCCAGCGGCCCCGGTGCCCGCGCGCTCAGTGGTCTTACGTCCATCCGATCCGTCCTTCCAGCCAGTCGCGCAGCAGCGTGCCCGCAATCGCGCCCTTGCGCGGGGCCATCATGTCCTCGATTTCCCCGGCCAGCATCCGCCGCACCCCGTCCCGGTCCAGCCACCGCGCTTCCGCAATCTCGGCGGCCTCCAGCGTGAAACTCTCATCCGTCGTCTCCGCGATGCACCCCATCATCAGCGACATGGGAAACGGCCATGGCTGCGACGAGACATAGGCCACCCGCCCTAGCGTTAGCCCCAGTTCCTCAAAACTCTCGCGCCGCACGGCTTCCTCGACGCATTCCCCCGGCTCCACAAATCCGGCGATGCAGGAAAACAGCGTCTCCGGGAAGTTCACGTTCCGCGCCAGCGCGCAATGACCGTCCCGTTCGATCATCATGATCACCACCGGGTCCGTGCGCGGGAAATGCGTGCCACCACAGGCGGCACAATCCCGCCGCCAGCCCCCTTGGGTCATCACCGTCGCTTCACCGCAGCGGGCGCAGTGTCCGTGGGTTCGGTGCCAGTTCACCAGCGCCAGCGCACCCGAGGCCGTCGCCGCGTTATCGCCCCCGAAATCGCCCGATAAGATCGCGGTGCGCATCTCGATAAAGGTACTTCCCGCCGGAGCTTCGGTTTCCTCCAGCATGGCCGCATATCGCGGCGCGCCGTCCTCCAGCCCCAGAAAGATCAGCTCGGCCCCGGCGACCAATGGATCGTCCAGCGCCGTCCAGCCAAGGCTGTCGAACCGCTCCCCGTTCAGCAGCAGGTCACGTTGCGAGAACGGCAGGGCGCGGGCATCGGCGCGGCTACGCATCGCCGCCAGCGCCTCTGCATCCTCGCGCAGATGCGCGGCACGGTCGAGCGGGGCATAGGTAAGGTCGGGGCGGCTTGCATTTTCAAACATGGCCCGGTTCTAGGCGTATCTTCGCCCCGCGTGCAAGCCGCTATGGATATGGGCACGCCGAACCATCTCCCTCCTTAAAGCGAATTGCGATTATCCTGAATCATCAAGCGCCATATTTTGCGCAGCTCTTGGCGCAAAATATGGCTCAGGTTTATCGCAAATGGCCCTCATCGCTTCTACGATATCAATTCGAGTCGCAATTTGCGAAATGATAGCAATATGAACGTGATTAACATCACATAAAATCTTCTTTTATCGTTAACCGTACCGCAAATGTTTGTTAAAATCATCCTATAGTAGAGATAAAATCCATGGCAATAGAATTGCAATTAAATAACCACGATTAAATTTGGGGGTGTAGATAGGAGTATTGATCATGATGCGTAAGATGATCGCTGAGTTTATCGGAACTTTCACACTTGTTTTCATTGGCTGCGGCACTGCAATGGTTGCAGGGTACAATGATGTTCTTGGGATGACTGGTATTAGCCTTGCGTTTGGGTTGGCGTTGATGGGTATGGCCTACGGCATTGGCCCGATTTCGGGTTGCCACATCAATCCTGCCGTCAGCTTTGGGGCTGTCGTTGCCGGGCGCATGAGCATCTTCGAGATGGTCCGCTACTGGATTGCTCAGGTTGGTGGCGCTTGTGCTGCGATGGTTGTGTTGCTCATCATCTTCAAAGGTAATGTGAACGGCTACGATATCGCCGCGAACGGCGTCGGACAAAATGGCTGGGGTGAGAACTATCTCGGCAAGTACGGTATGATTTCGGCCTTCGTGTTCGAGTTCATCGCGACGCTATTGTTCGTCATCGTGATCCTTGGCTCTACCTCGCCCGGCGCACCGGCGATGGTGGCGGGCATCGCAATTGGGTTCATGCTGGTGACGATTCACCTGTTCGGCATCCAGATTACGGGTGTTTCGGTTAACCCCGCTCGGTCGATTGGCCCGGCCCTCTTTTCTGGCAGTGTGCAGGCCCTTGGCCAGCTCTGGCTCTTCATCGTCGCACCAATGCTTGGCGGTGCAGTAGCAGGTATTCTTTTCCGCGAAGGATTGCTCGCGGAAAAACCCGAAGTCGCGAGTGTCGCCGCAGAGTAGACGTTCTTGAGTGACGCGACGTGTGCCGCCCCGGAAAGCCGGGGCGGCATTTTCGTTTTCAGCAAAGGTGTTATTTTTCCCAACCGCCTTTGCGCAATTCGCTCGAGATTTCCAGACGTATACTGTCACTGGTCAAGGGTGCGTATTTGCCGACCCCGTAATTGCTGCGCAGCATGGAGCCTGTCGCCTGTACCCCGATCCAGTCACCTTTGTAGTAATCGAAGAATTCACCGAGAGGGTTTTTGCCTTTAAAGACGAGGCTCGCCTCAAAAGAGAACGGTTCGGTCTTGTCCTTGATCGTCAGATCACCGGTAATGACGACAGTGTCCGCGCCGGATTGTTTGACGCTAGTGGATTTGAACGTGATCTTCGGGTGTTCCTCCACATCGAAGAAGTCGTCACCGCGCAGGTGAGTATCGAGGCCGTCGACGCCTGTATCAATCGACGCCGCATCGATTTCGATGTCCAATTTCGATGCTTCAATATTCTCTGGATCGAAGAATATGTCACCGTCAACCTTGCCCCATTCACCCGATTGTTCGGTCAATCCGGCGTGGTTCCAGTAAAATCGGACTTCAGTATGGCCGGGGTCCATCTTGTAAATATCGGCCATAGCAGAAGAACTGAAGGTGAGCATTGCAAGTGCAGCAGAAAATAAAACTTTCACGGCATCCGTCTCCATCGAGATGAATCGTGGCGTATTCCGAGGCAGGACGTAAAGCACTCAGTATGTTGCCAAGATTGATTAGTATTAGAGATTTTCCCATAAATTTTACTTATGTATTTGGCAAACATGCTTTTTGCTTCTAACGCCAATGTGACAGGCGATGTGGATCTACTTGCGAAAATGTGAATTATCCGTGTCAGGCTGTCAGGCACTAATCGATATCTCAGAGCGTGTTTGAGAAGGCTCTTTACCATCGCCTGACGAGGGTGGCGATTGCTGCAATGGTGATGAGGGTTTCAGCGACGCGGGGGAGTTGTTCGTAGTCTCGCACGAGGCGTCGGCATTTCATGATCCAGGCGAAGGTTCGCTCGACGACCCAGCGGCGGCGCAGAACGACGAAGCCGGTCATGAAGGGCAAGCGGCGGACGACTTCAATGGTCACGTTGGTCTTGTCCTTCGCCCAGTTGACGAGTTTTCCAGCGTAGCCTCCATCTGCGAAGGCGTGCTCGACGAATGGAAAGCGGGCGCGGGAACGCTTGAGAACACCCTTTGCGCCATCGCGATCCTGCGGATGGCATCCCTGAATAACTGCGCTGTGAACCTCGACGGCGAGGAGTCGCCCGTCCGTATCGGTCAGGATGTGGCGTTTGCGCCCTGTGATCTTCTTCCCAGCGCCTCCGCATCCTCGCGCAGATGCGCGGCACGGTCGAGCGGGGCATAGGTGAGGTCGGGACGGCTGGCATTTTCAAACATGGCCCGGTTCTAGGCGCATCGCCGCCCTGCGTGCAAGCCGTCATGAAACCCACTAACCCAAACTCTCTGCCACACAGCGCCAAGCGATCGACCGAGGGTGGAAGTGTATCGCACAGCGATACGCGCCGCCCGTGGGGGCGGTCGCCGCTACGCGGCTCCGAAGAAGCTACTGACTGGCGTATTTGTGCAAGATATCATCTATCCCGTCGCAATGCCCGTCACGTTCTTCAGAACGGCATGAGATGACTCCCACGTCTGACACAGAAACGGGTTCCTTGTTCCGAATGACAAAGTACTCATCATCGTCAGGGCCGGGTTCGTGAGTTCTGACCCTGAACAACCAATGCGTTCCTTCGGAAGTGTATTCCTCCGAATAGTAGTGGATATTGCCGCATGTTCGGCTTACCTGCACGACTTCGCAGTCCACGGCCATGCATAGCTCTATGGCCCAGCCCTCGGACGGAAAGCTGTAGCCTTTCACGTCGTAGAAAGGAGGTCCGTATTCGTTGCAAGCCGCGACTGCTACAATAGGAAGCGAAGTCAGAAGTAAGGTCATCCCGACTGCTTGTATTGCGTACTGCTTCATCCCCCCAAAACCCCAACCACCGCATCCCCGCACGCCACCGTATCCGCAGATCCGCCCAGATCGCCCGTCCGCGTCGCCGGGTCGGCCAGCACCGTCTCGATGGCCGAGACAATCGCCTGTGCGGCGTCTTCATGCCCCAGATGCTCCAGCATCATCGCCCCGGCCCATATCTGCCCCACCGGGTTCGCGATGCCCTTGCCCGCGATATCCGGGGCCGAGCCATGCACTGGCTCGAACAGCGATGGAAACTTGCCTTCAGGGTTGATGTTCCCCGACGGTGCAATCCCGATGGTCCCGGTACAGGCGGGGCCGAGGTCCGACAGGATATCCCCGAACAGGTTCGACGCCACCACCACATCAAACCAGTCCGGGTGCAGCACGAACTGCGCCGTCAGAATGTCGATATGGTATTTGTCGACCTTCACATCCGAATACCGTTCCGCCATCGCCGCCACCCGCTCGTCCCAGTAGGGCATGGTGATCGAAATCCCGTTCGATTTCGTCGCCGAAGTCAGGTGCTTGCCTCGCTTCATGGCCAGATCGAACGCGAATTCCAGAATACGGTCCACGCCGACCCGGCTCATCACCGTCTGCTGCATGACGATTTCACGCTCGGTATCCGGGTACATCCGCCCACCGATGGAGGAATATTCCCCTTCGGTATTCTCCCGCACGATCATCATGTCGATATCCCCCGGTCCCCGCCCGGCCAGCGGTGAGGGCACCCCCGGCATCGCGCGGGCGGGGCGCAGGTTGACGTATTGATCAAAATTCCGCCGGAACAGGATCAGTGATCCCCATAGCGACACATGATCCGGCACCACATCGGGCCAGCCCACCGCCCCGAAGAAGATCGCATCCGCCTCGCCCAGCCGCGCCTGCCAGTCATCGGGCATCATCTGCCCATGTTTCACGTAATAATCGGCACAGGCAAAATCGTGATGCTCAAAATCCAGCTCGATCCCGAATTTCTCGGCCACGACCTCCAGCACCCGCAACCCTTGCGGCATGACCTCCGTCCCAATCCCATCGCCGGGAATAACCGCGATTTTATGTGCCTGTGCCATGTCGTTCCCTCGATGAAGCTGTTGTATAGTTAACGTAGCGTTACTCTGTTTGTGTACGCGATTTGCGCGTGCAAAGTCATCTCGTGAGATATTTGAATGCTTCTCATACGGGATAAGCCGAGATGATAGTCACAACCATGACATTGCAGCATTTGGACACCGTTGAAGGCCGAATTTCGAGCTTCGGTCACGTCTTCGCACAGGGCGATATCCCGGATGGTCAGTCGTTGGTTGCGATGAGTGGTTCGACGGAAATTCCCGTCCAGATCGACGTGCTGGCCACATGGCCTGACGGTTCGGCAAAGCACGCTATCATCAGCCTTCAAAACCCCGCTACCATTTCGGGTACGGCGGAGATCACGCTTTCCACCTCGGCGGTCATCCCTACGCCCGCGCTCGATCTGGCCGCTACTGCATTGGCGCAGGATTACGACTTCACCGTTACGATTGACAATGAGGTCGTCGATGTTGCCGCCCTTGTGCAGGCTGGTCCCGTCGATATGTGGCAAAGCGGGCCATTGGTTGCGCAGGGCCGTGTCACCCAAACGCTCGCTAATGGTTTGGAGGTTCGCGTCGATATTACCGCGCGGGCCGATGGCACCATCGAGACATCGGTGATCGTCGGTAATGACAATATCCAAACCACCACTCTCGATGCGCTGACCTATGCTGTTGAGATCGCCCAAAATGGCGAAGCTGTCTACAGCAATGACGCCCTGACCCAGCATCATTTCACGGTCTGGCGCGAGAAGTTCACCACCGAAGACGCCCTCAATACCGCCCATCCGGTCTATGATTTCGATTATATGCGCAGCACCGGATTGTTGCCTTCGGTCGATACGGCGATTCCGCTGACTGATTCCACGATCTACGGCGATTATCTGGATCAAGACGGTGCCACCTATGACCCTACGCAACTGGGCGGCATTGATAATCAGGGCGGCATCGACCCAGACCGGGGCCGTACTGGCCCGACCCCCAGCTACGGTCTCGTAACCGACGATCAGCACAGCTATCTGGTGACACAGGATGCGGGCGCACGGCGCGGGATGTTGGAGTTAACCGATCAATATGGCGCATTTTCCGATTTCTATCGTAATCCCGAAACGGACGGCGCGTATTTTCTGGAAGATACCGATTTCAACTCGTCCCGCACGGGCATCGGCAAGGATCTGCCCGGCACCGGCGGCGTCATCGACCTGACCAATGATGGTGACACCAACCGCAACAAGCCATCGCATAACCCGTCATCTTTCTACACGTCGTATCTGGTCACGGGGGATCGGTATTACGCCGATGGTCTGACCAGCGAGGCCGCATCGCCTTACCTGCTATGGGCCAATGCCGCCTACCTGACCGAGCGCGGGGCGGTGGATTTCAATGCCCAGCTACGCGAGCAGTCTTGGGTTCTGCGTGATCTGTTCCAAGCCGCATCACTCGCCCCCGATGGCACCCATGCCGCTGAAGTGCTCAATACCCGGCTCGAAGGGGCATTACAGGATTACTACGATTATTACATCGGTGGAGAGACGCTGACCAACCAAGCGGGCCGTGCATTCACCGGCTCCCGCGAGGCGGCGCGCTTTACCGATGGTGAGTTGCGCGGCGTTTTACAAAGCTACAACGGCACGGCCATCGACCGACCCTATTGGCAAGATTGGTTTGGCATGGTTATCGGCCAGATTGCCGCCACGGGCAACGAGACGGCCCGCGCCTTGGGTGAATGGATGGCGGGGTTCTCGGCGGGCCGCTTCCTTCAGGATGATTTCGATCCCTACCACTACCTCTATTCAATTTCGGGCAGTCCTTCTGGTTCACGCGCCTATGACGACGATATTGGCTGGGCCGACCTGCAACAACATGCCGATGATGCTGGCACGACCGGTACGGATGACTGGTCGAGTGGCAGCGATTTCTACGCCCCTGCGGCTTGGGGGGGCACCGCATCGCTGTTGAGCGGCACTCGTGACGCGCGCTATGCCGAGGCTCTGTTATGGATGGCCGAAGCCATTTCCGATGATGTGGTCGCGGCCACCGTCCATAGCGGCACTTCGGCGCAATTCGCGGTGCCGGTCACGTTCCTCGACCATACGACGGTTGGTATAACTGAGCGAACAAACGGCACTGCGCTGAACGATATGATTTTGGATGGTGACGGCTCGCGCATCATCAATGGCGGGGATGGCAACGATAGGATCGAAACCGGGGCGGGCAATCATCTCGTGGCGGGAGGTGACGGTAACGACACGCTGATCGCTGGGGATGGCGAAGACTGGCTCTTTGGTGGTTCTGGGGCGGATATCATCTTTGGCGGCGCAGGCGTCAACTACCTTCAGGGCGACCGCCATGATGTGGATTTCGGGCGCTTTGCCGATACTTTCCGTTTCGAGGGAACCTTGGGCCAGACGGTTATTGGTGATTTTGATGCTGATCAAGACACCATCGAACTGCACGCTTTTGCGGGGGTGCAGGATTTCTATACTGCCGTGGCGTTGTTCGTCGATACCGAGGCTGGTGCGCTGCTCGATCTCGGTCAGGAGGGGTCGCTGACCTTAACCGGCGTTACCGTTGCCGACCTGCCATCCCGTCCTGTCCCACCTGATCCTGTTATACCTGAGAGTCCCACCATCTTCGACACGCCATCCTCGATCATCACCGGCTCTGGCTGGCTCAGAGGCACGGCAGCGGATGATTACATCACACCAACGTCGCAGAATGTCAGAGTTTTCGGTGGTGACGGCAATGACCGCATCGACCTAACCGGTTACAGCCAATCTGCAAATGGCGGCGATGGTGACGATGTATTCTGGCTTCACAGTCATCGGCATACGATCCGAACTGGCGATGGTGCTGATAGCGTGGTCATCGCAGGGCCGGTCGTCGGAGCCACGATCCGGGATTTCGATATCACCGAGGACACCTTGTACTTCGCCGATGGTGTGGGCGGCATTGATACCGTAGACGATATCCTCGATGCAGCCGCCGAGAACAGCAGGGGCGTCATCGTGAATACGGATGCGGGGCGTGTGATGCTGCGCGGTCTTACCCTCGACGATCTCCAAGCTGCCGATCTAAGGGTCGTCAGCACGGTGGCGGATGACGACAGGCTTGATGTGCTGCCACAGATCGAAACCGGCCCCCTCATCACTGGTTCCGGTTGGCTGAATGGCACCGATGGTAGCGATCTAATCGCGTCGGGCGGGGGTAATATCCGTCTCTCTGGCGGTGCAAGCGACGATCATCTGATCTTGGATCATTGGGGGGTCCGGGCGCTGGGCGGTGCGGGTGACGACCTGTTGGAAAGCCGCGCGCATAACGCCATTCTCTCCGGTGGAGAGGGCGCGGATATCTTCCACTTCACCGCGCGCGTGGATGGCAAGATCGTGGATTTCGATCCGGGCCGGGACCGTATTGCCATCGATAGCTCGATCTATGATGACCTAACGATTCCCGAAATCTTGCAGGGCATATCGCAAGGGCCGAACGGTGCCGTACTCGCCGGAACCAACGGCGATACGCTCATTTTTGAGACCATCGACGCCGCCCGCTTGAGTGCCGATGATTTCTTCTTGGTGTAGGAGAACCTGAGGTTTGGGTGTGAACGCGATCTTGCCGTGACGGGTGCTTAAAGCGAATTGCGCAAACGTTGAGCCACAAAGCATCAGGTTTCACGCGAGTCTTGGCGGGAAACCTGATTCAACAAATGCGCAAATCGCTATAGGCTCAATACTGTCAGCCGACGCGATCCATCCAACGACAGGAGCACCGCCATGCCGGTCATCCGTATCGAAGTCCCCGAAGGCACCGACCGCGCGGTAAAGCACCGTATCCGCGAAGGCGTGAAGCAAGCCGTTCTCGACACGCTTGCCCCCAAGGAAACCAAGTACGATTACGTCGCCATCCGCGAAGCCTTCGCCGAGATGGGCGACGGCCTGCCCCTCGTGACGGTCGATCTACGCCCCGGTCGCGATGCCGGGCGTAAGAAGGCGCTTGTGGATGCCATCGCAGCTATCATGCAGACCGAACTCGCCTGCGATCCCGTCGATCTCTACGTCCTGTTCCGCGAGACCCCGGCAGAAAACCACTACACCGGCGGCACCCCTTTGCCCGCATGGGTGCCTGCGGACGAATAGCCCCTTGCACATCACGCCCCCCATCGCCTATCTAAGCGGTGAGGAGTCGCCGGGCGAGCCGACCGCCAACCTGGTCAGGTCCGGAAGGAAGCAGCCACAACGGTTTGGTTTCGGGTCGTGCGGCTTCTCACTTTATCCCAATAGTGCTATTTTCCGGATCGATCCGTCGCCCGCGCTACGCTTTTGGCGACCTCCGCTACGGCCATCTTGACCGTTTGTTCATTGACGATATCGGTTCCTTCAGCCCCGTCATCGGACAGCGCTACAGGCTCGCCATTTTCCAGACGTTCAAGCAACGCGCGAATATCCGGGTGTCGGTCGAGCGGTTCATCGAACCGTAACCCCACTTTGCGCTCACTCATCCAGCAGACACAGGCCCGAATCGCCGGAAAGTCACCAAGCCGCAGATGCACGATATCGCCTGGATCGACCCGGCCAAGACCCTGAAGCTGCACGGCCATGCCCCCGGCGGAGATATTGCAGACGATGGCGTTTATCTGTCGATTCGCCCGCAAAACCACGCAGCTTCCACCATAATCAAACCGTGGTGTCGCCCGCCTATTAATGAATTCGGAATCGGGTTTATGCGCAATCATACCAACTTCTCCTACGCCACAGGGCATATGGCCCAATGCTGCAACTTGTGAGAGAATGGTGGGGGTTCATTGAGGGGTTGTAAAAAATCTAGTATTGATGTTATCGTGCTTTGATTAGACAAATAAACATTATAAAAAATTCCTAATATCGCTATATAGTGAAATATTCGGTATAATAGAATAACGTGTTGAATTTATTTCGGTGATTTCTATCCCTTTCACGCAAGGAGGTCTAGCCATGCGCATCGCTGCTTTTAATGTCGAGAACCTGTTTGATCGTGCCAAGGTCTTCAATGACCCGGACCCCGATGCGCATCAACCCGTTCTTGATGCCCATGCCGAGCTAAATACTTTGTTCGAGCGCCCCGCTTATGACGATGCGGCCAAAGCCCGGATGCTCGCACTGATTGACAGGTTGGGCATGTTGCGCCGGGACGAGGGGCCGTTTACCCGCATCCGTAAGATTCGCGGCCAGCTCATCAGCCGCCCGCGCCACAAGCCAGCCTATATCAAAGCGAATGGTCGCGATGATTGGATAGGCTGGTGCGAGCTTAGGACAGAGGGCGTGGACGAAACCGCCATGGTTCTGACCGCCCGGATGATTGCCGAAGCCCGCGCCGATATCCTCGCTGTGGTCGAGGCCGAAAGCCGCCCTGTTTTGCTGAAGTTTCAAGAATTGATGCTGGAACGCCTCGGCATTGGCATGGGCTACCGCCATGTGATGATCGTCGATGGCAATGACCGGCGTGGCATTGATGTGGGCCTTGCCACCGCCCCCGGCTACCCCATCGGCACCGTGCGCAGCCATGTGGACGACCTCAAACCCGATGGCTTTCCGGTCTTCAGCCGTGATTGTCCCGAATATGCGGTTACGACCCCGGCGGGCGGCACGATCATGGTCCTACCCAACCATTTCAAAAGCAAATTCGGCGGTAACGACCCCGCCAGCCGGGCCAAGCGCCGCGCGCAATCCGAAGCCACCGCCGCCCATTACATGCGCCTACGAGGTGAAGGCTTCGACGATATCGTCGTCCTTGGTGATTTGAATGATACCCCCGACAGTGCGGAACTCGCCCCATTGCTCGACACTGATCTACGCGACGTATCCGAGCATCCCGCGTTCACAGATTTTGAGTTTCGTGCGAATAATGGCCAGCGTGGCATTGGCACCCATGGTCTTGGTAATGATGATGACAAGATCGATTTTCTGCTGCTCTCACCGTCCTTGTTCGCAAAGGTCACACGCGGTGGCCTGCTACGCAAAGGCGTCTGGCCCGGTTCGCGCCCGCCTCGCTGGGATGTCTACCCCGAACTAACCCGCAAGGTCCACGCCGCCTCCGATCATCATCTGATCTGGGCGGATGTGGATTTGTAATACCCAGATTTCTTGCCGCCCCGCCATTCGCTGGGAATAACGGGCGAGGTAATGCTACACTCCCACCCATGATTAACCCCAAACTCTTCGTTAGTGCGACCGATGCCGCCGGGGCTTTCACCGCGCGGGGTATGGTCGGGCGGGTCAAGGCGTTGGAGGCGTTTGATACCTTTATGCAGGCGGGGCAGGGCGGGCGTGCCGTCTTCATGGTCCTCTCGAACCATGACGGACGCATCGAACTGCGCCATGGGCCAGAGGGTATCGCCGCAAGCATCGTCGTCCGCGCGGCCCGTGAAGCCATGCTCTGGGGGCTACTCCCTGCGCGCGAGGCCGTGGTCTGGTATCCGCGCATCTTAGAAAGTGACGAGGCGCAGGCCATTATTGAGGCCCTTTATCGCCTACCCGCCGCCGGGTTCCGCGCAACTGTGATGCGCGAGATGGAGGCATGACGCCAGTGCTTGAGACCACGCGATTGATTCTATCGCCCTATGCTCCCGATGATGTGGATGCGCTTGTTTTGAATGCGGACCATCAGGAAGTCGCGCGTATGATGGCGTCCATTCCATTACCCTTCACCCGCGATGCTGCCACGGCCCGTATCGCGCAAAGGCAATGCGACAATAGCCGCTTCACCTTTGCCATGCGTCTTCGCGATACCGGCGAGATGATTGGCGAAATCGCAGCGGGCAGTTTGCACGGTACAGGAACACCGCAACTCGGCTATTTTCTGCGTCCAGATGTCTGGGGTCAGGGATTTGCCAGCGAAGCGATTCCGGCGGCGCTGGATTACGGCTTTCGCGTCCTGAACTGGCCGGTGATCGAGGCCGAGACACTGGATGATAATCCAGCTTCGAGCCGGGTTCTGGAGAAATTCGGCTTCGCGCGCATTGGCCCCAGCGCGTGTACCTCACTTGCCCGCGAAGACGATCCAGGCAGTACGCTCCATCGCTTGCGGTGGGACGGCTGGTGTATGCCGTCGCTCCAGACCGACCGCCTGACCCTGCGCCCCCGTGCGATGACCGATGCAGAGCGGCACGCGGTCTTGATCGACGATTACGATGTGTCGAAGATGCTGGCCGTTGTCGCGCATCCCTATCCGCCGGAAGAGTCCCGCGCATGGTTGTCGGGCGCATTGGATGATCCGCGCGACGCGCATTTCGCTCTCGACCGGGGCGAGGGATTCATGGGTGTCGTGAGCCTGTCGTGGAAGGCACCGGGTGTGCGTCGTCTCGGCTTCTGGCTCGGTCGTCCCTATTGGCGCCACGGATACATGGCCGAAGCAACGCGCGCCGTCGTCGATTGGGGGTTTCGCGAAATGGATATTGCGCGGATCGACAGCAAGGCCTATCTGGACAATCCCGGTTCGCTCCGTATCCATGCCCTGCTCGGTTTTGCGGAGACGGCGCGTGTCCGGTCCTTCTCTAAGGCACGCGGCGGCGAGGTGGAGGCCGCAACCCTGATACTGACCCGCGAGGATTGGCAGACATGAGATTTCTCGATCAAGCTAAGATCTACATCCAATCCGGTTCGGGCGGCAATGGCTGCGCGTCCTTTCGGCGCGAGGCGCATATCGAGTATGGTGGCCCCAATGGCGGTGATGGGGGGCGGGGCGGCGATGTCTGGGCCGAGGCGATACCGGGCCTCAACACTCTCATTGATTTTCGCTATCAGCAGCATCACAAAGCCCAGCGCGGTCAAAACGGTATGGGCCGCGAGCGTACCGGCGCAGGCGGCGACGACAAGGTCATCAAGGTGCCGGTGGGCACTGAAATCTACGATCTTGATACTGAGGAGTTGATCGCTGATCTCACCGAAGTTGGCCAGCGTATCCTAATCGCTCAGGGCGGCAATGGCGGCTGGGGCAATGTGCGGTTCAAATCCTCGACCAACCGCTCCCCACGACAGGCCAATCCCGGCCAGCCGGGCATCGAGCGCACCCTGATCCTGCGCTTGAAACTCATCGCCGATGCGGGCCTGCTCGGCTTGCCCAATGCGGGTAAATCGACCTTCCAGTCGGTCGTGACCAATGCGACGCCGAAGATTGGTGCCTATCCTTTCACCACCCTGCACCCCGGATTGGGCGTTGTCGGCATTGATGGGGCCGAATTCGTTCTGGCCGATATCCCCGGTCTGATCGAAGGGGCCAGCGAGGGCGCGGGTCTGGGCGACCGTTTCCTTGGTCATGTCGAACGCTGCGCCGTCCTGCTGCACTTGGTCGATGGTACATCCGAGGACGTGGCCCATGACTACCGCATCATCATGGGCGAGTTGGAAGGCTATGGCGGCGGCCTCGCCGAAAAACCCCGCATCGTCGGCCTCAACAAGACCGACGCCCTGATGGATGAGGAAATCACCGAAAAGATCGCTGCCCTGAAAGTTGAAGGCGCAACCCATGTGATGCCTTTATCCGGCGCGACCCGCGATGGCGTGCAAGATGTGTTGCGCGAAATGTGGCGCGAGATCACCGCTTACCGCGAACGCACCGCCCCCGTTTCCGACGAGGCGTGGACGCCTTGAGATCTATACAATGACACGTTGATGACTTAGGAATTTGCGCATGAGTTTGAATTTCGATACCAAAAACCAGACTTTTCGCCAAATTATGGGCAATGGGCTGAAATACTGGGTTCCAAAATTCCAGCGCGATTACGCATGGTCACAAGAACAATGGGAAGACCTCTGGCAAGACCTTATAGGCATTGAGGAAGGAGAGCAACACTATCTCGGTTATTTAGTTTTGCAAAATAAAGATGCACGCACTTTTGCCGTAATTGATGGCCAACAAAGACTGACAACAATCAGTATTATTATTTTGGCAATTCTATATCGATTGCAAGCCCTTATCGAGCAGGGCGAAGAGGCTCAAGCTAACCAAATTCGCATGGATACGCTCCGGAACACCTTCATTGGATTTACGGATCCAGTGTCACTTTCGACACAGGCTAAGCTGACTCTCAATCGCAACAATGATGCTTTTTTCCGCCGGTATCTCTGCAAATTAGAGATTCCACCTGTTCGAGGAATTAAGCGCTCCGAAAGATTACTTGGTAAGGCTTGTGAATTCTTTGATGCACGGATCGGAGAGGAAGGGTTGAATACCGGTGAGGCGCTTGCAGGTTTTGTAGAGCAATTAATCGATAAGATGCTTTTCACTACCATAACTGTTGGGAGTGATCTCAATGCCTATAAAGTGTTTGAAACCCTCAATGCTAGAGGTGTGCAATTATCAGTGCCTGATCTTGTCAAAAATTATGTATTTTCAATTATCGATGCTGGGCACGAATTGCACGGTCAAGAAATTGCTGATCTTGAAGAAACTTGGGGAGCAATTACTAGCCAGCTTGGTCAAAATGATTTTACTAGGTTTATTCATGCTGAATGGAATAGTCGAAATCCGCTCGTTCAGAAAAATAGCCTGTTCAAGCGAATCAAGCAGAATGTGAATGATCGAGAATCAGCGTATGATTACCTCAGAAAATTAGAGTACGCTTCTCAGACATATGCAGCGCTGCAGAGTTCTGATGACGAATTTTGGAAGCGTACTGAATACTCTGATGCCATTCCATACATTACTATACTTAATCTTTTTAATATTTCGCAGCCTACGGGCCTCTTGCTTTCGGCATATGAGAAGTTCACGCCTGCACGATTTGTGAAAATTCTTGGATATATATCTGCACTATCGATCCGCTTCAATGTAATTGGCTCTCGACCACCTAATGAACAGGAGCCTGTTTACAATCGTGTTGCCCAAGGTATTGCACAAGGTTCAATATCTAATCTTGTAGGCGTGAAAGGAGCTTTGCGTGAAACTTATGTTCCTGATGACCAATTCAAATCTGATTTTCAGAAAAAGCAGTTTAAAACTACGCAATCATCAAAGAAAGTTCGATATCTTCTTGCTCAATTAGAACGCCAGATAAATCCGACGCTTGCACTTGCAGACGGACAGCTTACGCTCGAACATATTTTACCTAGGAATCCAAGCCAGGAATGGCTAGCAGCGTTCGGTCCCGATTCAATCGATGACTCAATCGAAATGCTCGGCAACATGACCTTGCTCTCTGCTTCTGAGAACCGCGAAATCGGGAACGTCTCTTTTGACGATAAGAAAGCTATTTTCTCTAAGTCGCCGTTGTCGATCACTCGAGAAATTTGTGAGGTGAACGTTTGGACGAGAGAGGCAATTGAAGCCCGTCAGAGTTGGTTAGCTGATCTTGCCGTCGCAAGGTGGCAAATTGAATTTCAATCAGATATCAGATGACGGAAGCATTGTATGAGCCTGCCTCTAATGAAGCGGTAGCCTCCTTCGCCCCCCCCGCCTACCTCGCCGCCGGTCAGTCCATCGTCGTTAAGATTGGTTCGGCCTTGCTGGTTGACCCTGAAACTGGCGGTCTGCGTGCTGAATGGCTGCGCGGCCTTGCGGCGGATGTGGCCGAGCTGCGGGCGACAGGAAAGCGTGTGGCGCTCGTCTCGTCTGGGGCCATTGCGCTAGGCCGGGGCATCCTTGGCCTACCGCGCGCCGCCCTGCCGTTAGAGCAGGCGCAGGCCGCCGCCGCCGCCGGACAGATCGCGCTTGCCCGCGCCTATGCCGAAGCATTCGCCCCCCATGGCATTCACGCCGGGCAAGTCCTCCTAACGCTCGACGACACGAAAGACCGCCGCCGCTACCTCAATGGCCGCGCCACATTGGCGACTTTGCTCGACCTCGGCGTCCTGCCCATCGTCAATGAAAACGATACGGTGGCGACTGATGAAATCCGCTACGGCGATAATGACCGCCTTGCCGCCCGCGTTGCCCTGATGACCAGCGCCGACCGGCTGATCCTCCTGTCCGATATCGACGGCCTCTATACCGCCAACCCGGCCACGGACCCCACCGCCCGCCGTCTCGATCTCGTCAGCGCCATCACGCCTGAGATTGAGGGCATGGCGGGCGGCGCTCTCTCCGCCCTGTCAAAAGGTGGAATGCGTACGAAGATCCTCGCCGCCAAGACCGCACTTCAAGGCGGCTGTGCAATGGTCATCGCAAGGGGTGATCGTGACCACCCTCTTGCTGCCTTGAAAGAAGGCGCGCCCTGCACATGGTTCGTCCCTTCCGACACGCCCCAAAACGCCCGCAAGCAATGGATTGCGGGTCTGCGCAGTGAAGGCACGCTGAGCATAGACGATGGTGCGGCTACCGCCCTGCGCGCTGGCCGCTCGCTCCTGCCCGCAGGTGTGCGCAATGTGGAGGGCCGCTTTGGACGGGGCGAACCCATTACCCTCACTGCCCTCGATGGCAAGGCGTTGGGGGCCGCCATCTGCGCCTATACCGCAGATGAAACCCGCCTCATCGCCGGACGCCAGAGCACCGAAATAGAACCCATCCTAGGCTATCCGGGCCGCGCCGCCGTGGTCCACCGGGATGATATGGTTCTGTGGGACTGAGGCGGAGAATCGCAATCGGATAAAACTTCGCCATTCGCCAAGGCACTCATGCCCACCCGCAGAGGCACCCTGGTTTCAGAAGCGAGGTGCAACACCGTGACGGATTTTGGTATCCGTCTGTCGCTAAACAAAAAACGGTGTTGCGATGTCAGATTACACACATCTTACGAGCGTTGAAAGAGACCGGATTGCCGAATTGCGCGCTGAA